>NZ_JBCFQL010000001.1:0-433320 GCF_041729725.1 Flavobacterium zubiriense | reverse complement strand
CAATACCTATAATAGGTACGCTTTTTTCTTAGACATAGGTTTCAAGAAACATACTATAATATATATTGTATGTATTTTTCTAATACTCTATATTTGCATTCTCAAAATTAAACTAACAATGATTAAGATTACTTTGCCCGATGGGTCAGTTAGAGAGTTTGCGCCAGACGCTACTCCGATGGATGTTGCTAAAAGCATTAGCGAAGGATTTGCAAGAAATGTAATTTCGGCTTCTTTTAATGGTACAACTATAGAAACAGTGACTCCTTTAACGACGGACGGCAGTCTTACACTATATACATGGAATGATTTAGAAGGCAAAAAAGCTTTTTGGCACTCTACTTCTCACGTGATGGCACAGGTTCTTGAAGAAATGTACCCAGGAATTAAATTAACTCTTGGTCCAGCAATCGCTAACGGTTTTTATTATGATGTAGATTTTGAAGATCAAAAAATCACTGAAGCAGATTTTAAGAAAATCGAAGACCGCGTTTTAGAAATTTCGAGAGGAAAACATGAATTCAAACTTCGCCCTGTTACTAAAGCAGAAGCTTTAGAACTATACAAGGACAATGTATACAAAACAGAATTGATTTCGAATCTAGAAGACGGAACAATCACATTTTGTGATCACGATACTTTTACCGATTTATGTCGTGGAGGCCATATTCCAAATACTGGACTTATTAAAGCCATGAAAGTAATGAGTGTTGCTGGTGCTTACTGGAGAGGTGATGAAAAAAACAAACAGTTGACTCGTGTTTACGGAACTTCTTTCCCTAAACAAAAAGATTTAACGGAATATCTTTTACTTCTTGAAGAAGCAAAACGTCGCGATCACCGTAAATTAGGAAAAGAACTAGAATTGTTTGCTTTCTCTCAAAAAGTGGGTCAAGGCTTGCCTTTATGGTTACCAAAAGGAGCTGCTTTAAGAGATCGATTAGAGCAATTCTTGAAAAAAGCTCAGAAAAAAGCAGGTTACGAACAAGTAGTTACCCCACATATTGGTCAAAAAGAATTGTATGTAACTTCTGGTCACTATGCGAAATACGGCGCTGATAGTTTTCAACCCATAAATACTCCAGCGGAAGGCGAAGAGTTTTTATTGAAACCCATGAACTGTCCGCACCACTGTGAAATCTACAACGTAAGGCCTTGGTCGTACAAAGATTTACCTAAGCGTTATGCTGAATTCGGTACCGTTTACCGCTACGAACAAAGTGGAGAATTACACGGCTTAACTCGCGTACGTGGTTTTACTCAAGATGACGCCCATATTTTTTGTACTCCAGAACAATTAGATGAAGAATTCAAAAAAGTAATTGACCTTGTGCTTTATGTATTTGGTTCATTAGGTTTCGAAAATTTTACTGCTCAAATTTCATTAAGAGATAAAGAGAACAGAGAGAAATACATTGGTACAGATGAAAACTGGGAGAAAGCTGAAAATGCAATTATCAATGCTGCCGCTGACAAGGGTTTAAACACTGTTGTAGAATATGGCGAAGCTGCTTTTTACGGGCCAAAATTAGATTTCATGGTAAAAGATGCATTGGGAAGACAATGGCAACTAGGAACTATCCAAGTTGATTATAACTTACCTGAGCGTTTCGAACTAACCTATAAAGGTTCTGACAACGAATTGCATCGTCCGGTGATGATTCACAGAGCTCCTTTTGGATCTATGGAACGTTTTATTGCCATCTTACTAGAACATACAGCAGGAAATTTCCCGCTTTGGCTTATGCCAGAACAGGCTATAATATTGTCTTTAAGCGAGAAATATGAAAATTATGCTAAAAAAGTTTTAGATTTGCTAGAAAATCACGAAATTCGCGGGCTAATTGATAACAGAAACGAAACCATTGGTAAGAAAATTAGGGATGCTGAGATGCAAAAAATCCCATTCATGCTGATTGTAGGTGAAGAAGAAGAGAAAAATGGAAGCATTTCTATTCGTCGACATGGTCAAGAAGGAAAAGGAAATATTACCGTGACAATAGAAGAATTTGCTTCGATTGTCACTGAAGAAATAAACAAAACATTAAAAGTATTTACAGTTTAACTTAAATTATAAAGTCATAGCAATAAGAAGTAACAGAGGTTACCAACCTCGCGTAGAAAAAAAAGATGCACACAGGATAAACAATCTTATTCGTGGAGTGCAAGAAGTAAGGCTTGTAGGTGAAAACATTGAGCCTGGAGTTTTTAAACTTTCCGAAGCATTAAGACTAGCGGACGAGTTTGAACTGGATTTAGTTGAAATTTCACCAAATGCAGATCCACCGGTTTGTAAAATCATGGACTATAAAAAGTTTGTCTATGAGCAAAAGAAACGTGAAAAAGTTCTAAAAGCGAAATCTTCACAGGTTGTCGTTAAAGAAATTCGTTTTGGTCCTCAAACTGATGAGCACGATTATGAGTTTAAAAGAAAGAACGCTGAAAAATTCTTAAAAGAAGGTGCTAAACTAAAAGCATTTGTTTTCTTTAAAGGGCGTTCTATTATTTATAAAGATCAAGGTCAAATCTTATTATTAAGATTAGCTACGGATTTAGAAGAATTTGGAAAAGTAGAAGCTATGCCTGTTCTTGAAGGTAAGAGAATGATTATGTTCATTGCTCCGAAGAAGAAGAAGTAATCCTCCCCTAACCCCTCCGAAGGAGGGGAACAAAAAAGAGGAAAAACAATATAAAATTCTCACTTCCTCCCCTTCGGGGAGGGCTGGGGAGGGGAAAAATAAGTAAGTAAGAATAAATTAAAACACTAGGAAAAAATGCCTAAAATGAAAACCAAATCTAGCGCCAAGAAACGTTTTAAAGTTACTGGTTCTGGAAAGATTAAAAGAAAACACGCTTTTAAAAGTCACATCTTGACTAAAAAATCTAAGAAACGTAAGTTAGCATTGACTCACTCAGCGCTAGTTCACAAAACAGACATGAAAAGCATCAAACAACAATTAAGAATCATCTAAATAGTTGATCGTTGGCAGTTGATAGTTGATGGATCTATACTCAACAACTGACAACCAACAACCCACAACTAGATTCTAGGTTAAAAACAATTTCAATAACCTTGGAGTATGGCCTTAAGTTCTCTTGATTAAATTCGGGACGCCTGCTACAAAAAAACAATAAAATTATGCCAAGATCGGTAAATTCAGTTGCTAAAAGAGCAAGAAGAAAAAAAATAATGAAGCAAGCCAAAGGATTCTTTGGTAGACGTAAAAACGTTTGGACAGTTGCAAAGAATGCGGTAGAAAAAGCAATGTGCTATGCATACCGTGATAGAAAAGTGAACAAAAGAAATTTCCGTGCTTTATGGATTCAACGTATCAACGCTGGAGCTCGTTTAGAAGGAATGTCTTATTCTCAATTCATGGGGAAAGTAAAAGCTAACGGAATCGAATTGAACAGAAAAGTTCTTGCTGATTTAGCTATGAACCACCCAGAAGCTTTCAAAGCTGTACTTAACAAAGTAAAATAAACGTTTTATCAACTCAATTTAGGATTACTTACTTATAACGAAACCTCATTCGAAAGAATGAGGTTTTTTGTTATATGATAGTTTCAAAAAAAGCAATTATTTGACTTTTCAGTAATTCAGTTATACAGAAAAATAGTATTTTAGTAAAATGATTTCTCAGAAAATAATATCCAAAATAACAGCTATATTATTGTTACTCCTCACCTTTTGTTCCTGTCAAAAAAAGGAAGAGGTTGTTTTAAAAGGCAATACCTATAAAACAAAACAAGTCAATCAATACTACAAACTTGCCAACGATTATTATGACAATTCTAAATATGACAGCGCCTTTTACTACGCCAACAAGACAAAACTAATAATCAATCCTGAAAAGGAATTTACAAAGTACACTACTACGATGTTTATTTTAATAACATCTCAGCAGCTACAAGGAGATTATTCTGGTGCTGAAAGTACAATTGTAGAAACACTTTCATTTGTTGACAAATCAGATCACGATGGATATAAATGGAAATTCTATGGCATGCTAGCTAGTAATTATTCTAACTTACACAATTACGATGAAGCAATACACTATCATAAAAAAGCAATATCTTTTAATGTAAGTAAAATAAAAAAACTATCCGATGTTCTTAATATTGCTTACGCTTATTCCAGAAAAAAAGATTATAAAAAAGCATTAGATATATATGAACCAATATTAAGAGATCCAGAAATAAAGAAAAACAAATATTACCATTCAAATCTTTTAAACAACATAGGATATTGCTATTTTAAAATTGGTAAACCAAATGCAATTATATATTTAAACAAATCATTAGAAATGAATTATAATATGGATTCAACAGCAGATGACGATTATGATTTAACAAGCAATTACCATTATTTATATGAATACTATCTGATACATGACAAAAAAAAAGCTGTAAAATATGCTAATTTACTTTATCAAAAGGGCACACAATATAACAATCCAGACGATCGCTTACTAGCCTTAAGTCTTTTAATTAAAAACAGCACTGGAGAAGAATTAAAAAAACATTCTCTTAATTACGTCCATCTTAATGATAGCATTACCAAGGTTAGGCAAAAAGCAAAAAACTATTTTGCTAAATTAAAATACGATTCTAAAAAAGAAAAAGAAGAAAATCTTAAACTAAAAGCCGAAAAAGAATTACGACAAGAATTAGAAAAAAACAAAAACATAATAACAGCCTTTACATTAGTAATCTTAACCATTACTTTGGGATTTATTTTCTATTGTTTAATTGAAAAAAATAAAAAAGAGAAACTTCAAACTGCTTATAATACCGAAATTAGGATCGCAAAAAAACTACATGATGAATTAGCCAACGATATTTTCCAAACAATTAATTTTGCCGAAACTCAGGATTTATCTTCTACCAATAATACCGAAAAATTACTCGGGAATTTAGACAGCATTTATTTGACAGCAAGAAATATTTCGAGAGAAAACAGCCTAATTGAAACTGGAAATCTTTTTGAGGCGAACTTAAAAGAAATGATTTATAGTTTTAAAAATCATTCTGTAAATGTTATGATTAATGGTTTAGACAATATTGATTGGTCAAACATAACTAACTTTAAAAAAATCACAATCTATCGGGTACTCCAAGAATTATTAGTAAACATGAAAAAACATAGTAAATGTAACTTAGCTATTGTTTCATTCAAAAAGCAAGAAAACAATCTTCTGTTGAATTATTTTGACAATGGAATAGGAATGAATATTGAAATAAATATTAAAAAAAATGGACTTAAAAATGTAGAAAATCGAATTACAGCTATCAATGGAAACTTTACTTTTGATAGCAAAGTAAGTAATGGAGTTAAAATAAATATGATTATCCCAATATAAACAAATCAGTATGTTTAAAAAAGTATTAATTGCCGAGGATTTAGATTCTATTAGTCAAACCATCATACAAACCTTAGAAAACTTATCTATAACTGATATTCAGCACGTAAAATATTGTGATGACGCCTATATTAGAATTAAAAAAGCGCAGGCTGAAAATGAACCATTCGACTTACTAATAAGCGACTTGTCTTTTAAACAAGATCATAGAGAAAACAAGCTTGTCAATGGTGAAGAATTGATTGCTGCTGTAAAAAAAACACAACATACTATTAAAACAATTGTATTTTCTATCGAAGACAAATCTTTTAAAATAAACTCTCTATTTAATAATTTAGAAATTAATGCGTATGTAATAAAAGGGCGAAATAGTATTAAAGAATTAGAAAAAGCAATCCAAAGCGTTTATAATGGTAACACAAGAATACTACTACCACACACAACTACTAATTCAATAACCGAAAAATCAATAATAGAAATTGAAGCTTATGATATTTCGCTATTAACATTATTATCTAAAGGATTAATTATAAATGAAATTACAACCGAATTTAAAAAATCGGGAATGCTTCCAAACGGGAATAGCAGTATAGAAAAACGACTCAATAAACTCAAAACTTACTTTAAAGCAAACAACAACGTCCATCTTATTGCTATAGCAAAAGATACGGGATTAATCTAAATTAGTCTCATACTAACTAGTTACATTATTTAATTTCCTTCCAAAAAAAAACAGTTCGTTTACGGTTTTCCGTAAAAAACACATTTTTATTAGTTATAAATTTGAATTTTAATCTATATTTTAAACTCATCACTAATAAAAAACACATAGTTAAAAAATAAATAATTCAACTATGAGAACTCAAATAAAAATTCTTTTACAATTGATCTTAATAGGATTATTAACAAACTTAACCTCTTGTATTAATAAAGAGATAGACGATAAAGAATTTGAAAAAAATCAGGAAACAAAAAAATCAACTATTTACAAGTTAAACGATTTTTACTATTATTCCTCAGCAAACAATCAAAAATACAACCATCAAATTAAAGGAGTAGATGAGAATGGTAAAAACGTAAATGGAGTTATAAATCTTGAAGATGAAATAGGAATTGGCGTTTTAAAAGGAAATGACAATAAAGAAATCGAAATTATTAGCGAACATATTAATTCTAACGGAATAATAGCAACTGATATTAATGGTACTCAATATAAATTAAAAGTCGATTAATAATCAATACTAGGTTTTTTGCTTTTTCTTTTTAGCAGCAGGAAACAAAACATTATTCAAAATCAATCGATATCCTGGTGAATTAGGATGTAAATCCAATACGGTTGGAGCATCTCCTACCTTGTGTTGGTAATCTTCGGGATCATGACCTCCATAAAAACAAAACATTCCTTTTCCTTTTTGCCCATGAATGTATCTTGCTTCACCATTTAACTCACAAGTTCCCAAAGTTATAATATTCGATTTAACTAATTTGGCATCAAAAGCGGTGGTTTGCCCCATAAATCCTTTTACGAGTTGTGTATGATTTTGACAAAGCATAGAAGGAATTGGATCCCATTTAGCCGAAAACTCCATAAGAGTAAAATAATCTTTCTCCATGGGAACATTTCTTTTTTCGGTCATATCTAAATCTGAAAACTCATATTTTTCGGGTCTACGTTCTAAGACAAAATCTTTAAAAGCAAAAGAATTATTATAATCAAGTTTGGATTGATAATTAGCCTCGCTTGGATCGCCATCAAACATGGATTCGCAAATATCTACTCCATCAGCTGATAAAGCAATATCAAAACTATCTGTTGCTGAACACATGGCAAACATAAACCCACCCCCAACAACAAAATCTCTAATTTTCTTGGCAACAGCTCCTTTTTCTTGCGAAACTTTAGCATAGCCCAATTTTGAAGCGAGATTTTCAGCGTCTTTTTTTTGTTCGATATACCAAGGTACATTTCGATAAGAACCGTAAAATTTACCATATTGTCCCGTAAAATCTTCGTGATGCAAATGCAACCAATCATAAAGAATTAATTGATCACTTAAAACTTCTTCATCATAAATAGCGGTAAAGGGAATTTCGGCATAAGTTAAAACCAAGGTCACTGCATCATCCCAAGGCTGTTTTCCTTTTGGAGTATAAACAGCTATTTTTGGTGCTTTTTCGAGAATTACATTTTGCATATTTTGGGATGGACTTGCAATTTCGTTTAAAATAGTCTGCTCTTCATTATCAGAAAGTATTTCGAAACTAACTCCTCTAATTTGACATTCTTTTCGAATTTCAGTTGCATCTGGCAATAAAAATGAACCTCCACGATAATTAAGTAACCAACTCGCCTTGTACTTTTTATCTAAACACCAATAGGTGATTCCATAGGCTTTTAAATGATTTTGCTGCGAATTTTCATCCATTGGCAACAAAATAAAAGAAGCCTTTACCGAAAAAGAGAGTAAGACAATAGTAAGAAAAGCTATTTTTCTGAAAACCATTAGAATGTTTTATTTCAAATATAAAGCTTTTATCTTAAAACGGCATATCATCATCGTCGTCATCATTCAAATTACTTCCAAAAGCTTCATGAGGAGACGGTAGGTTTTTAGTAATAAAAGAATTATCGTCTTGATTCATTGATGATGGTAAATCAGCATCATAACCACTACCATAATCGTCTAAGTTATCAAACTTACCTAAATGACCTATGAATTTTAAACGAACATTCTCAATACCACCATTACGGTGTTTAGCAATCATAATTTCGGCTTGTCCCGCTGTAGGAGATGCTTCGTCATCATCCCATTCGTCAATTTTATAATATTCAGGACGATACAAAAACGATACAATATCGGCATCTTGCTCAATCGCTCCCGATTCACGAAGGTCAGAAAGCAAAGGCCTTTTACTAGAACCACGCGTTTCTACAGCACGCGATAACTGAGAAAGTGCAATTACAGGAACATTTAATTCTTTAGCCAAGGCTTTTAAATTTCGAGAAATAGTAGAAATCTCCTGCTCTCTATTTCCTCCACCTTTTCCATTTCCTCCAGCTGTCATTAACTGTAAATAATCGACAATAATAATTCTAATGCCATGTTGCGAAACCAAACGTCTCGCTTTTGCTCGCAAATCAAAAATAGATAGCGAAGGTGTATCATCAATATACAAAGGTGCTTTTTCTAAATCTTTCACTTTTGTACTCAGCATCGTCCATTCGTGAGGTTCTAATTTACCTGTACGTAATTTTTCCGAAGACAAACCTGTTTCTGACGAAATCAAACGAGTAATTAACTGTACCGATGCCATCTCTAATGAGAATAATGCCACTGGATGTCCATAATCAATAGCCATATTTCTAGCCATCGATAATACAAATGCAGTTTTCCCCATTGCAGGTCTCGCAGCAATAATAATTAAATCACTTGGCTGCCATCCCGAAGTAAGCTTATCTAAATTAGTAAAACCTGTTTCAACACCACTTAAACCTTCTTGTTTGCTAATTTCTTCAATACGTTTTTTAGCTTGTAAAACTAAACTTTGTGCAGTTTCTGAACTTCGCTTGATATTTCCTTGTGTAACTTCGTAAAGTTTAGATTCGGCTTTGTCTAATAAATCAAAAACATCGGTAGTTTCATCATAGGAATCTTCGATAATTTCAGAAGAGATTCGAATCAAACTGCGCTGAATATATTTTTGAAGAATAATCCTGGAGTGAAATTCAATATGTGCTGATGAAGATATTTTTTGCGTTAGCTGGATTAAATAGAAATCGCCTCCTGCTAACTCTAATTTTGCATTTTTTTTCAACTGTGCTGAGACAGTCAATAAATCAATAGGTTGAGTTTCTGTAAACAATTGAACAATTGCCTCAAAAATATGTTTATGGGATTCTTTATAGAAAGCGTCGGGCTGTAGGATATCAATAACATCATCAACTCCTTTTTTATCAATCATCATCGCCCCAAGAACAGCTTCCTCTAAATCAAGCACTTGCGGCGGCAGTTTTCCTTTTTCTAAGTTTATTATTGTAGTTTTATCCACCTTTACAGGCTTAACATTCTTGAAATTTTCCATACTACGAAAGTAACATATTTTTTAAAAAAAACGCAGTTTAGTTATTACAACAATATGTTTATAACTAGCATTTTTTTGTTTATAACCAAAAAAAAATCCGTCTCGTTCTAGGTTTTAGCACGAGACGGATCATATCTTAAAAAAGGATAATTATTCTTTAAATTCTCCCATTTTAGTGTATTTATCCATTCTTTGAGCGATTAAATCAGCTGTTGATAAAACTTTCAATTCGTTGTATCCTTTTAAAATATATTCTTCAACTGTTTTAAAAGTAGTTGCTCTGTCATAATGTGCCCCACCTAGCGGTTCTGGAATAATTTCGTCTATTAATTCTTGTCTTTTCATGTCGGCAGAAGTCAATTTCAAAGCATCAGCAGCTCTTTCTTTGTATTCCCAGCTTTTCCATAAAATAGAAGAACAAGACTCTGGAGAAATAACCGAATACCAAGTATTTTCAAGCATGTAAACACGGTCTCCTACACCAATTCCTAATGCTCCGCCTGAAGCACCTTCACCTACAATAATGGTGATAATTGGTACTTTAAGTAAAACCATTTCGTAAATATTTCTTGCAATAGCTTCACCTTGTCCACGCTCTTCGGCTTCTAGACCTGGATATGCTCCCGGAGTATCAATTAAGGTAACTACTGGGATTCCAAACTTCTCCGCCATTTTCATCAATCGCAACGCTTTACGATAACCTTCAGGATTAGCCATCCCAAAATTTCTATACTGACGTGTTTTAGTATTGTATCCTTTTTGTTGACCAATAATCATAAAAGATTGACCACCAATTTTCCCTAAACCACCTATCATGGCTTTGTCATCCTTAAAACCTCTGTCTCCATGAAGTTCTAAAAAAGTCTCACCACAAAGTCCTCTAACATGATCTAAAGTATAAGGTCGGCTAGGATGCCTTGATAATTGCACACGTTGCCAAGCGGTAAGATTTTCATAAATATTCTTCTTAGTTTCAATCAGTTTTTCATTGATTTTAGTACAAGTAGCTGTAACATCAACATCTGATTCTTCTCCAATGACTTGACATTTACTTAACTGTTCTTCAAGTTCTTTTATTGGAAGCTCAAAATCTAAATATTCCATAGGATTTGTGCGTTATTATTTTATTTGGAAGTGCAAATATAAAATTTTAAATCATTTACACCCTTTTATTTTTTATTTTAGTCTTAACCAGCAAAGATTCCACGTGTAATACATTTTATTTATAAAGCGCATAAAAACCCCATCTTACTGATAATCAAACTAAAAATATTATTATTCGAATCTATTATTTTTAATTTGACATTTTAACTTGATTGCAATCAATTACTGTAAAATCGATTACAAAGTGGGATTAGTTGCTTTTATTTTATTATCTCGTTGGTGTTTTAAAATTCCATTTAGAATGACTGTTAAAACGATGACAACAGCACCAATATAAAAGGAAGCACTCATTTTTTCTTTTTCTCCAATTATAAAATACGCCAAAACAATTCCGTAAACAGGTTCTAGATTTGTTGTTAGCATTACCGTATATGGACTCAATTGTTTCATCACTTTTACCGATGCCGTAAAAGCATAAGCGGTACAAACAGAAGACAAAACAAACAATAAAACCCAATTATCGAAAGAAACGTTAAAAAATTCAATTGTAAACTTATTTTCTACAATGAAATAACAACTTATAAATAATACTCCTGCAAGAAACTCATAAAAAGTAATCACTGCCGAATCGTGCTTTTGAATTAATTTCCCATTATATAGCGTAAACAAAACGCCTAATACAATAGAAACAAAAGCAAACACCATGCCTTCAAAATAAGCCACTTCAACCTGCATGATTATTGCTAATGCTACAATGATGATTAACCCAAAGAATACTTCGTACCAAAGGACTTTTCGACCATAAAATAACGGTTCCAACAAGGAAGCTAAAAAAGCACCCAATGAAAAAACAGACAAAGTGATAGAAACATTAGATACATGTATGGCATAAAAAAAGAAAATCCAATGCAATGCAATTAACAAACCTACAAAAGTTAATTTGAGTAAAGAATCTCCTGCAACACGAAATGACTTTTTAGAAAAGAAAATATAAATCGCTAAAAACAATGCAGCCAAAAGCATTCGGTACCAAACTATCACATCGGCTTCAATAGTAAGCAAAGCCCCTAAAATGGCGGTAAATCCCCAAATAAATACTATCAGATGAAGATTGAGATAACTTTTAAGTCTATCGTTTGGCATTGCGTAGTAAAAATACAGCTAGAATTCCGAAAATAATATTAGAAAACCAAACTGCTAACAAAGGAGAAAAAGTAGATTTTTCGGCTAACACACCGAATATTTTATCAAAAAAAACAAATCCAAAAGCAACAGCGATTCCTATGGTTAAATTCATTCCCATTCCACCTCTTCGTTTCATAGAAGAAACCGATACGGCAATAATAGTCAAGATAAATGCCGAAACGGGAACACTAAATTTTTTATATAAAACTACCATGTAGGTATTAATATTCGAAGAACCACGCTTTTTTTCCTTGTCAATAAAATCAATCAATTCATTAAGTCGTAATGTCTCAGCTATATAAACCACGGGAGTCAAATCTTCAAGTTCAAATTTAAATTTTACATTTTTTTCTGGTAAAACTTCAATCTTATCGCCTAATTTCCCAACGGTTCTTTTAGAATAATCATATAAAGTATAGGTACTGTCTTTTTCATTCCATTTAATCCTACTGGCTGTGATTTTAGAAATCATTTTCTCTTTTTCAAATCTTTCCAAAGAAAAATTAAAAGCCATTTTAGATGCAGTATTAAAATTACTTACATACAAAAACTCATGATCATTCAGTTGTCTGTACACATCGGTATTATCTCCTACCATTTGCTCTCTTCCACCTGATCTTAAGTACATATATCGAAAATTATTGAATCCTTCACTGGCTTTTGGAGCCACATAAAACCCCATCAATAAAACCAAAACAGAAACTATAGAAGCACCAATAATGTAGGGTTTTAAAAAACGGGTGAACGAAATTCCCGAACTTAATATGGCTATAATCTCGGTATTGTTAGCTAATTTTGATGTAAACCAAATAATAGATAAAAACAGAAATATTGGAAACAACGAGTTTGCAAAATAGATGGTGAAATTATAGTAATAGATAATAATTTCCTTTAATGGAATTTTATTTTCAATCATCTTATTAATCTTCTCCGAAACATCTATGATAATTCCTATAGGAATAAACATCAACAACATAGCCCCAAAAGTGGCTAAATATCTTTTTAAGATATACTTATCTAATATTGTTAACATATTTTTAAGTTAGAGGTTAGAGGTTAGAGGTTAGGAGTTAGGAGTTTCTTAACGCATAACCTCCAACTCCCAACTTCTAACTTTTTTCACAAACGTTGGTTCATGTTTTTTACCATCATTTCTTTCCATGGTCTAAAATCGCCAGCTAAAATATGTTTTCTAGCTTCGCGCACTAACCACATATAAAAACCAAGATTATGAATCGTAGCAATTTGCTTTCCTAAATATTCATTGGCAGCAAAAAGATGGCGCAAATATGCTTTTGAATATTCCGTATCCACAAATGTAATTGCCATTTCGTCAATTGGCGAAAAATCATCCTCCCATTTTTTGTTTTTTATATTGATCGTTCCATTAGCCGTAAACAACATTCCGTTTCTGGCATTACGAGTAGGCATCACACAATCAAACATGTCAATTCCTAACGCAATATTTTCCAAAATATTAATAGGCGTTCCTACTCCCATTAAATACCTTGGTTTATCTTCTGGTAAAATCTCAGTAACGACCTCAGTCATTGCATACATTTCCTCTGCAGGTTCACCAACAGACAATCCGCCAATAGCATTTCCAACTTGGTTCGAATTCGCAATATATTCTGCCGATTGACGTCTTAAATCTTTATAAGTACTTCCCTGAACAATTGGAAAAAAAGCTTGGTCGTAACCATATTTTACAGGTACTTTGTCCAAATGATTGATACAACGATCCAACCAACGGTGTGTCATGTGCATCGAACGCTGTGCATACCTATAATCGCAAGGATAAGGCGTACATTCGTCAAAAGCCATAATAATATCAGCCCCAATAGTACGCTGAATTTCCATTACACTTTCTGGAGAAAAAAAATGGTACGAACCATCAATATGCGATTTGAACTTTACTCCTTCTTCCTTAATTTTTCTATTATTCGAAAGAGAATACACTTGATATCCTCCAGAATCAGTCAAAATATTACGATCCCAATTCATAAATTTATGCAAACCACCCGCTGCTTCTAAAATTTTAGTTTGCGGACGCAGATACAAATGATAGGTATTTCCAAGAATAATATCAGGATTAATATCGTTTTTTAGTTCTCTCTGGTGCACTCCTTTTACCGAGGCAACAGTGCCTACAGGCATAAAGATAGGCGTTTCAATTACACCGTGATCTGTGGTAATACTTCCTGCTCTAGCTTTAGAAAGTGGGTCTTTTTTTAATAAATCAAACTTCATACTGCAATTTTTCTTCCGATTGTTCGGCTGGCAAAGATAGTTTAATTTAGAAAATGTTAGTCTGTTTTTAACAGCAAAGTAAGAACCTTATCTTTTAAAATTTTTAGCCACGAATTACACCTATTAATACCATTTAGAATATTAAAATCGAATAACACAAATTCTATTTATTTTAATAATTTGTATTAATACAGAGTGTAATTTGTGCTTATTTGTGTAATTCTTGGCAAAAAATTTCAAATACGAATGCCTTGTTATATGGTTTAAAAAAAAGTGACACTAATATTCGTAACTTTGTTAAATAATCAATTACCAATACAAATGAAACTCAACATTCAAGATACTTTCAACAAAGAATTACCCGCCGACCCTGTTACAGAAAACTACGTAAGACAGGTCGAAAATGCTTGTTTTTCATTGGTAACACCTACAAAAACTGCCAATCCTCAAATTCTTCATGTTTCACCAGAAATGCTAGAAAACTTAGGATTATCAGCAACCGACGCACAAACTGACGAATTCAAAAACGTTTTCACTGGAAACGAAATTTTAGCGGATACAAAGCCTTATGCTATGTGTTATGGCGGACATCAATTTGGAAACTGGGCAGGACAACTCGGAGATGGTCGCGCTATTAATTTAACCGAAATCGTTCATAATAATCAGCGTTGGGCAATCCAACTTAAAGGAGCTGGAAAAACACCTTATTCTAGAACTGCCGATGGACTAGCCGTTTTGCGTTCTTCCATTCGGGAATATTTATGCAGCGAAGCCATGTTTCATCTTGGCGTTCCTACTACACGAGCTTTATCTCTTGCCTTATCGGGAGACGAAGTTTTAAGAGATGTTTTGTATAATGGAAATCCCGCTTACGAAAAAGGAGCTATCGTTAGCCGTATTGCACCCAGTTTTTTACGTTTTGGAAATTTCCAAATCCTAGCCGTTCGCAATGATATTGAAACACTAAAAAAATTAGTTGATTATACCATCAAACATTTTTATACTGAATTAGGTACACCTTCTAAAGAAAGCTATCTCCAATTTTTCAAAAAAGTGGCTGAAAACAGTCTGGAAATGGCCATTCATTGGCAACGTGTTGGTTTTGTACACGGTGTAATGAATACCGATAATATGTCAATTCTGGGATTAACTATTGATTATGGTCCTTACGGTTGGCTGGAAGGCTATGATTATGGCTGGACACCAAATACAACCGATTCACAACACAAACGTTACCGTTACGGAAACCAACCCAATATTGTACTTTGGAATTTGTACCAACTCGCCAATGCCTTATTTCCATTAATCGAAGAAAAAGAAGGATTAGAAGCTGTTTTAGCCGATTTTGGTACTGCCTTCGAAAGCAAATACTTAAATATGATGCGTTCTAAAATTGGTCTTTTCACTCAAGACGAAAACGATCAAACTTTAATTCAAGAACTGGAAAACAATTTGCATCTAACAGAAACCGATATGACTATTTTCTATAGAAATCTAAGTCGTTTTCAAAAAGAATATACAGAACAAGGCATCTCGCTTATTCAAGATGCTTTTTATAGTTCAATTTCAGAAGCTTCAGAAATTACAGAAGCCTGGAATAAATGGTTTGAGAAATACAGCCTTCGTTTGCAATTAGAAAAAGAATCCAACGCAGAGCGTGCAGAAAAAATGAACGCTATTAATCCAAAATATGTGCTGCGCAATTACATGGCTCAACTCGCTATCGATACAGCCGATAAAGGAGATTACAGTATGATTGATGAACTTTTCAATTTACTTAAAAATCCATATTCTGAACAAAAAGATCAAGAAAAATGGTTCGCCAAACGCCCTGATTGGGCAAGAAACAAGGTAGGTTGTTCTATGTTGTCGTGTAGTTCTTAGTTATTTAATCTGACCAAAATTTATCAAACTTATTTCTATTAGCATTTAACAGCAACATGAAACATACCTTATTAATAGTTCCCGGATTAGGCGATTCGACCGCAGGACATTGGCAAGACAGTTGGTTACAGCATTTTCCAAATACTAAAAAAGTAGTACAGGATAATTGGAACCAACCGCAAATAAAGGATTGGTTACACAATTTAGATACAACTATAAAAGCTATTGAAACTCCCATTGTTATTGTGGCTCACAGTCTGGCAGTTTCTTTAGTAGCCCATTGGTCACAACAAAACGATACTAGCAAAATCGTCGGCGCTTTACTCGTTGCTCCCGCCGATGTAGAATCGTCAGAACACACACCTGAAGAAATTTGGAACTTTGCTCCTATTCCCATGAATCAATTAAAATATCCATCGATTGTTATTACCAGTTCAAATGATCCTTATATTTCTGTAGAGAGAGCCGAATTTTTATCTAAAAATTGGGGAAGTCAGTTTTATAATGTTGGACCAAAAGGACATTTGAATTTAGCATCACAGCTCGGACTTTGGGAAGAAGGACAAGAAATTCTTCAATCTTTGATTCTATCCATTAAAGAAAATCAATAGTTTAAAAACGACAAAAAAAGTACTTAATATTAGTAACCCCTAAACATATTTTTAGAAATCACGTTTTATTATGAGTTTTTACAAAGCTCTTATTTAAGGCTTTTTTTATCACTACAACGTTTAATAATAAACAATTTTAAAAATCATTTGTCTTACGGGAAAATAAAATTTACATTTGCAACAGTTTAACTTTTACAATCAAAATGAAACCTAACACTCAACAATTAAACGATTTAATTATCCAAGTAAGAAGAGATATCCTTCGAATGGTACACGCTGTTAATTCAGGTCACCCAGGAGGTTCTCTAGGTTGTACTGAATTTTTAGTAGCCTTGTATCAAAATATAATGGACCGCAAAGAAGGTTTTGACATGGACGGAATAGGTGAAGATTTATTCTTCCTATCCAACGGACACATCTCTCCTGTTTTCTACAGTGTTTTAGCAAGAAGCGGGTATTTTCCAGTATCGGAATTAGCTACTTTCCGTTTATTAAATTCAAGATTACAAGGTCACCCAACTACTCATGACAACTTACCAGGAGTACGTATTGCTTCTGGATCTTTAGGTCAAGGAATGTCAGTAGCTATAGGTGCTGCTCAAGCTAAAAAATTAAACAAGTGTAACCATTTGGTTTATACACTTCACGGTGATGGTGAATTGCAAGAAGGTCAAAACTGGGAAGCAATTATGTATGCATCTGCTAAAAAAGTAGACAACTTAATCGCAACTGTAGATTTAAACGGAAAACAAATTGATGGTACAACTGACGAAGTATTAGCAATGGGAAGTATTCGTGCTAAATTTGAAGCCTTTGATTGGGATGTTCTAGAAATTAAAGAAGGAAATAATATCGAAGCAATTATTGCTGGTATGAATGAAGCGAAATCAAGAACTGGAAAAGGGAAACCAGTTTGCGTGCTGTTATACACTGAAATGGGGAATGGTGTGGATTATATGATGTACAGTCATGCATGGCATGGTAAAGCACCAAACGATGCACAACTTGAAAACGCTTTAGCGCAAAATACATCAACTTTAGGAGATTACTAATCCCCTCCTAGCCTCCCCAAAGGGGAGGAACAACTACGAGATTGAATAAATATAAAACATAAAACCCTATTCACCCTAAATAGGAATTCCCCTCCTTCGGAGGGGTTAGGGGAGGAAAAATGAAAAAATATATAAATACAGGAAGTAAAGATACTCGCTCAGGTTTTGGAGTGGGAATGACTGAATTAGGTCAAAAAAATGAAAATGTAGTAGCACTTTGTGCCGATTTAATTGGCTCATTAAAATTTGATGATTTCAAGAAAAATCACCCAGAGCGTTTTTTCCAAATCGGAATTGCGGAGGCAAACATGATTGGAATTGCAGCTGGATTAACTATTGGTGGGAAAATTCCTTTTACAGGAACTTTCGCTAACTTTTCTACAGGAAGAGTGTATGACCAAATTCGTCAATCAGTTGCTTACTCTGATAAAAACGTAAAAATCTGTGCGTCTCACGCTGGATTAACTTTAGGAGAAGATGGAGCTACGCACCAAATCCTTGAAGATATCGGTTTGATGAAAATGTTACCAGGAATGACGGTTATCAACACTTGTGACCACAACCAGACAAAAGCAGCTACAATTGCTTTGGCAGATCACCACGGTCCTGCTTACTTGCGTTTTGGACGTCCGGTTGTACCTAACTTTACTCCTGCTGACGAACCTTTCATCATTGGAAAAGCAATTCTATTAAACGAAGGTACTGATGTAACTATTGTTGCTACAGGTCACCTAGTTTGGGAAGCTTTAATTGCTGCTGAGAAATTAGAAGAAAAAGGAATTTCTGCTGAAGTAATTAACATCCACACGATTAAACCATTGGATGCTGAAGCTATTTTGAAATCTGTTGCTAAAACAGGATGTATCGTAACAGCTGAAGAACACAACTACCTTGGTGGTCTTGGAGAGAGCATTGCTGGTGTATTAGCCTTAAACAATCCTACTCCACAAGAATTTGTAGCGGTTCAAGATAGTTTTGGTGAGTCTGGAACTCCTGAGCAATTAATGGAAAAATACAAGCTAAACAATCAAGCTATTGTTGAAGCGGTAGAAAGAGTTATTAAAAGAAAATAATTCGATTCTGAATATATTAAAAAATCCCATTCGCCGCTGCGAATGGGATTTTTTATTGCCTAAATTTTCGTTAGTTCGAGTGATCCCGTTTTTGGACGGCATTGTATCGAAAACAAGAAAATTTATCATCAAAAACGGTTTTCGATACATTTTTTGCTCCATTTCATTACGCAAAAAACACTCGAACAGACGTTTTGATCTAATTATTGCGCATAAAGCAACGACTGCATCACCTCAAAAGAAACACTTTCGTCTTCATTGACAAAATATTTCAACAACACTTCGCCCCACATTTTACCATCACTATAATCGGCAATAATCCAGCGGTGGTTTAGCACTTTTACTTTATTGATTACAAATTTATTCTCCCCTATTTGATCTTGCCCCGTGTAAGGATTTCCTTTTGGATTGGCATTCAAATCCATTAATTTTTCCTTTAGTACAGGAATCAACTTTTCGTAGGCGATCGATTTATTGGCTATAGCCGAATCAAAATAGTTTTGAGCATTCTCATTTTTTTCCAATGAAAAATAATTGGACTCATTCCACTTTGTTGTCATTACATTCAGACTATCTTTTAATCTCTTTGTAGTCTTTTCGTATCTGTTTTGCTCAAATTTAACTTCACTACTTAAAAAAGAGTAAGTGAAAATATTAGTCAAAATCAATACAATAAATGCATATAATAAAAAGGATCTTTTCATTCTAAAATAGTTATAAAGTAATTTCTAAGTTATCATAAGCCAAAAACACATTTTCAGGAAGCTTTTGTTGTACTTCTTCATGGAAACCCATAATATGACTAATGTGTGTTAAATATGCCTTTTCTGGCTTCACTAATGCAATAAAATCCAATGCTTCTTGTAAATTAAAATGTGAAAAATGATGTTCTTCGCGTAAAGCATTCACTACTAAAACTTTCAGGTTTTTCAATTTTTCTATTTCTACTGCTTCAATCGTTTTCACATCTGTCAAATATGCAAAATCATCAATTCGGTATCCAAAAACCTGAAGCCCTCCATGCGAAACATTGACTGGAATTGCTGTTTTATCGCCGATAGCAAAAGGAACGTTATTCACTACTTCAATTGTTTTTACCGAAGGAGCACCCGGATATTTATTAACTGTTTCAAAAACATAGTCAAAACGAGATTTCATGTTTTCAATCACGCGTTGGTGCGCATAAATAGGCATTTCTCCTTGCTTAAAATTGAATGGTCGAATGTCATCTAAGCCAGCCGTATGATCGGCATGCTCGTGAGTAAAAATAATTCCATCTACTTTCTGGCAATCTGAAGTTAGCATTTGTTGTCTAAAATCAGGACCGCAATCTATAACATACGAATAATTATCCCAGTGAATCAATACCGAAACCCTAAGTCTTTTGTCTTTACTATCCTTACTTTTACATACAGGATGATCACTTCCTATCACTGGAATGCCTTGAGAAGTGCCTGTACCTAGAAAATATACCTTCAAATCATAATTTTTTACAAAAATAGGATTATTTATCTTTTATAAGGCTAGCTATTTAATTAACTTTGTAACATAAGGCAAATACATAAATTTAAACAAAAAAAATGGGTAGCGAAATAAAACTAAAAGGAGACAGAATAATTGCACAAGTCCCTTCAATAAAAGACAAGGCACTACGTATCAATTTAAATGAAAATATTTATGGAACATTTGCCGAGATAGGAGCAGGTCAGGAAACCGTGAGACATTTTTTTAGAGCGGGTGGTTCATCAGGAACTATAGCAAAAGCAATGTCGGCTTATGATAAAGATTTTAGTGACGCCGTTTATGGTGTCGAAAAAGACGGTCGTTATGTTACTGAAAACCGCCTAAAAAAAATGCTTTCTCACGAAGTAAATCTTATAGAAAAACGACTGAACCGAGAAAAGCATCCCAATAAAATGTTTTTTAGTTATGCCAATACAGTAGCTACAATAGATTTTGCAAAACAATTTAAAGGCCACGGTTGGGTAGGAATTAGTTACCAAATTGATCCTAGCGAAGAGTATAACGAAATCATACTTCACATTCGATTTAAGGAAACCGATGCCAAATTACAACAGGAAACGCTAGGAATTCTAGGGGTAAACTTAATTTACGGCGCTTATTATAAATACAACGATCCTAAGAAATTGTTGCGTTATTTATACGATCATTTAGACAAAGACCAACTAGAGATTGACACCATCAATTTTTCCGGACCTCGATTTGCTGATGTAGACAACCGTTTAATCAGTTTGCAATTAGTCAAAAACGGAATGACCGATGCCGTAATGTTCAATCCAAAAGGAAAAAACATTCTTCCCGCTTCTATTTTATACAAGAAAAACCTTCTTGCACTTAGAGGAAGTTTCCGTCCAGTTACTAAGGTAAACATGGACATGTACGAGAAATCGATGCGTATGTTTATTGAAGAAAACAAAGTGGACAAAGAAAATACTTTGGTTATTTTCGAAATTACCTTGTCTAACTTACGTTCGGATGGCGAAATTGACGAAAGAGATTTTATGGATCGCGCCGAATTACTTTGTTCTTTAGGACAAACGGTAATGATTTCCAATTTTCAGGAATATTATAAAGTAGTAGAATATTTTGCTAATTATACTAAGGCCAGAATGGGACTAGCCATGGGTGTCAACAACTTAGTTGATATTTTTGACGAGAAATACTACCGCCATTTGAGTGGAGGAATCTTGGAAGCTTTTGGTAAATTATTCTTTAGAGACATGAAGGTATTTTTATACCCAATGATTGACGAGAATGGAGAAATCATCACTTCTGAAACCTTAAAAGTACACCCAAGAATGAAAGAATTGTACAAATTCTTTAAATTCAACGGAAAAGTAATTGATGTAGAAGATTACAACCCTGAAAACTTAAAAGTATTCTCCCGTGAAGTACTCAAAATGATTAGCCACGGAGTACCTGGCTGGGAACCAATGCTACCTGAAGGAGTTTCGGAAATCATTAAAGAAAAACGTCTCTTTGGTTATAATCCTGAAAAAACATTGGTTGAATAACACAACAACACTTATACAAAACGCCACAAAGGAATTCTCTTGTGGCGTTTTTGCATTGACTAATTTGCTTTTCATTTTCTCAAAAAGCAATATTACAAATAGTATTTTATTGAATATTTTACTAAAATGCAACTCATACATCCATTGTGCAGTTCAACCGAAACCCATTTTTTCAAAACAGCTTTTAAACTTAATTTGTCAAATAAATATTTAAATTTACTGTGATGAAAAAAGATGTTTTAAAAATTGTTCTGCTTGTACTTATTTTGGTTGTAACCGACTTAATAATGATTTTTCCAATTTCTGAAAAGCCAAAAGACCCTAATTGGGAGTATGTGAAAAATAGATTATTTGATGGAGAGACTTCTTTATTTAGAAGGACAGAAGGTCCTATTTTATTCGACCTTCATGAAGTTTCAAAATCAGACAGTTTATTAGTTAAAGAAGTTATGTTAGATTTACGAAAATTGTTGCCTAATAAAAAAATTGAATTTTTTGATGATTTTACAGGAATGACTTTTTTACAAATGGTACAAGAAGGGAAAGACAAACCTTCGTACAGAATAAAAGGTCTTACAATTGAAGAAATAGATGATTCTAGAATTCTTTTGCACTTTGAACCATCCTATTTGTATAAAAATAGAGGAAATCAATTTATAAATATAGGTGCTGGCTATTCAATTCAAATGTATCCATTTGAGCGCATAGGAAATAAAATAAAACGTAGCTTCCCTTTAACAACAGTTGCAATAGGAGATGTATATACACCGGAACAGAAAAAGAACTATTTAATGATTGGGATGTTAAGAAATTTAGTTTTTATACAAAACGAACCTTCTACAATTGAACAATCATCTGTTTTTTCTTCAAAAGAAATACAAGGTTTGGATTGTAGAATTTTAGATAAAGACATTTTCTTATTGCAAAAACTATATAGTGATGATTTTTTCGAACAATTCAAAACCTATTTAAACAATACATATACATGGCAATATGCAACTTCTTTCTTAAATAAGAAATTAGCAACACTTTACGCTATATTAATTGTGGGTTCAATTGGGATTCTAGAGTTTATATTACTTTTTGGATTGTTCCAAAACAAAAAATTCAAGTTTTCTTTTCTAAACTATTTTTTTCCAATACTGCTTATTATGTTATTTGGAACAGATCTAACCAAAATTTATACCTACTTAACAGATTTAGGAATAAATGAAAACATGAATCTAGAGTCGATTTTAGAATTATATTCAATAGCCTTTATAGGCTCTTTAATAATTTCATTTCCGCTATGGTTGTTAGAGAAAATATGGATTAATAAAATTAAAGATTTTAGTTTTCTATTAATTTGTAAAGTCATTTTTACTTTTATTACATTTAATATCCCAATTGGAATAATGTATATAAAATACCCACCGTCAACATCGAATGATGGCTTTTTAGAATTTTATCTCCCAATTTTTATTCTTACAATTATTATAGCTATGAGTAGAGGCCTTCTCCTCTATTTAAACCATTACTCCGATTCATTAGTAAAAGAAAAAGATGTAGAATTAAGTCGGTTAAAAGAAGTTAATGCTCAATCGGAGTTGAAATTATTACAGTCGCATATCAATCCTCATTTTTTATACAACGCTTTGAATTCTATTGCCGGTTTAGCACATAATAATCCTGATAAAACAGAGAAAATGGCATTGTCATTATCTAACTTATTTCGGTATTCCATCAATAAAAAAGGACAAAAGTTGAGTACTGTAAAAGAGGAAGTATTAATGGTCGAAAATTATTTAGAAATTGAAAAAATCCGTTTTGGGAAACGTTTAAATTTCACCTTACTGATAGATGAAACTATAGAAAACGAACCAATACCCATGTATATTTTACAGCCGTTGGTAGAAAATGCTATAAAACATGGAATTTCCGAAATTAGAGGTGAAGGATTTATTACATTAGAAATTAAAAAAGAAGTAGAAACGCTATTTATTATTGTAAGCGATAACGGCCCTGATTTTCCAAGTAGTTTGGTTAGTGGTCATGGATTACAAACCGTTTATGATTTACTTCGATTGAGTTATGGTGAAAAAGCAGCTTTAAAATGGGAAAACAATCCTAAAAAACATATTGCAATTTCAATTACACAAACAATCTAACAGTATGAATAAATCCTACAAAACCATTATTATTGATGATGAGCCACCAGCTAGAGCACGATTGCAGCAACTATTAGAAAGTTTCCCTGATACTTTTCAAATTATCGCTGTTGCAGAAGATGGCATAGAGGCACTCGAAAAAATAGAAGCTTTACAACCTGATCTTATTTTTTTAGATATCGAAATGCCCGAATTATCTGGATTTGACATGTTAAAGCAATTAAAAACTATTCCTATAGTTATATTTTGCACGGCTTATGACCAATATTCGTTGCAAGCTTTTGAAACCAATAGTGTCGATTATTTACTAAAACCCGTGAGCTTAGAACGCTTACAACAATCGGTGAATAAATTAAATTTGTTTAGCCAAAACAATACATCACAAAATATTTTAGAGCTGATAAAAGAATTGTCTTCGCAAAAAGAAGTCAAAAAAATGACCTCGATAACCGTAAAAAAAGGAGACAAACTTATTTTTGTAAAGTTAGAAAACATTAGTTATTTCAAAGCCGATGAGCGATATGTTACCGTACACGCAAACGATGAAAATTATTTAATAGAAGAACCTTTGGCGCAATTAGAACAAAAACTCCCCGCTCATTTTTTAAGAGTCCATCGCTCTATCATTATTAATACCGAGTACATCAAAGAGGTTGAAAAATATTTCAATAGCCGATTTGTTATCACCCTAAACAATCCCAAAAAAACAAGTGTTACAACTGGAAGAAGTTACATTGAAGCAATTAAAACTTGGATGAATTTCTAATTTTTGAGCAAGAACAAATCAACTATTTTTTAATGCAGTTTGCAAGCCTATTGTGCAGTTTACAAGAAACCTATTTTTGCAGAACAACTATTATAGTTCATTTGTGGTATAAATATTTAAATTTACTATCATGAAAAAATTACACTACTTTTTAGTTTTTCTAATTATAGGAACTACTTGTTTTTCTCAAGAAACAAAAAAACTACCTGATGTTCCCTGGAAAGATATTGTTGAAATAAATAATAACAATGATTATCAGAAAATAACAAAATGGGATAAAGATATTTATGTGAGTATAGAAGGAAAGTATAGTCAAGAAGATTCTTTAACTATTACTGAAATTTTAAAAAGATTAGATGCATTAACAGCAACCATATCTATCCAATTTGCAAAATCAGAGCACCCTAATTTTAAAATTAAATACTTAGATAAACAACTAAAGGAAGGCAATAGTTATACAACAAGCCGTTATGGTAATCAATTCGCAGATCAAGGCTATACAAGCTGTGAGCTTTATATTTATAAAATTGATGAAACAGATTCAGATTTAAATATTAGAAAATCTTTGGAATCCAGAATAGCAAGAATGCTAGTTGGAGGCTATTTTACTTATCCACCAACAGCAGGAAAAAGAAACAGTATTTTTAATCCAATAAATGGGTTATCAAATAATAAAATCCCTCTGGATGAGAAAGATCAAGCTATCATAAAAGAGGTTTACAAAATAGGTTTTGAAAAAAGACTCGCTAAAGCAGAAAAGCAGTTTAACTATGTTATTAAATATATTGAAGATCATAAAATTTCAACTAGAGACCGTAATTTATGGTGGGTAAAAAACCCAATAGCGGTTATTTTTTTACCAGCTTTAATTTTAGCATTATTAGGACTATTTATTATTAATGGCATTAATAAATCAATTGGCATTAAAATAAAGAAAGATTGGCTTCATTTTGGTGTAATAGCCGCAGTAACATTGTTATTTGCAGATTTATTAATCGTGTTTTGTGTGTCTTTTTATGATTTTTTAACTATACCTGGTTATGATAGAGGTGTCCGCATAGTAAGAAACGACTCCATTTTATCAACCTCTGCTTTAATGCTTATTTTATTTCCTTTCCTTTATTTGTTCCGTTTTATTGAGTTTAAAATTCAAAAAGCAGCAAAAAACATATACACGAAAACCACGTTAATCTTTATTTCAACAGGATTCTTGCCCTTTGTCTGTGTACTATTTATTTTTTTTATTGAAAGATATGACACTAAGAATTATCAAGACGGTTATTTAAGTCTATCTGAAATGTTTTTATTTTTAATGACCATTGCATTGCTTAGAGCATTGATAGGTTATTTTATTTTTAAAGAACGAAACTTAATAATCGAAAATGAAACTAAACTTGCCAACTTAAGAGAACTAAAAGCCAAAGCGGAATTAAAATCGCTACAATCCCAAATAAACCCCCATTTCTTGTATAATTCTTTGAATTCCATAGCTAGTTTAGCACCCATCGATGCTCAGAAAACGCAAAAAATGGCGCATTCGTTATCGGATTTGTTTAAATATTCCATCAACCGAAAAGATAAAAAAACGAGTACCGTTCATGATGAAGTTGAAATGGTAAAAACCTATTTAGACATAGAGAAAATTCGTTTTGGGGATCGTTTGCAATTTACTGTAGCTGTAGATCAAGATTTAGAAAACCATAAAATCCCTTTGTTTTTAATTCAGCCATTAGTTGAAAATGCTGTAAAACATGGTATTTCAAAAAATGAAGGCGTAGGCACAATTGATTTAAAAATTGCGAAAGAACAAAAAGAGATTACAATTTCGGTGAGTGATAATGGTCCTGATTTTCCAGAAGGATTGTTAAGTGGTCACGGTTTACAAACGGTCTTTGATTTGTTGCGATTGACCTATGGCGATAAAGCGGCTTTAAACTGGACTAATACTCCCAAAAAAATGATTATCATTAGCATTCCAGAATTTATATAACATGAACAAACGCTATTCCACAATCATAATTGATGATGAAGCACCAGCTAGACTGGGTTTACTCAATTTATTAAAAGAATTCCCCGAAACTTTTGAGGTTGTCGATACAGCTCAAAATGGAACGGAAGCACAACAAAAAATTGAAGCTTTAAATCCAGATATTATTTTTCTAGATATTGAAATGCCGGGTTGTACTGGTTTTGAATTATTAGAACGCTTACAAACTATCCCGATGGTTGTTTTTTGCACGGCTTACGATCAATATTCATTAGAAGCCTTTGAAACCAACAGTATCGATTATTTGGTTAAACCAGTCAAATTAGAACGTATTGAAAAAACGGTACAGAAATTAAAAACCTTTCATATCAAAAGTTCTTCAGATGAAATTTTAAAAGTTTTAAAAGACATTTCTAATAGAAAAGAACCTAAAAAAATGACTTCTATTACGGTTAAAAAAAATGATAAAATTATCTTTATAAAACTCGAAGACATTTCCTTTTTTGAAGCCGATACTAATTATACCGCCATCCATTCCGGACTAGGAACGTTCTTAAGTACCGAAACAATTGCAAGCTTAGAAAACAAATTACCAGATAACTTTTTACGGATTCATAGAGGCATTATCATGAACAAAGACTATGTAAAAGAAGTACAAAAATATTTCAACAGTCGCTATATTATTACACTCAATGATGCTAAAAAAACGACTATAACCTCCGGAAGAAGTTACTCCGAAAGCATCAAAATTAATCTAGGATTTTTTTAAAAATATTGTTGAATTTCAATAGAATTGGGCTTTAGCCCATTTTTAAGAATAAGTTATTGAAAGGCTTTAGCCAAAATTTAAATATTTTTTTGGCTAAAGCCTTATTCTTTTCTATATTATATCATCTGGCTAAAGCCAGATGCAATTGATCTCTGTATGTTTAATAAAATCAATTCGAATCTATCGTCTATCGTTTTATACAAGAAAAAAACGCCTGTGGCGTTTCTAGTTTACTTCAAAATCTGACTAGCATGCTCTTTGGTTTTTACATTTTCAATAACCTCATCGATAATTCCGTTTTCGTCGATTACAAAAGTGGTGCGGTGAATGCCGTCATACTCTTTTCCCATGAACTTTTTAGGCCCCCAAACACCAAAGGCTTGGATCACTTCTTTCTCTTCATCGGCCAATAACGGAAAAGGAAATTCGTATTTATCTTTGAATTTGGCTTGCGCTTTAGCCGAATCAGCACTTACACCTAGCAAGGCGTAATTATTAGCCTTAAAACGCTCGAAATTATCTCTTAAATCACAGGCTTCGGCAGTACAACCTGGCGTACTGGCTTTTGGATAAAAGAAAACCACTAATTTTTTCCCTTTATAATCTTCTAATTGATGTGGCTTTCCGTCTTGGTCTACGCCAAAAAAATCGGGAGCTTTATCACCTTTTTTTAATGTTGTCATGTTTTTTTTTGTTTAACCGCAAAGTTCGCAAGGCTTTCGCAAAGTTCACTAAGACTTATTTGTTATTTGGTAATTTTGTGTTTTTCTATTGATATTGTAATTGATTTTTGAAATTGCTATTGAAATTCCTTTTCTTTACATCTCAAAATTAAACTAAATGACCAAACAAGAACGGGTAACATTTGTTATAAATACGTTAAAAGAACTCTATCCTACCATCCCAGTTCCGCTAGATCACAAAGATCCTTATACATTGTTAATTGCGGTTTTGCTTTCGGCACAATGTACGGATGTACGTGTGAACCAAATCACACCTTTACTTTTTGCTAAAGCTGATAATCCGTATGATATGGTCAAAATGTCGGTGGAAGAAATCAAGGAAATCATTCGTCCTTGTGGCTTGTCGCCAATGAAATCCAAAGGGATTTACGGCTTATCGAAAATTCTAATCGAAAAACACGATGGCAAAGTACCCCAGAGTTTTGAAGCCTTGGAAGAATTGCCCGCCGTAGGACATAAAACAGCTAGTGTGGTGATGTCGCAAGCCTTTGGAGTCCCTGCTTTTCCCGTAGATACTCACATTCATCGATTGATGTATCGCTGGAATTTGACCAATGGAAAAAATGTAGTACAAACTGAAAAAGATGCCAAACGTTTATTTCCTGAGGAAATCTGGAACGATTTACACTTGCAAATTATTTGGTATGGAAGAGAATATTCGCCAGCTCGGGGTTGGGATTTAGAAAAAGATATCATCACCCGAACTATTGGTCGAAAAACCAACTTAGACGGCTATAAAAAGTAAATCTCACTAACTTTAAAATAATTAGTGAGATTTACCTAAACGCTATTGCTAGCTTCATTAATTTGCGATAATTTCAAAACTGTTATCCGCTACCTTAATCATGTGAAGCGCTTTTGAATAATTCAAAAGAAAAGAAACAACTTCTTTTTTAGGTTTCATTGTTGTGGTAACTGGATTTTTTTTTACGTAATTTTTTGCCATGTACTATTTTAATTAAAGGTGTTAGAACAGAACGTGACAAGTACGCAAATATTGTTTAATTGGTTAAAATAATCTGGTGTTTATCAATTACTTTTCTCAAATTCATCAACGCATAACGCATCCTGCCTAAAGAGGTATTGATACTTACTCCTGTTATTTCTGAAATTTCTTTAAAGCTCATGTCCTTATACATGCGCATGATTAAAACTTCCTTTTGATCCTCTGGAAGTTCTTCAATTAATTTTTGAATATCTAATTCGACTTGATTCGCTATCAACTGATTTTCGATAGTTAACGAATCATCCGACATAATAGAAAACACCGAAAACTCTTCTGTTTCCCGATACATCGGCATTTTTTTGTTTTTTCTGAAATAATCAATAACCAGATTATGGGAAATTCGCATCACCCAAGGAAGAAATTTTCCTTCTTCGTTATAGGAATTCGATTTTAATGTTTTGATGACTTTGATAAAAGTGTCTTGAAAAATATCATTCGCAACATCTCTGTCAGATACTTTTGAATATATAAAACCGTAAATTTTAGATTCGTGTCTTTTAATCAAAGTAGCTAGGGCGTCTTCTTTGCCTGCTACATAATCTTGCACCAACAAGGCGTCGGGAATTTGAATATTAGCTATCATAGTAATACTTTTTAGTATGAATTAAATTGGGGTATTTTTCTAAAAAGTAGTTTTATACTATAGGCGTTTTTATTTTAAAAGGTAAATTGATTTTTCAAATTTAACAAATTATTGTTTTGTTCAACAAAAAAAGGAGAAAAATTACCTAAAACACTTTGTTTTAAATTTTTTCTCTCCTTTCTAACCAACAAAAACCATTTTATTTTACTGATATACTTTAATGTAATCAATACTAAACTCTTGTGGAAATATAGTGTCATCTACTTCTGGTCCTCCAAAATTACCTCCAATAGCCACGTTTACTAAAAAATAAAACGGCTGATTGTAAGGCCAGACAGCATCTGTTTTGTTAGCGGGATTGAAAGTATAAACCAATTGATTGTCCACATAAAAATCAATTTTATCTGGATTCCAATCTATGGCATACAAATGAAATCCTGTTTCAATATCCTCGATTTTAGTTTTCTTGGTATTGATAGTGTTTCCATGACTGTCTTGTGTATGCAAAGAAGTAAAAACCGTTTTGGGTTCTTTACCCACATATTCTAGAATATCAATTTCGCCACACTTCGGCCAGCCAACCGCATCAATATTAGCTCCAAGCATCCAAAAAGCAGGCCAAATTCCATGACCTAGAGGCAATTTAGCTCTCGCTTCAAAATAACCATATTGGAATTCTTTCTTTCCCTTAGTGGTAATTCTCGAAGAAGTGTATTTGTCTCCTTCTTTTTGGGCTGTTATCACTAAGTGTCCGTCTCTTAACTGTTGGTTTTCTTTAGTATAAAGTTGGCGTTCATTATTACCCCAACCACAGTTGGGGCAACCATCTCCTAATTCAATATTCCAATTTTTAAGATCCAATTCCTTGGCATTAAATTGTTCTTGCCAAACTAATTTTTTCCCTTTCGGCTGAGCCAAAGCAAAGCAGCCTGCCAAGAGTATAATTAAAAATTTATTCATATTTAGTTGTTTAAATATTGGAAATCACTTTCCAAAGTTTGCATTGAATTTCCTCCCACAAAAACTTTAAAATCGCCAGCTTCAGCCTCCCATTTAGAATTAGCGGTAAAAAATTCAATGGTCTTTTTATCGATTGTAAAACTTACTTTTTTAGATTCACCCGATTGTAATTCGATCATTTCAAAACCTTTCAATTCTTTTACTGGGCGCGTTACAGAAGCAATTAAGTCACGAATATAAAGCTGAACGACCTCTTTACCAGCATATTTTCCTGTGTTTTTAATCGTTACTGTAGCTTGTATCTGACCATCGCCCGAAAATGTTTTTTGGTTCAAACTTAAATCTGAATATTCAAATTTTGCATAACTCAAACCAAACCCAAAAGGATACAAAGGCGTGTTTTTTTCATCAATATAATGCGACCAAAATACACTTTCAGGTTCATTCATCGCTGGGCGTCCTGTATTTTTATAATTGTAATAAATAGGAACCTGACCTACATTTCTTGGAAAAGTCATTGGTAATTTCCCACTTGGATTGTAGTCGCCGTACAACACTTGCGCAATAGCATTTCCGCTTTGAGTTCCCAGATGCCAAGCTTCTACAATAGCTGGAATATGAGCATCAGCCCACGGAATGGCTAGTGGTCGTCCGTTGTTTAACACCAAAACAATATTGGAATTAACTTTGTACACTTCTTCCAATAATTCTTGTTGTACGCCTGGCAATCCTAATTCCGCTCTACTTCTACCTTCTCCTGTTTGCAGTCCGTGTTCGCCTAAAGACATAATCACGACATCGGCCGTTTTTGCGGCTTGTATTGCTTCGGCAAAACCACTTTTGTCAGTGGTGTTTATTTTAGTTTCCCAAATAAATTCCGTTCTCCCTTGGGCTACATCGGCACCTTTTACATAAGTCAACTGGTTGCCTTTGTAATTTTGTAATCCTTCTAATAAAGAAACTGCCGAATTATCATCGGCTGCAATACGCCAACTTCCTAGCGGACTCGTTTTGTCATTTGCCAAAGCACCAATTACAACAATTTTCTGACCTGATTTTTGTAGAGGCAACAACTCTTTTTCGTTTTTCAAAAGCACAATTGATTTTTTGGCCATATCTAAGACACCTTCTTGAAAAGCGGCTTTTCCAATGGTTTCTTTTTCGTAGTTTTCGTCACAATACAAATACGGATTATCGAATAGGCCTAATTCAAACTTCACTTTCAAAATACGTCGAGCGGCATCATCAATCAAACTTTCTTTTACTTTTCCTTCTTTTACCAAAGCTGCTAAATGTTCAACATAAGCATTGGACTCCATATCCATATCCGAACCAGCGTTGATGGCAATTTCGGCGGCTTGTTTACTGTCTTTAGCAAATCCGTGAGCTATCATTTCGTTGATAGAACCCCAATCAGAAACCACAAAGCCATCAAACTTCCAATCCGATTTCAGGATATTTCTTTGCAAATAGGCATTTCCAGTAGCAGGAATTCCATTCAATTCATTGAAAGAATTCATAAAAGTACGCACTCCTGCATCGACACTAGCTTTGAATGGAGGAAAAATAATGTTTTGCAAAGTAGATTCGCTTACATCCACTGTATTGTAATCCCTGCCCGATTCAGCAAAACCGTAACCCGCAAAATGTTTGGCGCAAGCCAAAATAGTATTTCTAGCTTTTAAATCATCTCCTTGAAATCCTTTTACTCTGGCTACAGCAATCAAACTTCCTAAATACGGATCCTCGCCGGCACCTTCCATCACACGTCCCCAGCGGGCATCGCGAGATATATCAACCATAGGAGCAAAGGTCCAGTTGAGTCCTACTGATGCAGCTTCTTCTGCGGCAATAGCAGCTGATTTTTTAATTTCGACTAAATCCCAACTAGCAGCTTCGGCTAATGGAATAGGACTAATGGTTTTATAGCCATGAATGACATCAAAACCAAAAATTAACGGAATCCCTAAACGCGTTTCTTCAACCGCAATTTTCTGCAAAGCTCTTACGTCTTTTACTCCTTTTACATTCAACATCGAACCAACCAAACCTTTTTTTAGGTCAGCATATTTTTTAGCTGCCTGACCTTCCTTTGGCGTAGGCCCTGTAATTTCCCAAAAACCATTGTACTGATTGAGTTGCCCAATTTTTTCTTCTAAAGTCATCAATTTCATGATTGAATCTACTCTGAAGTCTATTGGACTTTTAGCGGTAAAAGACTGCTTGGCTTGCATGATTTTTTGGCTGCAACTGATGATTGCAACGGCACATAAAACGAATAATACAGTTTTGATTACTCTCATTTTGTTATCTCTTTTAAATTAAAAGGCCGAATGAATCGACCTTTTAATATATTTTCTTAATTCAATTATTGGTATACTCTTACATAATCCACTTCCATTGAAGACTCTACAAATGCTGGATCTATAGCACCTCCAAAAGTTCCTCCCATAGCCACATTCAAAATCATAAAGAAATCTTTGTTGAAAGGAATAGTTGAATTATTAGGAACCGTATGAAAAAGTACGTCATCTACATATATTGTAATCGATGCTGGACTCCAGATGGTTTTGTAAACATGGAATTCTGATGAAGCATTGGCAATTGTAGTAGAATTAGTGTTTCCATTACCTCCAGATCGACCTGGATAATGCAAGGTTCCGTGAATGACATTCGGTTGATTGCCTCTGTATTCCATAATATCTATTTCCCCACAAGCTGGCCAAGTATTGGTAGCATAATCAGCACCTAGCATCCAGATGGCTGGCCAAGTTCCTCCACCAGAAGGCAATTTGGCACGTACTTCAACTCTTCCATAGGTAAAATCAAATTTTCCTTCTGTTTTTAATCTTGCAGAAGTGTAAGACGAACCTACTTTCTTAGCTGTAATTTTTAAAGTTCCGTTTGACACAATAACATTATCAGCTGCCTGAGTGTAGCTTTGTGACTCATTATTTCCCCAACCGTCTTGTCCTGTTCCTAAATCATACCCCCATTTTGAAGAATCAGGAGCACCATCAGTATTGAATTCGTCTGACCAAATAAGATCAGTATAATCTACCACTTCTGGTTCTGGTTCTTCACCTGGTTTTGTAGTGGTAAATATTAAATACCATGCTAATCCTGCATCATTTCCTTGAACTAATCGTACTACCATTCTATTTTCAGTGATGGATAAAATTTCATATTGAGTCGCTCCTGCATAATAGCCCATAAAACCTCCATCAGAAAAATTCATTATTGTTCCTGTAGTAACCCTTGTTTCTACTGGATTTTTAGAAACAACTGAAGAAGAAGGACTTAAAGCTACAATTTTAGTAGCTGTTGTGTTGTATGGCAAACAAGCATCATCACCACCATTTGTTCCACCTCCAACACTTTTATAAGAGTTGTGAAAGAAGGTATTACCTTTGTTGTCTTGTTTGTATTCAATTTTACCGTTTACTAAGGCAAAAGTATACTCTCCATCATAGAAACAAGTGGCTGATTTTTCAAACGGCTCCGCTTGATAATAATTAGCAAAATAATTTTTAGTAGCGTCAGCATCATTTTGTCCAACTCCAAGATGCCCTTTTTCGGATGCAGCTAAATACCATTTTTTTCCAGTAGGTAAACCACCAGTAAGCAACTGTGTAGATTGTTCATCTTTAAAGTCGTTAAAAACAGTAACCTCTACTGTCTCATTTGTAGCTAGACCTCCTTTGCCGTATGCTATTACAGTTACCGTATAAGTATTAACTCCATTTGTAGTAAAACCATGCTCCTCAATACCTCCTGGAGAATTTTCTGTAACGCCATCCCCATAAATGTATTTATAGGAAATAGCATTATCTGCTTTTACAGTGAATTTTACTTTTCCCGTTCCATCTCCAAAAGGGTTAGCTTCTGTTTTACCTATTATTTCATAACTTATCTCAACGTTTGTTGGACTTTCTAATGCCCCAAAAGCATAATCATCTTTGGAGCAATTGACCATCAATAACAATGTAAAAATGGCAATTGTGCTTCTTAATATATTTTTCATCTTTTGTGTTTTTAGTTAGATTGTTTGATGTCATCAAAATAATAAGTCGTTCCCGTACCATTTTCACCAAAATCAGGGAATAAAATAACCCTATCATAAGCATGAGCGGTATTAAACGCTGAAGCAGTAGTTAAATCAAACGTAAGAACTTGCCATGAATTTGCCACTGTTGTTGTAGCTTCTATCTCAACAAAGACTGTTGGATTGCCATTGCCGTCTTTTGGAGAAGTCGACACTTCTGTTTTGAATAAAATCTTAGCTCCAACTTTTGGTGACCAAACATTTACTTTTACCTTAGTTCCTTTGGAAAAATCAATTCTTGAATCTAAATTTAAGCTCGCACCAGCCCATACTTGAGCGCCAGATGGTTTCTCAATTTTTACCACTTTATTGGATAAATTATTACCTGATTTATCTGGATTATCGATAACCGATGCTGGAATTGGACCAAAACTAGCCGATCCAAAACCTGTCCATGGATACGTTAATGTAGAAGATTCAAAATCAATTGGCGTTTCAATCAAAGCTGAAGGTGTTTTGTAGAAATATATATTATCAATAAAAACACTTCCTCCTGCCCATGGTGTTCCTACAAATTTTAATTGGAATATATCAGCAACAGTCAAGTCTTGACTTGTAAAAGCTGAGATAGGAATATCAATACTGGTCCATTGGTTTGCAGTTAAATCCCTTACAACAGGTTTTTCACCATTGGTTTTACTAATCAAAGAGGTTTCTATTTTTTCTAAATCAGCCGTCCACACATCCATGTGAATAAACTCCATTCCAGAAACATCAATAGTTGTTCCATCCGCTAATGCAATTCCTTGATAGCTCAGTTTTATATAATTAAGCATTTTATCGCCGTTTAAATCAAACTCTGCCCAACTGCTTCCCTGACCTGCTTGTCCCCAGTCTGGAAAATAATTAGTTCCGGCAACATTTGTATATTTCGAACTATAAATAGAAATTACATCAGCTGCTTGACGATTAGGCGGAGTTGGTGCCGAAGTAAAAGGTTTGTTCACTATCGTTACTGTAAATTCTTCCGTATATTCAGTAGTTTGAATCGCTGCGCTTTTAGAAACCACTCTAATAGTATAAACTCCTGAATTTTGATAAGTATACGAAACAGCTTCGCCATTATTTACTGAAATAGGATCTGGTTTTCCTTCCTCGCCAAAATACACATCATAAAACAGTGCATAATCTGCTGTTGCCACAACATTGACTTTTTTAGAAACCGCTAAATCATTTTCGATAGTAACCACTAAATTTTGTGGTGCTTTAAAAGAAACGACAACTTGTTGAGTGACTTCAGTTCTTTTTCCATTTAAAGTTGTTCCAACAATTTTAGCATTATAAATTCCTTCTTTGTAAACATGATCTACCGTAGCCCCCGGATTTACATAAGCCGGTGTTGTAGTTTCATCACCAAAATAAATTTCATAATTAGTAACTCCCTCTCCTTTTGGTAAAAAAGTTACTTTACCTGTATTATCTTGCGTAACAGTTGTTAATGCTGAAATATTAGTTGGAGCAGCCAGTGTATCCAAATCTATCAGATCGCTCTCTGTTGAACAACTAAAGATAATAGCTGCCACAATAAGGCTTGTTATGTATTTTATATTTTTCATCGTTCCTGTTTTTTAATTATAGTTAGGATTTTGATCCCAGTTTCCTCTAGCAAATTGGATTTCTTCAATTGGAATAGGAAATATTTCATTCTTATTAGCTGTAAATCCAGGAATTTCCTGAGCTGCTTTTCCTGTTCTCACTAAATCAAAGAAACGAATACCTTCACCTGCAAATTCTACTCTTCTTTCTGCTTGAATAAAATCAGCTAAGGCTGCTCCTGATGCTGTAATATCATGATCTTCATCCCCAAAAGCACGACGTCTTACTTCATTCAAATATTCACGAGCTAGTTCGTCATTTACAACTGTACTTTTATTATATGCCTCTGCTGCCATTAATAATACATCAGCATAGCGAATGGCTCTGTAATTATTTGGACTAGTTAATTTTACATCTCCCGCAGCTTCTGCTCTTCTTTTTCTAGGAATGTATTTTCTATTGAAAAACCCTGTATCTTGATTTTGTTTTGTATACTTTGAACCTGGGTTTTGTGGAATCCATGTCGCCATATCTAAAATAGTTACCTCTTTTCTTGAGTCTCCTGCTTCAAATGCACTAACGATTTTTGGTGTAGGTAAATTAAAATTATTTCCATCAGCAAATACAGGTCCTTCATATCCAAAAGGTCCCGCAAAACCAACTGCAACATTCCCTTCACTAAATTGTAATTGTCCATAACTGGCTCCTTCAACATCTGTGTACTGAATTTCAAAAACAGATTCAGGTCCGTTTTCCCCTGCTTCTTCGAAAATACTTCCAAAAGGTGTCAAACCAGCACTTATTTGTTGTGAAGTCAAATCAGCAATTTGAACTAAACGGTATCTACCTGTAGCTATTAATTTTCCAAAAGTATCCGCAGCTTGATCATATTTTTTATCATATAAGTATGCTTTTCCAAGTAAAGCTAAAGCGGCACCACTTGTAGCTCTTCCTTGCTGAGCAGGGGTTGCAGGTAAGTTTTCAGCGGCATAAATCAAATCATTTTGGATAGAAGCATACACTTCTGAAACTGAGGAACGTGGTATTAAAGTCTCATCTCCTGGAGAAAAACGAGCATCTCCTTTCATTGGAATACCTCCGAACCATTTTACCAATTCAAAATGATAATACGCTCTGAGAAAACGGGCTTCCGCAATAATTTTATTTTTCCCTTCAAAATCTGTTTTATCTTTGAATTCAAGGATATAATTAGCTCTTTGAACTCCTGCAAACATCCAATCCCATAGTTGTTTTAAATTTTCATTCACAGGACCGTGGGTCATTTGATCAATTTGTTGGTACCCTATAACATCTGTTGGGCTATTTCCTCCGGCAAATGTGTTATCAGAGGCTATTTCTCCCATTAAAACATTAATAAAAGTGGACTGCAACAAGTCATAGGCTGCAATTACAGCATTTTCATAATCGGATTTAGAATTAAAATAATTTTCTGAATCAATAGAATACTGAACAGGACGATTAACAAAATCATCACTACAAGAGCTAGTCATTGTAGCAAAAACAGTTATCGTTATTATAGTTATAAATAGATACTTTTTCATTTTAATATAAATTAAAAATTAATGTTTAAACCTAACATATACGTTCTTGGAATAGGATAGAATCCATAATCGATTCCACCTCCTATTGGAGCACCGTTTGAAGCCCCAGGATCAAATCCTTTGTACTTTGTAAAAGTGTAAAGGTTATTGACTGCTCCATAAAGACGTAACTTAGTAATCCCTACTTTTTCTGTTAAATTTGGATTTAAAGAGTATCCTAATTGGATATTTTGGATTCTTACGTAGGAGGCATCTTCAACAAAATAATCTGAAAACAAATTATTAGTTGTAGCTGCTGTTGTAACTCTAGGAATACTATTACTGCTTCCTTCTCCAGTCCATCTCCCTAAAACATAGTTTAAACGATTGGCATCTGGTGCAACACTCTCATAATTACGCACCATATTATTGCCTAAAGAAGCAAAGGTGTACATTGAAAAATCAAGTGCTTTATAATTAAATTGCATATTGAAACCCATTGTTGCTGTGGGGATTGGATCTCCAATATCTGTTCTATCATCAAAACTAATTTTACCGTCTCCATTTACATCAACGTATCTAATATCTCCCGGAGATGCCGCTACTCCAAGTTCAACCTGAGATGGAGCATCATTAACTTCTTGTTGATTTTGAAAAATACCATTTGTTTTCAAACCATAAAAATACCCTATGGAATGACCTACTTGCATTCTTGATGGCGCTTGTTGACCAATACCAAACGAGCCTCCTGCAATAAATGGAGTCCCCATATAGGTTACGTTGTTTTGTAGCAGAGTAACATTGTACCCTAAACTCATATTAAAATCATCTGAAAACTTATTGTTGTAATTTACAGCGAATTCTATTCCTTCATTTCTAACTGTTCCAGCATTAATTGTAGGATTTGAAGCTCCTGGTGCTTGACCTCCTGATATGCCTGAAACCGGAATACCTGGAATTAATAAATCAGATCTGGTATCTATAAAATAATCAACTACTATATTTATTTTATTATCAAACAAATTCATATCAATTCCAACATCAAACTTCTTAGCCTCTTCCCATTTAAGATTCGGATTCGGAATTTGACCACTAGCGCGACCATTTATTAAAGTACCATCAAAAACATAAGTCGCTTCACCAGTAAGCTGAGAAATATAGCCATTATTTGGAATGGCGTCATTTCCTACTATACCATAACTTCCTCTTAATTTTAGGAAATTAACAATGGATGATTCATTAAAAAATCCTTCGTCAGAAATTACCCAACCAGCCGTTACAGAAGGGAAATAGCCTACTTTATTACCTGGTCCAAATTTAGTTGAAGCATCACGTCGAAACATTGCTGACAAAAGATATTTTCCTTTATAATCATATTGTAATCTTCCAAAATAAGATAACCTTCTTTCATCATATATATAAGAACCTACAGGTACTGTTCCAACAGGAGGAGCACCGTTAGCCAATTGAATATCGGCATAATCCCATGAATTATTAGGCACATCGTAACCTGTAGCGAATAAACCGTTACCATATTCTTTATAAATAGTATTACCAAGTACACCTACAAATTTGTGGTTTTCAGCTATGGTTTTAGTATAAGTGGCAAATAAATCAAAAGAATAGTTGTTATCGTTAACCGCATTTTGAGAAACAGAACTTCGTGTTGTATTAAACACTTTACCACTGCCGTAATCTAATATTGGAGAAAAGCTTTTAGACTCACTATTTGCAGTTTTAAATCCGATATTACTGCTTAATACAAAAGCAGGAGTGAACTTATAATCCAAGCCAAAATTTCCATTTACTTGTTTAAAATTATAATCATTATATGTATTTGCAATTTGAGCCAAAGGATTAATCATCTCATTTCCTAAAGAACCTCCTGGAAACACTGTAAAATTACCTGATGCATCATAAGGGCTAAGATTAGATGGCGCATTAACAGCATTTAATAGTACAGAAGCATTGCTATTCTCTGGCAAAGTTCTTCTATTAAAAAAAGTATAAATCAAATTTGTTTTTAACTTTAATTTATCTGTAACATCTGCACCTAAGGAAACTCTAGCTGTATTTCTTAAAAATCCGGATTTTGATTCGCCCACAATTCCTTCTTGATCTATGTGTGAACCACTTACAGAATACGTGATCTTATCAGATCCTCCAGAAAAAGTCAAATCATGACTAATCATTGGTACCCCTCTACTTAGTGTTTTGTCCTGCCAATTTGTTCCTTTACCAAATCCACTTACATTTGGATATGGAATTGCGCTTCCACTGTTAGCATATCTTTCATTCAGCAACAGCGCATATTCAGTTGCATTTAATATGGGTAAAGTGCGTGAAGTTTCTTGGAAACCAGTGTAGGTATTATACACTATTTTACCTTTAGAATTCTTTTTTCCAGTTTTAGTGGTTACTAAGATTACACCATTTGCTGCAGCAGAACCATAAATAGCAGCCTGAGCATCTTTCAAAACAGTTATAGATTCTACATCATTTGGATTCAACAATCCTAATTCTCCAATATACCCATCAATTATAGTAAGTGGCTTAGCATCTCCATTAGTTGCAATACCTCTAATACGTATATCTAAGGCAGCTCCCGGAGAACCAGATTGAGAAGTAACGTTGACACCTGATACTGTTCCTTGCAATGCCTGTTCTATTCTTACAGGTTTTAATACATCTAGAGTTTTACTGTCCACAGTAGATACCGCTCCTGTAACTTCTTTCTTTTTTTGGCTTCCATAACCAATAACAACCACTTCGTCTAACACTTTTGAGTCCTCTAATAAAGTAACACTCATATTAGTGTTGGTTTCATTTACGGTATATTCAAAAGTTTTATAGCCTACAAAAGTAAAAACAACAACTGATCCTGATGAAATTCCTTTTAAAGCAAATTTTCCATCAATATCAGTAGAAGTACCTTTAGTGCTATTTTTAATTTGAATATTAACCCCTGGTATTGATAAACCAGAGTTTTTTTCTTTTACAGTTCCACCAATGTCAAAATTTTGAGAGAAACCCAAAGTAGAAAACATCAGAAAAACAATTAATAGATAATTTGATTTCATATAGTTTGTGTTTTTATTGTGAATTATAAAATTACTACCTAAAAAAACTAATTAATTAAAAATAACCTCTACAAAAAACATACAACACAAATAATAACACTTTTATTTATTAATAATTCAATAAAAACAATGAAACACAAGGGATTTATAATCCTTAATTTTTAGTTAAAAAGCATAAAAAAACCACAATATTTAGCAAATGTTGTGGTAATGTATAGTTTATTTTGCTTTTGTAAAGGCTAACTATACAGTTAGAATATACTCAACTAACCCTTGCTCATGAGATAAATCCATTTTTTTTCGCAAACGATATCTTTTTATCTCAACACTTCGTACGGATATATTTAACAAAGGAGCTATTTCTTTCGAAGATAAATTAAGTCTTAGATAAGCACACAATCGTAAATCATTAGCTGTTAAAGAAGGATGTGTTTCTTTCATTTTTTTCAAAAAATCTTTATCGGTTTTATTAAAGGCCTCCTGAAAAACACTCCAAGAGTCTTTTCCTGTAATGTTTTTATTGATGGTAGAAATTACGGTTTTAATACTTCGGCTATCACTCTCGTCATTGTTTTTTAAATCTTTTTGGATGAAAGTTAATAACTCATTTTTACTATTCAAACTCATGGTAGAAGCAGCGAGTTCTTTATTTATTTCATCTACATCTTGAGACAGCTGTTCGTTTTTAATACGCATTAATTGCTGTTCGTTTTCTAATTCTTTTATTTCCAATAACAAATTATTCTCTTCAATTAGCTTTTCTTTCTGACGTTGGTAATATTTATTATATTCTTTATGGATTAATTGAATTGAAAAAAATCCCAAAATAACATAAATGATGATCGCTAAATTAGTAGTGTACCAGGGTTTTAATATGGTAAAAGAATAAGTTACTGTATTTTCTAGATTAGAGTTTGCCAATTTTGCCTTAACCTTAAAAACATAATCACCTGATGGTAAATTCTTAAAATTAACAGATGGTCTTACATTCCAGCCACTCCAATGATCCTGAAAACCTTCTAAAATATATTGGTATTCTACATTGATGTATTTATTAAACTCTGCTACGGTGTATAAAAAAGTAATGTTATTTTCATTATGTGGAAATTGACCTTCCTCTAAAATTGGGTTAGTATGTACAGGCCCATTAAGTGTATAAGTACTAATGTTTGAAATAGAAACTTTATAATTTTCAAAAGCCAATTCGTTAATGTTCATTGTGTAATAACCATCTGTTGTACCAAAAAAATAAGTGGAAGGTGATAATTGTGTAATATTTTCATATCCTAACATCGAATTAGTTAAAGAAGCAGGAATGGGAATACTATTTTGCTTAAGATTACTAATTAACTTGTTTTCAGTAAAATAACTAATATAATTCTTAGAAAACAGCCATATTTTATTAGAATTATCAACAATCATTTTACCCGAAGTATATTCATCTTTTTCAAAAACCGAACTCAATACGGGTTCTTTATTAAAGTCTTTTGTAGCATTATTTAACTTGAAAACACCTTCCCTATTCGCATAATAAATTGAATTATTAAACTGTATCAAACTGGCATTTTTGCCTTTTTTGGGATTCTTATACGTGAAATATTCATTGATACCCTGAAGTTTAGCATCTGTTTTTAATCTAAAAACGCCTTTGTACTCATGGCTTACATAGATTTCAAATTCTTTGGTTATCTCAAAATATTTAGACGAATAATCAAAACCTTTGATTTTATTTCGAAAAACCCATTGATCATTCTTTTTCTCTAAAACCGATATACCATAATAATTCCCCTGTAACAAAAGCGTTTTATTTCCTGGTACTTTTATAAAATTCCAAGTTCCTGACTTAGAAAAAATATTTTTTACGCTTCCATTTGTTACCACAAAAGTTCCTAAATCGTGCCCACAAAACAGCGTTCCATCATACAAATACAGGGACCAAACCTGCCCTTTTGTACCGCTTACAAACTTAAATTCTTCATTACTTTGATAATTTTTATAGAACAAACCCTGATTAGTTCCTACATATAATTTTCCATCATATAATTGCGAAGTATAAACTGTACCTAAAACTCCAGAATCGTCAACATAACTTTGTATTGGCGAATTCAGATTAATACAATTAATGCCATTATCAAGACCTATCCAAAGATTTTTTTCATTATCTTCAAATAAAGATAAGGCAGTATTATTACTTAAACCTTTCTTTTGAGAAATATGGTATTTCTTTTTCCCTTCTTTAGTCATGATAAAAATACCATTTGAAACCGTACCTATAACATAGCCACCATTAGACAATGACTCACAGCTGTAAACACTTTCGTCAGCAAAATCGGAATCTATATCCATCGGGAATTTCTTTAATTCTTTTCTTGAAAGAGTATAAAAACCAGCTCTTTGAGTTAATAACAAAAGTTCATCTCCTTTTTCAAAAACATTCACAATTCGGTTCTTTTTCAAAACAGGATGAGCAGAAACCAATTTACTTTTTCCTCCCTCAATTTCAAACAGTCCTTGATTATTAGTTTGATAGTAGATTGCATTTTTTGTTCTAAAAGCTTTAATTACATTAGCACTAGGCGCAATAATTTTAAAACTATTGTTCTGTGTATTGTAAATATAAATTCGATTTAAAGACTGAAAAACAACCCAATAATCATAACTTAAAATATTCCAAAATTGCTCATCATCTGAAATATTAGATTTTATGGTAGCACTTAAAGACTGATATTTTAGTAAACCATCCGCTTTTCGTTTCCAAAAACCAAATTCCATATAACTCCCTGTATAAATTCGATCTCCAATTACTTTCACTGACCGAATAATAGTTTCATTTGGTGAAGGATATAATTTCCAATACGAACCATTGAATTCTAAAAGTCCTTCATTATTTGCAAAAAAAACAAATTGATTTTGATCCTGAGAAATCATCCAGTTTTGATTTCCTGCTCCATAATTACTAGGAACATACTTCACAATAGGTGGTAAATCTTGTGAAAAAACTGCTATAGCTAAAATAAAAAATATAAAAGTAATTTTTGTTTTCAAGGTTATTTCTTTTTTTGATCTATCGTAAATTTAAAACTAAATCTAATTAGTTGTTCAAAAATAAACACATAATAGTAATGCCGAAATAATCTGCTCATTTCCTTTAAAAAAAGAGCTTATTTTAACTAAATTTAGGATTTGTTCATTCCTGTTTCTCGATTTAAAAATGATTACTTTTGTAAAAATCCATTATTTTTTATGAAAGTTGACTTTTCTAAAATAGATCCGAAAAAAAATATCATTATCAAGGGAGCACAAGTTCATAATCTAAAAAACCTTGATGTTGTCATTCCCCGCAATAAATTAGTTGTAATAACGGGACTTTCGGGTTCTGGAAAATCCAGTTTAGCTTTTGATACTTTGTATGCCGAAGGACAACGTAGGTATGTAGAAAGTTTATCTTCGTATGCGAGGCAATTTCTTGGAAGATTAGACAAACCAAAGGTTGAATACATCAAAGGAATTGCTCCTGCCATTGCCATTGAACAAAAAGTAAATACCACCAATGCCCGTTCTACTGTAGGAACTTCAACCGAGATTTACGATTACATGAAATTATTGTATGCCCGAATTGGAAGAACATTTTCTCCAGTTTCGGGTCGTGAAGTCAAAAAGAATACGGTTTCGGATGTTATCAATGATGTAAAAAATCTGGAACGCAACAGCAAATGGTTGCTACTCGCTCCAATTCATCTGGAAGAAGGAAGACAACTGGAAGACAAATTAAAAGTGTTACTCCAACAAGGTTTTTCTCGAATATTAGTCAATAATGAAACCGTTCGTCTGGATGACTTCTCGACTTCGCTCGAAGGGACAGACCAACATTCATTAGACAATAAAGATGTTCTTTTAATTATTGACCGAATTGTGGTTAAAGACGAAGAAGAATTCTACAATCGTCTTGCCGATGCGGTACAAACTGCCTTTTATGAAGGAAAAGGGATCTGTTATTTGCAAGAATTAAATTCGGACAAGCGATTTGATTATTCGAATAATTTTGAAATGGACGGAATTACGTTCTTAGAACCGAATGTTCATTTGTTTAGTTTCAACAATCCTTACGGGGCTTGTCCTAGCTGTGAAGGTTATGGAAATATCATTGGTATTGATGCCGAACTGGTAGTTCCAAACACCAGTTTATCCATTTTTGAAAATGCTATTTTCCCTTGGCGTGGCGAAAGCATGAGTTGGTTTAGAGACGAATTAGTCAACAAAGCCTATAAATTTGATTTTCCTATTCACAAACCTTTCTTCCAATTAACCGAAGAACAAAAAGAATTAATTTGGACTGGAAATTCTTATTTCCAAGGACTGAATGATTTTTTCAAAGAGTTAGAAGAGAAAAATTACAAGATCCAAAATCGCGTCATGTTGTCGCGTTACCGAGGAAAAACCAAATGTCAAAGCTGCAAAGGAAAACGCCTACGTGTAGAAGCTTCTTACGTTAAAATAAATAACAAAACCGTTTCTGATTTAGTTGATTTACCAATCAAACATTTAGTTGATTTCTTTAAAAATTTAGAATTAGACGAATATGAAAAACAAATTGCCAAAAGACTTTTGGTCGAAATCAACAATCGATTGTCATTTTTAACGGAAGTTGGTTTGGATTATTTAACATTGAATCGAAATTCAGCTACACTTTCTGGAGGAGAATCGCAGCGAATTAACTTAGCCACTTCGCTTGGAAGTAGTTTAGTGGGTTCGATGTATATTTTAGACGAACCGAGTATTGGTTTACACCCAAAAGACAGCGAACGCTTGATAAAAGTATTGTTGTCACTACGAGATTTAGGCAATACCGTAATCGTTGTCGAACACGACGAAGACATCATGAAAGCCGCCGATATGATTATCGACATCGGTCCTGAAGCGGGAACTTTTGGAGGTGAATTAGTTGCCCAAGGCAATTTTAAAGAAATACTACAATCGACATCATTAACTGCAAAATATTTAAACGGAGATTTAGAAATTGCGGTTCCCAAAAAACGTCGCCCTTTTAAAAATTTTATCGAAATAAAAGGCGCCAGAGAAAATAACCTTCAAAACATTGATGTTACATTTCCATTGGACATACTTACAGTAATTACTGGAGTTTCTGGAAGTGGAAAAAGTACACTAATCAAGAAAATCCTGTTTCCTGCCATGCAGAAGAAACTAGATAACGCAGGAGAAAAAGCAGGCCAATTTACCGAAATATCAGGTTCTTTTTCTCATATCAAACACATTGAATATGTAGATCAAAATCCGATAGGTAGAAGTTCGCGTTCTAATCCTGTAACATACATCAAAGCTTATGATGACATTAGAGATGTATTTGCTAAAGAAAAACTATCAAAAATAAGAGGGTACCAACCCAAACATTTTTCTTTTAACGTAGATGGCGGTCGTTGTGAAACATGTAGTGGCGAAGGAACTATCAATGTAGAAATGGTTTTTATGGCCGATGTCCAATTGCCATGTGAAACCTGTAATGGAAAACGCTTTAAAAAAGAAGTCCTCGAAGTGGCTTTTGAAGGAAAAAACATCAATGATATTCTAACAATGACTATTGACGATGCCGTACACTTTTTTGAAACCAACAAGCAAACTAAAATTACTCAAAAACTAAAACCACTACAAGATGTTGGTTTAGGATATGTACAATTAGGTCAATCTTCTTCTACTCTTTCTGGTGGTGAAGCACAGCGTATTAAACTGGCTTCTTTTCTGGTAAAAGGCGCTACCAAAGAAAAAGCACTATTTGTTTTTGACGAACCAACAACGGGTTTGCATTTTCATGATATCAAAAAATTATTAGCTTCATTTAATGCCTTGATAGAAAAAGGACATTCCTTATTAGTAATCGAACACAACTTAGACCTTATAAAATGTGCCGATTGGATAATCGATTTAGGTCCTGAAGGTGGTGAAAATGGAGGACAATTATTAGCCGTAGGAACACCCGAAGAAATTGTAAAGAATAAAAAATCAATTACCGCTAAGTATCTCAAGGAAAAACTTTGAATACAGTTAAAATAAGAACCGCAGATTCACAGATTAAAAATATAAATCTGCAAATCTGCGGTTTAAATCATGTCGTTATATTTTAGTTCTGAAACTACTAACTATAGCATTTTTCTTCAAAAGGCATTCCGTCTTCATCGATAGCTATTATAATTTTATTCTCTTTTTTAGATTGATAATATTGAACCATCCACGGAATGGACCACAAACCAAAAGTGGCACAAGAAATCCAAAAATTCAAATTATGATTGACTCTAGCCCTTTTTTTGGATAAAACAACAAAAGGCAATTTATCATTAACCTCTTCAATAACAAAGCCTTTTTTGATTTTTTTGGCTAAAATACGGGATAACTTCTTTGAATTCTCGTTTTTAATTAAAGGTATGTTTTTCATCTTTGAGGATTATAAGTAAGTCTAAAGTTTTAAAGTCGTAAAGTCAAAAGAGGATTTATTGGTTTAAACAACTACAAGTTAATGTTTTAAACTATATTATATCGTTTCAAAATACAACATTATATAGTTTTCATTATCAATATAGATTATCTAACTATAAGATAAACCTGCTGCAAAATTACTTCTTCCAATAAAATTTTACAATACCCACTTCTAGTGATTAACACGCTTAAAAAGGATGTAATTTAAAAATTATCTTACAATTTTAAGTTTTTTCAATAAACCATCAATAACTTGATTGATTTCGATAGAAATTACAAACTTATAATTCAAATACACATAAGCAATACTTACTAAAATCGATTTCAAACCAATAGCAATGATAGGATGAAAAGGAAAATCCCAAAAATAAAATACTAAAAACAAAATAGCGGTAAGATATATAGAATACAATGTTTGTTTAGTAAATGGATATAAATGCAAACGTTTAACAACAAACATTAGTTTAGCTAAACTATATAAAGTAATAGACAATAAAGTAGCAAATGCCGACCCTATAATTCCATATCTAGGAATAAAAACCATATTTAAACCTACAGTTAGAATGACTAAAAGCACACCCAAAAACAATACTGCTCGATAGTATTTAGTATTAAAAATAATAGCATTGTTATTTCCTAAAATCAAATCAAAATACTTAGATAATCCAATCATAAAAACCACCATAATTCCACCGGCATATTCTGGCGGAACCAATTCATATAACTGATTGATATTGGCAAAAATTCCTAACATAACAAAACCACCCACTACTTGAAGATTGATAGAGGTTTTCTTGTATAAAACATCCATTTCGTCGTGCTTGTTTTCGTGCATTAACTTTGCTGTAATGGGATAGACAATTTGATGCATGGCACGACTTGGTACCGAGATTACCAAAGCAATATAAGTAGCAACCGAATAATAAGCGATATTTTCGATATTCATGTATTGGTTGAGTATCATTTTATCGCCATCTAACAATAAATTAGCAACACTTCCAGACAAAATAATATAAAAAGTATAAGTTAAAATATCCTTTGTATTAGTGGGTATACTAAACTGAAAATGAGGTTTTTCAATACTAAAAGCATAAAACATAGTTACTAAAAGCGCTAAGAAATACACAATAGCTGTAGCATAAACAAAGCCTTCTACGGTAATCCAATTGTAATAAACCCCAATCAATAAAAACAAAGAAGCCAATCGCAGACCTACTTCTTTGATGAAGTTTCCAAAAACGGAGTGCATGTGAACACGCAACCACGCATAGAAAATTTCGAAATAAGCCATACACAATCCGATAAATGGAATAAGCCAAATGTAATTTTTAACGATGATATTCTTTTTAGACAAAAAGAATAAAATCTCATCAAAAAAGTAAAAACCAATCAAGAACATTGGAATTATTAATAGCAAAGGAAACAAAACCGTAAAGGATAAAAATCGTGATCGCTCTTCGTTTGTTTGATATTGCGAATAGAATTTTACCAAGGTATTTTGCATTCCAATGGCAAACAAAGGCATAATTACATTAGCAGAAGACAAAATATAATTAGTCAAAGCATAATAGGTTGCACCAAGAAAAACAGGATACAAATAAATAGTATTGATTCCTCCAATGGCAAAACCTATATAAGTTATTATGGTGTTTTTTAAGGACTGATTTAATACGATTCCCATTTATAAGGTTAGAAGTTAAAGGTTAAAGGTTAGAGGTTAGAAGTTTTACCAATTTTTCTGTTAAGCTTTTTCTGGAATATTTTTGTAAACCTATGCCATGAGATTGTAATTTCCCTTCTAGGTACTGATTGTAAAAGTCCAAAATTAACTTTTTAAGTTTTACCTTTTCAGAATAATCAAAAAATACGCCTGTATTGGTTTCCGTAATAATTTCCGCAAAGTCAGAACCGTTTGGACCAATAGCAATAATCGGTCTATTGGAAACCATATATTCAAATAATTTACCCGGAATAATACTTTTAGTTTCTTCCGAATCAATTTCGATCAATAATAAAACTTGAGACTTTCTTTGATGTGATATCGCTTCTTCATGCGAAACGTAGCCCATATTATTCAAATAATCAGTCAATCCAAAAGTAGCAATCGAATCTAAAACTTCCTGACTAACAGCTCCTATCAATTTAATTTCCAAATGCGTTTTAAAATCAGGGATTTCAGCTATTAATTCAACTAAAGATTCCCATAAAATTTGAGGATTTCTAGCCGAAAGAAAAGAACCAATATGTGCCAAAGAAAATTTAGAATCCAACGTTTGTTTCTCTACTTTTTCAACATCATAACCATTTGTAATTACAGCAATAGGTTTTGTGGTCAAAGCTTCAAATTCGGCTTTTGTAGTTTTACTGGTTACAATAATAGTATCGGCAGTATTTAAAACTTGTGACTCTAATTCTTTGTGTTTTTGAGCCGCAGTATCAGACAAACGTAAGGATTTATGATAGCCTATAGTTGTCCAGGGATCTCTAAAGTCAGCAAACCATTTAACATCTAATTTGTGTTTTAACTCTAAACCAATCAGATGCAAACTATGCGGTGGCCCCGAAGTAACAATGGTATCAATATTATTCTCAACAATGTATTTTTCTAAATAAGAAACAGAAGGTTTTACCCAAAAAAAACGAGCATCAGGAATAAATAAATTCCCTCGAATCCATAAAAAAACCTTATCTAAAAACGATTGTTTCTTTTGGTTAGGAATAATTCCTGAATTCATTTTCTTGGTTTTATTCTTCGATAAAAAAGAAGCCAATTGATACGGTTCGAATATTTTTTGCTTTAAAATTATAGCCTTTTCCGAAACCTCTTTTAGTAAATTTTCATCAACAATAGGATACGTTGGATTTTCAGGAATATAAACCACTGGCTGAACACCAAAATCAGGTAAATATTTAACAAATTTCAACCAACGTTGCACACCCGGTCCTCCAGCTGGCGGCCAATAATAGGTTATGATAAGAAGTTTTTTTTGATTATGTTTCACTTACCCTAATTAAATTTTCAGTAACATCGGATGCACGTTGAAAGTATTCGTAATTCTTTTTCCATTCATTTGATTTTTCAGCCAATTCAAAAAACTGTTCCAATCTTTCAACATATAACTTACGCATCGAATTGTTTGACAAAATTATTCGTCTCTCGAGATTAAATTTTTTTGTCACAGTATCTTTCATCTCCAAATGTATAATTTTAGAAAGTTAGTTATCTATTTTCTTTACTCTTGTATCTTTTTTCTTTTCTCAAAATAAACTCCTCCTATCAACAACAACAGCATTCCTACACCACTTATAAGTGTAATCGTACTTCCTGTTTTGATAACTTCTGGTTCAAATTTAAATTCTACTGTATGAACTCCTTTTGGAAGCATCATTGCTCTTAAAACATAATTTACAGGAAAATGATCCGTTTTTACACCGTCAACATACGCATTCCATCCGTTTGGATAATAAATTTCAGAAAAAACAGCCAAACCTTCATTTTTACTATCTGAAATGTATTTGATATAATTAGGTTTATGTGTACGCAATTGAATGGATCCTATGGTATCCATATTGCGTTTTAAACGTGCGTTTTTAAATTTGTCTCTATGCAAGTTGATGTTGAATACTGCTATTTTTTTAGTGTTTATCCTATCTAACGCTTTCATTTCGTCATTGGCTTTGTTTACCAACTTAATTTCATTGACAAACCAGGCATTTCCATTCGCATCTGGATTAACAACAGGAAATTCTTTTCCTTCTTTATCCGTCTGAATAACATACTTTACATTCAGCATATTTAAGATTTCCATATTGTTTTTAGCAATTTGGTAATCAAACAATTGTTGCATTCTGCGAGGTTTTGCAGCATGATATCCACCAATTGATTTATGGAAATAAGAAGTTCTGGCACTAGAAAAGTTTCCGTTTACTTCAAAAACACGGTAATGAGTCGTATCTCTTAAAATTTGAGCATCCGTAGGTGTTTCCTGAAAAGGAACTGCAACTTCTCTTCCACTGACAAAATCTTTGGCCGAAACGTATTTTTTATCTACCAGAAACAAATCGAAAACCATAAACAAACCAACTAAAATGATGGCTGTGGTTTGAGCTATTCTGTTTTTAATCAGCAGCCATAAAACGCCAGCGGTCAAAATAATAAAGAAAGCCGAACGTAATAAATCAGCACTATACAAGGTTTTTCTATCGTTTTTAAGTGCATCAACAAAACTAGGGCCATAACTCTCCGTAAAATAACTATCGCTCGCTCCTGAGAAACTAAACATGCTTTTACATAAAAACAAAATCACAATAGTTCCTAAAACAATAGCTCCGGATTGCCATAATCCTTCCCATTGTTTGTTTTTATCAACTTTAACAAAGGATTGCAAGCCCATTATTGCCAGAACCGGAAAACACAATTCTAAAATCACCTGGATAGAAGAAACCGCTCTAAACTTATTGTACATGGGTACATAATCAATAAAGAAATCAGTTAAAAGCCCAAAATTTTTACCCCAGGAAAGCAATAAAGCTACAATTGCTCCCGAGAGAAATACATACTTTATTTTTCTATCGTCTATAATTAAAGCTAAAATTCCTAAAAAGAAAACTACCACACCTATGTAAGCTGGAGCAGCCACAATAGGCTGATCACCCCAATAGGTTGGCATTCCTGTAACAAAATCAGCGGCTTGACCCGCAGGAACGCCTTGGCTAATCATAAAATCATACATGCTACTATCCGTACCTAAAGTTTCACTATTTGAGCCACCAAAAAGTCTTGGAGCTATCAAATTGAAACTCTCGGCAACACCATAACTGTACTCGGTAATATAATCACGAGTCATGGCACTGGTACTGGTACTTCTAGAACCATCTGGGTTAAAAGTCAATTCGCTTTTTCCACGGGTACTAAAATCAGCATATTCGGCTGTAGCCAATAAATTAGTGGCATTCGCTCCAATTGCAAAAATTCCGGCAACGGCTAACACACCAAAAGAAATGAACAGCGATTTAATTTCCTTGTTTTTAATACTCAAATAGCTGTAATAAGCCGAAAGAATCAACAAGAAAAACAATAAATAATAGGTCATTTGAAAGTGATTGGCACTAATTTCTAATGCTGTAGCAATCATTGTTAACAAACCTCCCGCAACATATTTTTTATTGTAAACCAATATAAAACCTGCAATAACCATGGGCATATAAGCAATAGCATGTGCCTTTGCATTATGTCCAACGCCTAAAATAATAATGAGATAGGTTGAAAAGCCAAAGGCAACGGCTCCAAAAAATGCTTTTAATGGATCTACTTTTAAAACCAAAAGCAAACCATAAAACCCTAGAAAATACAGAAATAAATAATCGGCTGGACGAGGTAAAAAACGCAACACATCATCTATTGCTCCTATAAAATCATACGGATATTTTGCCCCTAATTGATACGTTGGCATTCCACCAAAAGCCGAATTAGTCCAATAAGGTTCAACATGCTGGGTTGCGCGAAAATCGTTTTGCTCCTTTGCCATTCCGGTATATTGGGCAATATCGGACTGGAAAATCTGTTTACCCTGAAGTACGGGATAAAAATAAATGAGTGAAACTAATACAAAACCAAAAATGGCAATAGCGTGCGGAAAGAACTTTTGAAGTTGCTTCATTATATAAATTTAAATTTTAGTCCCGAAGTCTCGGGAGAGAATTACTGATTTGAGATTTAATTTCCAAATTCTCGAAAATCAATTTTTTGATTAAGTAAAGATTAAGATTTTTTATTCGAAAAACCAACTGAATTTCCTTCTTAAAAAAAATCAAAGATATCTAAAATCAGAAATCGTTAATCAAAAATCTTAAATAATTACTCTAACTCTTCGTAATCCACATAATCTCCTACTTTTTTGGTTTCTCGAGGTTTCTTATCGTTTGGTGTATTGAAAATTATAGTTTCATCCCTTTGGGTATTTTGCCAAGAATCTTGGTACTGACGTTGTTGATGCTGTTGCATGTTTTGACCCGCTTTTTCCACTACTTTTTTAATCAATAGCGGTAAAAACAATTTTGCCAAAAACCTAAAAATATAATAGAAAGCTATGATATAAAATAGTGTTTTTATAAATCCTGAAAAAGAAGCAACTTGCATGATGATGTGTTTTTTAGCAAAATTAATAAATCTATCCCGAAAATTCGGGACAAAATTAGAATATCATTCTTAAATAAATAATAAAATATAGTACATTTGGAAAGCCTATTACTTTTAAAATCCAAACAACATGTCTCCATTTAAAATTTTATTAGTCTTAGTTATAAGTCTTTTAGCAAATTACAATTACGGACAACATACTGATGAGATTAACTCCAATCGTCCAGGAGAAACCATGTCAGCCTATGCTGTTGGAAAATCGGTAATTCAAGTAGAAACTGGTGTTTTTGGCATACAAGAAAGCCATCGTTTATTAGGTTATGACGCTAGTGGATACGGTATAGACCTTAATTTGCGTTATGGACTTTTGATGGAAAAACTAGAAGTACTTGCCGATATTCAATATCAAAATCAAGATTTCGTGAATGGTTTTAACCAATATACTAAATCCAATTTAAAACAAACAGTTTTAGGAGCCAAATACCTCATCTACGATCCTTACAAAAATTACGAAAAGAAAATCAACATTTATAGCTGGAGAGCAAACCATGCGTTCAACTGGCGCCAATTAATTCCTGCTGTTTCTGTTTTTGCAGGAGCTAATTTTACACAAAAAAACAATCCGTATGCTTTTAGTAATGAAGCTATGATTTCGCCAAAAGTGATGTTAATTACCCAAAATCACTTAGGAGACGGTTCTTGGGTTTTTGTTACCAATATCATTGCCGATTACATTGGAACGGACTATCCTAGTTATGGTTACATCATTACCCTAACCAAAGGAATTAGCCGAAAATGGTCTGGATTTATAGAAAACCAAGGCTTTAAAAGCGATTTTTATAGCGATGCCATCATGCGCGGTGGTGCTGCTTTTTTACTCAACAAAAACATGCAAATAGACGCTTCTGTTAGCCATAATTTAAAAGACACCCCTACTATTTTTTATGGTGGTGTTGGTTTTTCATGGCGATATGATACAAATTATAAAGAAGTCCGAATCAACCTCGATGATGCTCCTTCTCAACCCAGATCGGTACGAAAGGCAGCTAAAAGAGATCAAAAACGAAAAGACGTAATAGAATAAAAAACAACACAATGATTACAGTAAAAGAAGCAAAAACAAAAAAAGAACTGACCGAATATATTAAATTCCCCTTTTCCCTATACAAAGACAATGAATTTTGGGTTCCACCATTGATTGCTGACGAATTAGAAACTTTTGACAAAACCAAAAATCCAGCTTTTGATAATGCCGAAGCTTATTTTTATATAGCCTACAAAAACAACGAAATTGCTGGTCGCATTACAGCCATTATCAATTGGGCAGAAGTAAACGGACAACAAAAGAAAAAAGTGCGTTTTGGTTGGTTTGATGTTATTAACGACATCAATGTTACCGAAGCTTTACTGGAAAAAGTATACGAATTAGGTAGAAAAAACAATTTAGAATATGTTGAAGGTCCAATGGGATTTTCAAATCTGGACAAAGTGGGTGTATTAACCGAAGGCTTTGACCAACTGGGAACCATGATTACCTGGTACAACCATCCGTATTATGCTACTCATTTTGAACAGCTAGGTTATGTTGTAGAGAAAGAATATATCGAAAGTAAATTTCCTTTTTCAAACGTAAAACCAGAGTTTTTCCAGAAAGCAAATGAGCTGGTTAAGAAAAGATACCACTTAAAGCCGCTCAACTTTAAATCAACCAAGGAAGTAATGCCTTATGTTGACAAAATGTTTGATTTATTCAATGCTTCTTATGCTAATTTATCATCATTTGTAGCGATTTCAGATGTTCAAAAAGAATATTTCAAAAAAAAATACATCAGCTTTATTAACCCAGAATACATCAAATTTGTTGAAGACAAAGACCATAATATTGTTGCTTTTAGTATTGTAATGCCTTCTTTTTCTCAAGCCTTACAAAAAGCCAAAGGAAAGCTATTCCCTTTTGGATTATTCCATTTGCTAAAAGCAAAAAAACAAAGCAAAGACATGCTTTTCTATTTAATTGGAGTGCATCCTGAATACCAAAATAAAGCAGTAACGGCAATCATTTTTAACGAATATTACGAAACTTTTAAAGAAAAAGGAATCGAAAACTGTTTTAGAACCCCTGAACTAGCCGATAACGTAGCTATTCACAACCTTTGGAAACATTTTGACCCAAAAGTACATTGTCGTAGAAAAACATTCAGAAAAGAGCTTTAAAAGCTAAAAAATAAACCCCATTTTGCTAAGCAAAATGGGGTTTATTTTTGAATATATTTAATTAGGGTTTACAATCTATTTTATTGAAAACAATATTTCCGTCAAATTTAATTTTGCTTTTATCCTTAAAAGACATTTTACCATTGGTTTCTATCATTTCGCCATGTCCTTCAACAAAAGTGTTTATATCTTTTTTTATGAAAGCCAACTCGCGAATTGATGTTGTCCCTTCAGATTCAAATTTATAATCGGCAAAAATGGTATCTCCTCTTACATTTCCTAAAAGTGTTCCAAAACTTTTGTCTTTTTCAAAATAAGAATAGTTTAATTCTCCTCTAAAATCATTTACACTATTGACATCAACGGTCAATGTTATCGTGTCTTTTTCAATTACTGCCTGATAACATTCATTTTGAGGTGTTTCCATTGGTGCTTCAACTTCCGCAGGCGAAATAACCGCCTCCTTATTTTTATTATTCATACAAGAGCTAAGAATTGTAACTAAAACAATAGTACTAAATAGATATACTGCTTTCATAAATTATAAGATTTTTAAAATTGTATCCTGTAAAGATATTTTAAAACAAAAAAATCCATTCATATACTGAATGGATTCTTTTATATAATTCCCATATAGAGAATTTATTTTTCTATAGCACTATGCGTCGTGATCCACTTTAGTTCTAGCAGCAATCTCTTTATAAGTTCCATTTACTAATTTCTCACGAATCGCTTCAAAAGCAGTAAGGGTTAGAGCAATATCATCTAATGTATGCGGAGCAGTAGGAATAACACGCAATAAAATCATTCCTTTTGGAATCACCGGATAAATTACTATCGACAAGAAAATGCCGTAATTTTCTCTTAAGTCATTCACCATTACCATTGCTTCCGGCACGCTTCCTTCTAAGTAAACGGGCGTAACACAAGTATTGGTATCACCAATATTAAACCCTTTGTTTCTTAAACCACTTTGCAAAGCATTTACATTTTCCCATAATTTGTCTTTCAATCCTGGGTTATCACGCAATAATTGTAAACGTTTCAAAGAACCAATAGTTTGAATCATTGGTAATGCTTTTGCAAACATTTGAGAACGCAAATTGTATTTTAAATAATCGATAATATCCTTATCTGCTGCTACAAAAGCACCAATATTCGCCATTGATTTGGCAAAAGTCGAAAAGTATACATCAATATCATCTTGAACACCTTGCTCCTCACCTGCTCCGGCACCTGTTTTTCCAAGTGTACCAAAACCGTGCGCATCATCAACTAACAAACGGAAATTGTATTTCTTTTTCATTTCTACAATTTCTTTCAACTTACCTTGTTGCCCGCGCATCCCGAAAACACCTTCAGTAATAAAAAGAATTCCTCCACCTGTTTCCGTAGCTATTTTTGTAGCACGTTTCAGGTTTTTCTCCATACTTGCAATGTCGTTGTGCTTGTAAGTAAAACGTTTTCCACTATGCAAACGAACTCCGTCAATAATACAAGCGTGCCCATCTACATCATACACAATAACATCATTTCTAGTCACCAAAGCATCAATGATAGACACCATTCCCTGGTAACCAAAATTCAACAAATAAGCTGATTCTTTCATTACAAAAGCTGCTAATTCCTGCTCTAATTGTTCGTGATATTTAGTATGACCACTCATCATACGCGCACCCATTGGGGCAGCCGCACCAAATTCTAACGCTGCATCCGCATCTGCTTTACGCACTTCTGGATGATTCGCTAAACCTAAATAGTCATTCAAACTCCAGTTCAAAACCTCTTTTCCTTGAAATTTCATTCTTGGACCTAAATCTCCTTCTAATTTTGGAAATACAAAATAGCCTTCTGCTTGCGAAGCCCATTTTCCTAAAGGTCCTTTATTGCTCTGAATTCTTTCAAATAAATCTTTTACCATACTATCGTGATGTAATAACATTAATTTTTAACTCCCGACCCCGAAGCTTCGGGACGGGGGCAAAAATAATTATTTAAATTTTATTAGCGGCTTTTAAGCTAAATTTATTTTTAGGAGCTTTTACATCAGTGCATTCATTTACTTTTTCACCCGCTGTCCGCTCTATCTCTTGTGCCTTGTTAAAGAAACAAGCCACAAGAGGATGCCGCTACCATCGGGGCTAAGAAACAAGAATAGTTTTCAAAATCAACTAACGAGCTGAATGTTTGTAAGAAAAAATGAATATATTTGAAAAAACAATAAAGCGAAACAAAACTTCGCTAATCTATCCGATTTTGGGTGTATATACGAAGGTTTGTTTCGCCTATAAACGAGTTAGCAGTCATTATAAACAACTAAATATCAGTAATATGACACCAGAACAATATGACAGAATTATTCAGAATCAAATTATCATTGATAAAAAACTTGACCGAGTACTTGATGATTTGGTTACAATGAAAAATGATATAAAAGTTTCGTTAAACAACCAGATTCTTTTGGAAGAATACCAAATGGATATTGTTAATCGTCTTAAAAGAATTGAGAACAAGAAATAATTATGGAAAAAGAAAATATACAATCTGAAATAGATGAACTGAAAAAAATAAGGTCTAAATGGTCTTATACGCTTATGGCGAAGCCAAGAGTTAATGATTTATTATCATCAATTACCATATTTCATCATATGTTTTCTTCTGATTTTCCAAATGCTGTAAAGCATTATAAAAGGAATTCATTTGCTGAAATAAACATTACTGACGGCATATCTGAACTAAAAATGTATGCAGAAAGTAATTTAAAAAAGAAAGATGACCATTATTTCCACGAAGGTTTGAGAAATTTAACCAATGGAATTCAAAAAATTATTGTTTCGTTAGAAAGCGAACTAAAAGAATTAGAATAAGAACGACTGCTAACACACGCTACAAGCAATTTGGGTATTTGCTTAATGGAAAAATTGGTTTGTATTGGGAAGATTTGGCAAATCCGAAAAATAACGCTGATTTAATCCCAAACTGCTTGTAGCGCGAGAACGTTATAAGCTATGCAAAAAAATCTAGTAACTTCAAGAACCTAATACCAATAAAATATTTATGAGCTTTTCAGACAGAATCGGACTAACATCACCAAAAATAAAAATTCAAATTGATTCACTAGATAACGATTTGCTTAACAGCTTATGGAATTGTTTTAGTTTGAGTTATGCGGACAGAATCAAATCTCAACCCTATGATGTAATATCGCTCTCAAAATATAAAGATTTTGTAAAAAGTATTTGGGCAAATTTTTTTAAAGAACCATTAGATACAATGCCCAATACAAACTCAGGCGCCATAAATTATATTCGTGAAAAATTTTACTCCTATAATTGGTATGAAGTTTACAATTTCATTGAATTTATTTTAAAAAATCCTGAGGCACGTAATAATGATAATTTTACTGAAAGTTTGAACACTGTGTTGGCTAGAGAATTGGCAGGATATCGAATAATTGCAGGAGAGGTGACACCGATAACTGATCAATTTCAAGTTTCTCAAATTCAATCAGCAATTGATAATACATCAAAGGAACTTTTGAAAGGAGTAAACATACATATTAACAGCGCATTAAATAAACTTTCGGATAAAAAATCTCCCGATTATAGAAATTCAATTAAGGAATCAATTAGTGCCGTAGAATCGATGGTACAAATTATAACAGGCGATTCAAAGGCGGAACTTGGTAAAGGATTAAAAATTATCAAAGATAAAATTGGTTTACATACGGCTCTTGAACAAGGATTTATAAAAATTTATGGGTACACGAGTGATAGCGATGGTATAAGGCATTCATTAATGGAAGAAAGCACATTAGACATTGAAGATGCAATTTTTATGTTAACTTCCTGTAGCGCCTTTATCAATTATTTATTTGTGAAATCTGACAAAGCAAAATTGGTTTAAAGTATGCACAGCTTATAATCGAGTAGACGGCTCCGCCCCCTGAAACGGGTACGAGCGAGACGCTCGCACTAGCAAGGGCAAATCAAAAAGAAAATTAATAATTGAAGAAATATGATTTTAGAAGTAGCAATATTAAATGTAAAAAGTGGACAAGAAAAACAATTTGAAATCGACTTTGCAACTGCGGGACAATTTATCAGTTCTATAAAAGGTTATTCGAAACACTCGCTACGTAAATGTTTGGAGCAAACTAATAAATACATTCTACTTGTTGATTGGGAAAATCTGGAAGACCATACAATTGGGTTTAGACAATCAGCAGAATATTTGGAATGGAAAAAGATTTTACATCATTATTACGACCCGTTTCCGACAGTTGAGCATTACGAAACAATAATTGAAAACGAAAATAAAAACAACAGCTAACAGCTTTGAGCTAGCTGGAGTTTAGTGGAATTACCGTTTCGCATCAACTTTCTGCAAAGCCGAAAGTTAAAAGGTTACGAACTTCCAGCCATCTCAAAGTGGCGAAACGTTATGGGTTACTTTAAAAGACAAAAATTAACAGACAATCAAGAATGAGCAATATACCATTTCAGACAATAGACTGGACTTTAATCAAAAAGGAAGAGTACAAAGGAGAAACAGGAATAGCATATTGGCAAACAATTCAATTTCCTGGACTTAGAATACGATTAGTAGAATATTCAAATGGATATTTGGCAGACCATTGGTGTCAAAAAGGACATATTGTTCATTGCTTAGAAGGTGAATTTGTTAGCGAATTAAGTACTGGCGAAAAAATTAAACTGACAAAAGGAGAAACGTATGTTGTTTCTGACGAACTTAGTTCACATCGTTCAATTACTGAAAATAATGTAAAACTTCTTATTGTTGACGGAGACTTTTTAAAATATATTGAATAAACTAGAGGAAACTGACTTATGTTCAAAGCCCTCGGCTCCCGCACGAATCCTTTCGTGTGGTACGTTTATAAATCAATACGGAGCTACTTACGAAGTTCCTTCCTTCGTCAGGAAGACAAGATTGCGGGAATAGATTAAGAATTAAAAAAACAGCAACACAACTATAAAAAAACTAACATGACATTAGAACAACTAAAATATCCCATTGGAAAGTTTGAACCACCAGCAACTATTACAAAAGACATTCTATCACAATGGATTGCTGATATCTCATCTTTTCCTACAAGACTAAAAAACGAAGTCAATCATCTAACTGATGAACAGCTAGACACTCCATACAGAGCTAACGGCTGGACCATTAGGCAAGTCATTCACCATTGTGCCGACAGCCACATGAACAGTTTAACACGTTTAAAACTCGCACTAACCGAAGACCAACCTACAATCAAACCTTATTATGAAGAACGATGGGCAGAACTTTTCGACAGTAAAAACATGCCAATAGCATCTTCTTTAAAAATGTTAGAAGGCATTCACGAAAGATGGACTATTCTATTAAATCATCTAACAGAAGAACAAAACGAAAGAATATTTATTCATCCAGAACACGGAAAAACGTTTAGAATAGACGAAAATATTGGAGTCTATGCCTGGCACTGCAATCATCATTTGGCTCACATAACCGAAACAAAAAAACGCAACAACTGGAAATAAAAACAGCCTACTGTAAAGTTAAAAATTACAACTAAAATCTTGCAAATAACAACTGCAAAGTTGCAGATGACAACTATAAAGTTAAAACTGACAACTGCAAGGTTGCAACTGCCCTTGGAAAAGTTATAAATGTCTTTGGAGAAGTTGCAAATGCCTCTGAAAAAGTTGCAACTGTCCTTGGAAAAGCTCAAACTGTCTTTGGAAAAACAAAAAAGAATAACAATCAATGATAAATTACAACAACAAATCTTTCAGACCAATCAGTAATTCAGAAAACGGAGAAACTTCAAACGAAACCGTTTTTCATTACAAACAAACTGGGAATATATTGAGTTCGGAATATTCAGGTGGAAAAATCAAATACGGACATTTAATTGGTTTAGTAGATCCAAATGGAACTATCGAAATGCGTTACCATCAAGTAAATGACAAAGACGAATTAATGACAGGAATTTGTATTTCAAAACCTGAAATACTGGCAAATGGAAAAATAAGATTGCATGAAAGTTGGGAATGGACTTCGGGAGATCAATCAAAAGGAGAATCCATAATCGAAGAACAGTAAATTTAAGAAATGAACAATACCAGAGTTTTTAAAATGTCTTTTGCTTCTGTTTATCCGCATTATATTCAAAAAGCGGAGAAAAAAGCACGTAGCAAACAAGAAGTAGATGAAATTATATTTTGGCTCACAGGATATAATGAAAAAAGTTTGCAAGAACTACTTGATAACAAAACCGACTTTGAAACTTTCTTTGCCCAAGCACCACAAATCAACCCAAATACGTCTAAAATTACGGGTGTTATTTGCGGCTACAGAGTTGAAGAAATTGAAGATAAACTGATGCAGCAAATTCGTTATTTAGACAAATTGATTGACGAATTGGCAAAAGGAAAAGCAATGGAGAAAATTTTGAGGAAATAACTAAGTCATTAATCCCATCCCGTGCGAGCATTTCTTAAAACGGCTACCAAACATAACGTTTTCACTAGCAAGATGCAGATTTAAGAAACAATAGACTCTTGTTTTTTATTTATAATCGAAGTTGTAATTAAAATTAATCCGAAGACAATAAGTACACTGAAAGCTAAAATACTCTGGTAATATCCTGCAATCATTCCTTTTCCCAAAAAGAAGAGTCCGCCTTGACAAAACAATAGAAGTTCAGTCGCTATGTACCCCATAATAAAACATTTTATTCCTAATTTCATTAAAGACGAATTAACAGGAAGCATTTTATTCTGAAGTACTATTCCAAACAAAAATCCGGTTATAATGCCTAAAGTGCTCAGATGAATAAAACCAATTACAAAATTCCTGATTTGATGTGAAACTTCAACAAGATTGGGAAAAATGGTCAACAATTGAATCCCTATTTTTAAAAACAAGGAGCATAAAGCCAAGCCATAAACCATTTTGGTAGTTTTATCTAAACCCGTTTTAAAAAGACTGCTGTGCGGCAGCAGCATTTTATAGAAATAAACAAAAGCAATTAACTGCAGCACAACTCCGAGCGCATTTATCCAATTTAAAATGTTATTATCAATGAACCAGCGAATTGGAAATGAAAGCGTTAATAAAGTCGAAATAATTAAAAGGAAATAAAATTTTCTAAATATTTTGGCGTCGATGATATGCTGAAACTGTTTTAAAAATAATCCCAAAACAGCAAACAAGAACCATCCGTTGAACTGAAAATGTAGAAAAAACTGAATTGCAATTTGATAAAAAGCACTTTGTTTTCCGAGTGTACTTACAGCTGGTCCCAAACACCAGACACCGAAAGTGGACAAAATCATAAACAAAACGGAAACTTTCAAAAGTGCGTTAGCAGACGTTTTTTCCTTAAAACTGTCTTTCCATACTAATTTGCAAAAAAAATAACTCAACAAAATATGCATTGTCGAAAACACAATCGAAAACAGCGCATATCCCTGAATGGGAAAGGTAACCATCATTCCGATCACCGAAAATTGTGTACACCAAAACAAACGATTGTAAACAGGTTTTTGGCTTTTTTCTTTTGGGATAAAAAAGTGAACAATCAAAACATATATGATCAGGTAAACCCATCCCAGCATAGCAACGTGTGAATGCGCATGAAGCAAAAAGCTGTAGTTTATAAAATCTAATGGAAAAAGATACATAAACCGCATTAACAACCCAAAAAAAGAGGCAATCAGGAAATTAAAAAAACAGCAAACGATCCAGTTTTTTTGAGAATTCATCTTTAGTACTTCCATTAAAATATTAAAAAAACAACCCGTTGGGTGAAATTATCAAAAACGTCAATGGTAGTGTTTTTTGCCTAATGAAATGAAGCGAAAAATGTATCGAGAACCGTTTTCTATTCAATATTTTCTTGTTCTCGATACAAATTTTCCGAAAAAGCTGTCGCGTTTTCTAAAAATTCACTCAAACTGACGAAAATTTAATATCCAAAAACAATTTCACCCAACGAGTTGAAAATAGTAAATAAGCCCCATCTCTTCTAATAAAAAACACCAATACTAATCAATATTTTGATGTTTTATCGGCGCTCTTCCTCTATTAAAATTAATTTTTGCTCTATTAGGCTTTAGATTTAATCTGACAAATCAATTAAACTGCACGTCAGTTCGAGTGTTTTATTAAAAAATGCGACAGCTTTTTTTAATAAAATGTATCGAGAACCTCAACATTTTAGGCTTCTCGATACAATTTTGAATAGTAAAGCTGTCGCATTACTATTCAAAACCACTCGAAGAGACGTGGTGTTTTTTTTTCCAGTAAAATGGTACTACTCTACTGCAGCAAATTCCTTTTCCAAAAGAACCGCTTTAGGAAATAAAATGTTGTTCTCCAGATGAATGTGTTTGTGCAAATCTTCTTCAAATTCTTTAAGCATGGCAAAAGTTACTTTGTAAGTCGTACAAGCATCAGCTGGAGGTGTGTAATTATCCGTCAAATTTGCAATTTCACTAAAACGTTCCCCCTCGTTATCATGCTCGTTCATCATCATGGCAATTGGGTTTGATACCGTTCCAAAAGAAGGCTGTGATAAAACCCCGTCCGCATCTTTTGTTTTTACCATTCTTTTTACAAAAGGAAACAAAACCAATTCTTCTTTTTTCATGTGTTGGGACAACTCTCCTGCACAACCAACAAACAATTCATTTATTTTGAATAATTCCGGATGATTGGCACCATGAACTTTGCATAATTTATCCAGAAAAGCGAGCAATACCTGTGTTTTTTCCTCCACATAACGATGATGTGTTTTCTCAATATAATCTACCAATAAATCTAAAGGCCAGGAATTAAAATCAATTGAATTGCTGTTTTCTGATTGTAAAACCTCATTAATATTTTGCAATAAAGCATCCGAATTAATGTCTTGCTTTTCGCAGACTTCCGTTACGGTTCTGTTTCCTTTACAGCAAAAATCAATTTTATATTTAGAAAACACAGCCGCTGTTCTAAAATCTTCAGCAACAAATGATCCTATTGTTTTGTTTTTTAAATTTTCCATAATAATCATTATTAAGTTTATTTATTTTTATTTTTTAAAGTCAGGTCAAATACAAACCACGCCATGGTTATAAATCCAATCCCGAAGATAGAATCTCCTATAGCGCGAAGCCATTTTAACGTAATCATTGACGGTTGTTGCATTAATTCTGATGAACGCGCATACCACATTCCGTGTTCAATACTTTCAATTGCCTGCCAAACACCTATTGGAAGCAAACTCAACACAGCCATTAAAAACAAACCGATATTTAACGACCAAAAAGTTATTTTAAGCAGTTTTGTATTCCAGTTTACATTCCTGTATAAACTTCTCAATACAAATAAAACCAATCCGATTCCCAACATTCCATAAACACCAAACAAAGCTGTGTGTGCATGAAGCGGCGTTGTATTTAAGCCTTGTACATAATACAATGCAATGGGCGGATTAATGATGAATCCGAAAATTCCGGCTCCAAGGAAATTCCAGAATGCTACTGAAATCATAAAATAAATGGGCCATTTATAATCAATAATCCATTGTGTTGATTTTGATATTTTGTAATTCTGATAGGCTTCAAATCCGATTAAGGTTAAAGGAACAACTTCCAGGGCGCTGAACGTAGCTCCTAGAGCCATAATCGCCGTAGGAGTTCCGGAAAAATACAGATGATGGAACGTTCCTAAAATACCACCAGACATGAAAATTATGGTTGCAAATAAAACATTTAATGTCGCGGTTTTAGTTTTCAATAACCCCAATCGAACAAATAGAAATGCCATAACTACGGTTGCAAAAACTTCGAAGAAACCTTCTACCCAAAGGTGAACTACCCACCATCTCCAGTATTCTGCAATGGCTAGATTTGTTTGTCTTCCCCACATCAATCCAGCGCCGTAAAACATTGCGATTGCTGCACAGGAAATCAAAAACAAAATGATGAGGTTTTTTTCTTGTGTTTTTTTCTTTAGAATCGGAATTAAAGGACGTACCATCAACGCAAGCCATAAAAACAATCCCACTAAAAGGAAAATTTGCCAGAAACGACCTAAGTCAACATATTCGTAACCCTGATGACCAAACCAGAAATTCTCTACCAAATTCAATTTTTGCATGACACCAAACCATTGCCCTGCCATAGAACCCAAAACAATGATCAACAAAGCATAAAACAAAAAGTTTACTCCAAAACATTGAAATTTAGGATCTTTACCAGACACTGCCGGAGCGATATACAATCCCGTAGCAAGCCAGGCAGTTGCGATCCAGAAAATGGCCAATTGCGTATGCCATGTACGGGTAACAGCGTAAGGTAAAATCTGATCAATCGGAATTCCGTAAAGTCCATTCCCTTCAACACCATAATGTGCTGTAATTATTCCGAAAACCATTTGTAGGATCATCAATAAACTAACAATCCAGAAATATTTCGTAACCAGACCCATCGACGGCGTTTTACCTTGCTTAATAATTGGGTCCTCTTCAGGAAGCGTAAAATTCTCCTCTTCTCCCGATTTTGCATGGTAGAATACCAAAATTCCGATGCTTAAAATCAATAAAATAACACTGACTCCAGACCAAATTAAAAGCTCTTTTGTTGCTTTATTCCCTACCAGTTCATCTGATGGCCAATTGTGCGTATACGAAATATCAGAATCAGGACGCTGCGTTACTGTTGCCCACGTTGCCCAGAAGAAAAATGCATTCATTTTATACATTCGTGATTCCTCTTTTATAGCATTTTTCGGAATCGCATATTCTCCTCTCAGCTTATCAAATTTAGGATCATCCGTAAAAAGTCCTTTGTAATATTGACTTAAACTTTCAATGGCAGCCACACGATTTTCAGATATTGTAAGAACACCTGTATTGGGGTCATATCTATTGGTTCGCAAATCTTTCTGCAGTCGAATTTTTAAAGCTGATTGTTTTTCTGCATCTAAATCATCAAACTTTACATTAAAGTCTTCTTTTGCATATTTATCCAGTATAAAAATAGCTTCCCGATGCAGCCAATCGGCAGTCCAGTCTGGCGCCACATAAGCACCGTGACCCCAGATAGAGCCTACTTCCTGCCCACCTATACTTTGCCAGACATTTTGCCCGTCTTTTATTTCCTCTTCAGAAAAAATCAGTTTACCGCTATCTGAAACAACTTTCGTTGGAACTGGAGGTGCCTGCTGGTAAATTTCATAACCATAGTAACCAAGCACTGCAAAAGAGATAGTCATTACCAATGCAAAGACTATCCATAATTTTTTTTCTCTTGTCATTTTGAATTCATTTAATAAAGGATATTTTTATCTTTTATTTGTTTTTAAAAAAACTCCAAAACCATTACCAGAATTGGAGTTTATACTATTTACTCAACAATTAATACTCCTTTCATCAAAGCCACATGACCAGGAAAAGTACAAAGGAAATTGTAGGTTCCTTTTTTATCAATTGTAAATTCGATGGTATCTTCTTCGCCGCCGCCTATTAATTTAGTGTGAGCGATTATGGTGGCTTTTTCTGAAGCTGGAATATAATCTGTAGCTTGCGCTTGAATAGCTTTGGCAGCAAAAGCAGCTTCGTCTGTTCCTTCTTGCAAAATGACTAAATTGTGTCCCATTGCTTCTTTTGGGATTTTCCCAACATGTTTTAAAGTTAATGTAATTGGCTTACCTGCAACAGCTTTCAATTCTTTTGTACTAAACTGCATTTGGTCATTTCCTTCAATAACTAAAACATTACTAACAGCTTCTGGAGTCACTGCAATTTCTCCTTCTGTTTCAGTCATTTCATTTGACTGGTCAAGAGGAGTTGTTTCTTTTTTTCCGCAAGAAGTTATTGTTAAAAATCCCATCAGGATTAATAGCGAAATTTTGGTTTTTGTATTCATTTTTAAAAAATTTATAAATGTTAATGATTTGTATTTAATGTTTTTAGATAAAAATCTCCTGATTTTACTCCTGAAGCGAGCTGTTCTAAAGTCGTTTTTGTGAGCATTTCTAAAAGGATGCCTCTTATTTTTTTGAATTCGTGATGAACGGGGCAAGGATGATCCTCTGAACATTGTTTTAGTCCAATGCCGCATCCTTTATATATTTTATCGCCATCAATGGCATCTACAATCTGAATTAATTTTATTGATTTTACGGCTTCATTGGAAACTTCAAAACCTCCTCCTACACCTTTTGCCGAGTGAATGATTCCGTTTTTAGTCAAAATCTGCATAATCTTCGCAGTAAACGGTTCCGGAGAATCGATTTCTTTGGCAACATCTTTTATTCCAACCCTAATTCCTTGAGAAGATTTGGTTGCAATAAAAATTGAAGCTCTAATTCCATATTCACATGCTTTTGAAAACATAACTCTTCATTATTTTTTTACAAATGTATTTATTATTTCAATAAAAGACAAATTTATCTTTAATTAATTTTATATTCCAAATTACTATTTATAAGTAAAATAATTAACGAAGCTCGGAGTACATATTTGAGATTAAATTCACATAAAACTCAAATTTAGTTTTAACTTTGAGCGCGCTTAATTCTTAAAATCTAAATAATGTCGCAAAACACTAAAGAACTCAAATTAGCTGTATTGATTGATGCCGATAATGTTCCGTACAGCAATGTAAAAGGCATGATGGAAGAAATTACCAAATACGGAACACCAACTACCAAACGCATCTATGCCGATTGGACTAAACCCAATGCCAATGGCTGGAAAGCGGTTTTATTAGAACATGCTATAACTCCTATACAACAATACAGCTACACCACAGGCAAAAATTCATCTGATTCTGCTTTAATTATCGATGCAATGGATTTACTGTATTCAGGAAAACTGGATGGTTTTTGTATTGTTTCCAGCGATAGCGATTTCACTCGTCTAGCCATTCGCCTTCGAGAATCAGGAATGAAAGTTATTGGAATAGGAGAACAAAAAACACCAAAACCGTTTATCAGTGCTTGTGATCGATTTATTTTTATCGAAGTTTTAGATGGAGCAATCAACAAGAAAAAAGTTACTAAAGTAGTTGTAGATTCTAAAAAACCAGTTGAAAAAACAACGACAACGACTAAAGTTCCCGAAAAACAAATACAAAAACCGCTTAATAAAATTGACGAACCTACCATTGAATTAATAGAATCTACTATTGAAGATTTAGGCGATGATGACGGTTGGGCATTCCTGGGCGATGTAGGAAACTTGATTGTAAAGAAAAAACCAGAATTTGACCCAAGAAATTATGGATTTTCAAAACTAACTCCGATGCTAAAATCGCTGACTGAAATTCTTGAAATAGATGAAAGAGACTCCGATAAAAAAGGAATTAAACATGTGTATGTTCGATTGCTTTTTAGTTAGTAACTGTATGTTATTTTAAAATGGTCTAATAAAAATTGAACTAAAAAAGATCTGTATTGGTGAAAAATCATTGAATTATTCAAAAAAAAAATTGAAGATCAAAAAAATTTCTTTCCCCCGTCCCTAAAGGGTGGAAAATTTCTTAAAAATTCATCAAAATTACACCCTTTAGGGTTTGGGAAATAAATTTTGATGAATTTTAAACAGGCTCTAAATAAATATTGAAATTTTTAGTAATTATTAAATGTTACTTATTCTTTCTATTTTTGATATTTACAACACTTTTTGTTATAAGATTTATTTGAAATAACCTAAGCGATGTTAGCAAACATTAAAATAAAGGAGGGCTATTAAAGCCCTCCAAAATTTGGTTTTGATTTATTTCTCAACTTATAATTAACTAAATCCTGCTGATGATTGTGTTTTCATTTTGTTCCTAAATTAACACCCTCAGGGAATGAATCAAAACCACAGCATAAAGATACAGCTAATATTAAAAAAAGCTGGGACGTTTCCGTTTTTTAATATTTAATTAACTTAAAACCAGTTAATTAAATAAAAAAATAGCAAGCAAAAATCTTATTATGTATCTAAATTATATCAACTCCAATTTAAACTAATTCTTTAATCGCTTGGTATAAGGTTTCTTTTTTAATAGGTTTTGACAAATAGTTGTTCATCCCAATCTCTACCACTCTTAATTTAGTGCCTTCCATTACATCAGCCGTAACGGCAATAATCGGAATGTTTGTATTTTGCGATCCAGCTTCGCCGTTTCTAATGGCAATAGTTGCTTCATAACCATCCATAACTGGCATTTGTAGATCCATCAGAACAATATCAATAGCATTGGACTTTAAAGCATCAACACCTTCCTGGCCGTTATTAGCATAAAGTACACTCGTATTTAGCCATTTCTTAGTTATCATTTTAATTACCATCTGGTTAATGGAATTATCTTCAACAACTAAAATGGTTTTCCCTCCTAAATCATAAACTTCCGATTCTGCCGCAATAATTTTTGCCTCTGGTCTTTCAATTACATCAAATGTCAAGGTAATTTTGCAAATGGTACCAACCCCTACCGTACTTTGCATATCGACAATACCATTTTGCATATCCACTAAGGTTTTCACAATGTAAAGTCCCAGACCAAGACCGCCGAATTTTCTTTTATTATCAATTTTATTTTGGGAAAAAGAATCAAAAATACGATCCATTTTATCCTTTAAAATCCCAACACCCGAATCGGAAACAGTCAAAATCAAATCGGCTTGATGGTTTTCTTTAATTTGCATTTCCACATCAAACTTGACATACCCCTTTGAAGTGAATTTAATAGCATTGCTCAACACATTATTAATTATTTGAGACAACCGGTTCTCATCACCGATCAACAAATCCGGAAAAGTTCCTGACTTAGTAAATTGAAAATCCAGTTCTTTGTCTTTGGCACGCCTTTGGGCATTTTTTTTAATACTTTTAACCATTTTCAATAGATCAAATGGTGCTTTTTCCAACTGTAATTCTCCTTTTTCTATTTTAGAAAAATCGAGAATATCATTTACCGAACTCAATAAACTATGAGAGGAATATTTGATGATTTTGCAATTTTTAATTACTTTTTTATCCTTTACCTCATTAGAAATCGAATCAATCAAATTGGTAATTGCATTCAAAGGAGTTCTCAATTCATGACTAATATTCGATAAAAAATAGGATTTTAAATCATTCATCTCTTCTGAACGCGCTAGGGCAATCCGATTCAATTCATTCTTTTCGTTTTTAAGATTCCGAATCAAATTAGACATCGACAAGGAAAGAAAAATAACTTCTAAACCTGTTCCTAACTTAGAGCTGTTTTGAGTAAAAAAATTACTGGCCACTAAACCAAAATTATGTAGAATAAAGACAATAAAACCCAATATCAAAAAGAAGATACCTATAGAGAATAAAGTATCAACGGGTTTTTTCTTGTAATACAGATAACTTATTGTAAACACAATTAAAAACAAATACATCAAAGTAAAAACATTGACTAACACGTAACAATAAATCAATACTGCTGGTATGAAAATGATGCACAAAAACAGTACTATTAACAATACGTACGCCACATTAAACAAAAAATAAATTCGCTTACTATGTATTTTTATTTTCAAAAAAACTTCACTGTACTTTCCTGAAAGCAAAACAGCAAGAATAGCAATAAATAAAACGGCATGATTAGAAAACCAACCGCCACTAGGCGTGATGTATTTATAAAAATAGCCATCGAGTGCAAACTGCAAAAGTCCCACAAAAACCACATACAAGGTATAATATAAAAAAGTAGAATCTCTTAAACCTATAAAGAAGAAGAAATATATTATAGCTGTAATCATTAAAACACCAAAGAAAATACCAAAAAACATCTGCTCATCGGTAGCGGTCTCAATAAATTGATCAGCATCGTAAAGCAGCACAGGCATTTTAACAACTTCACCGTCACTTTTTAAATGTAAAAATAACGTGAGCTGAGATTTAGACTTTATATTGATTTTAAAAATAGTTTTATGATTATCAAAAGTTCGCTCATGATAGGGCATTTTGTCACCGCTAACCAGCTTGGTAATTTGCCCCGAAGCAGCGTCAACAATATACAATTCAACCAAATCTGTTATCGGACGAGCGGTTTCGAGGTAGTATCTTAAATTGGATTCTGTCGTATTTTGAAGTTCTAATTTTGCCCAAAAATTATTTTGAGTAAACCCTAAATCATCACTTTCTGTCTTTAACTGTTTCGCGTTTAAAGAAGCGAAATGTTTTTTTATAAACTCAATATCCAAGTCTCGCTGACCTACATCAGCAACAGCAACATACTGATGTAACGATATTTTTTTGGGCAGTTCATTGTTTTTAAAAACATACTGCGCATAAGTATTCGCAAAAAACAATAAAAAAAAGAAGACAAATAAGAAATTATACTTTATAGTGGTTTTACTGAATCTCATCATGTTTTTTTTGGAACTAAATAATAGTTATGCAAAATAGAACATTTTGAATTAAAACAAATGTTAAAAAAAAATGTATACCATATTAAGCAAAAACAAAGAATATAAATATTCCGTTTCTTACAAATAAAAAAAATAGAGTTGTATAACCCAAAGTGTAGTTTTAATTTACCAGTATCACTTTATACATAACCAATATAGCTGACTATTGAAGTATTACTCTCATTTACATTTAAGTCATTCAAGTATACAATCAAAACCACAATCAAAACTACAATCAAATATATGATTAATCACAATGCATAATACTGTTTATCAAATCTTAACAATTTAATAAAATAAATTTTCTTGCTGTTCAAGAGAAAACAATTGCTACTTATTTCTTGAAATACAAGTTAAATGTACCTGATTGTCCCTGATAGCTTCCATCAATTTTCAATAACAAATCGGTTGAAGAAAGATTGGCAACATTAAAAGTTCCATTAAAACTAGTCCCAGTAATAGCAATTGTTATCTTGTTTCCGCTTTGCGACCAAGTCCCTATTTTTTCCTCAAACTCACAGTCTGATGTATAGTTCCCATATTTCGCAATTCCCAAAGCATTAAGCTCAATATAATCTTTATTGCAACCCTCTTCGTTTTTAAAATAATCCGTTGAATAGGGTACTGTAAAAGCACCAGAAGTTGCTGTTGACTTATCAAAATTCCATTTTGCCGCAATATAATTCATGTCCACCGGACCACTGTCGTCTTTGGTACAAGAAGCAAATGTTATTCCTAAAATCATTAATGTTAAAAGAAATAAGATACTTGTTTTTTTCATAATTTTTTTTTTGGTTAACATAAATTTGTTGAAAGTTTTAAAGTCGTAAAGTCAAAAAGAGGCTTTATTGGCTCAAACAAATACAAGTTAATCATTTAAACAACATTATATCGTTTCAAAATACTACATTATATAGTTTTCACCACTTACAATAATAAGTAAAAAAAACACAACCAAAAAGCTTGTCAGTCCATCTACCTACATTAATAACAAATAACAAGTTAAAACTTACGCTGTCTATCTAACTGGTTTAAGAATCATTCAACAAAATGAAAAACAAATATCCTAACACCATTTTCAAAACATTGTATATTTGCCCTTTGTACAATTAAAAACAAAAAGATGAAACTCGTTTTTGCCACCACCAACAAAAATAAAATACTTGAAGTACAGCAGCTTCTCCCTTCCTCCATTGAAATTTTAAGCCTGGAATCCATTGGCTGCTACGAAGAAATTCCTGAAACAGCTAATACCATTGAAGGAAATGCTATTCTTAAAGCCAATTATGTAACTGAAAAATACGGTTACAATTGTTTTGCCGATGATACCGGACTCGAAGTAAACGCTTTGAATGGAGCCCCCGGAGTATATTCTGCACGCTATGCTGGTGAACAAAAAGACGCCGAAGACAACATGAATCTTCTGCTAAGCAATCTAATGGACAAAACAGATAGAACAGCACAATTCAAAACCGTAATTGCGTTAAACCTTAAAGGACAGCAACATTTATTTACTGGAATTGCTAAAGGACAAATCACTACCGAAAAAACAGGAAATCAAGGTTTTGGGTACGATCCTATTTTTCAACCTGATGATTTTCAAGAAACATTTGCCGAATTATCATTGGAAATTAAAAATAAAATCAGCCATAGAGGAAAAGCAACTCAATTGCTAATTGCATATTTGAGTCGAATAAAATAATTGTTCCAAATGCAACATTTTTTTTCATTTTTATGATAAAGATTTCTATTTTTTGCTATAAAAAATCAAAATACAAAAGCTAATATTTGAGTTTAAAAAGATAACTTTCTGATAATCAAAAGATATTAAATCATTAAAACTTGAAATAGCATTAGTTTATATCGAATATTAACAGTAATTTTGCAGCCTATTTTAAAAATACATAATGAATAAATTTGAACAATTAGGATTGAGTGAATCGTTACTGAAGGCGATTAAAGATCTAGGATTTGAAAATCCGTCAGAAGTACAGGAGAAGGCGATTCCCCTATTATTGGAAAAAGATACAGATATGGTTGCGTTGGCTCAAACTGGGACAGGGAAAACGGCAGCTTTTGGTTTTCCAGTTATCCAAAAAATTGATGCTGACAACAGAAATACGCAGGCGTTAATTTTATCTCCAACACGCGAGCTTTGCTTACAGATTACCAACGAACTTAAAAACTACTCTAAATACGAAAAAGGTATTAATGTGGTAGCAGTTTACGGTGGGGCTAGTATTACCGAACAAGCGAGAGACATTAAAAGAGGAGCACAAATTATTGTAGCTACTCCAGGTAGAATGCAAGACATGATTAATAGAGGTTTAGTAAACATTACTCAAATTAATTATTGTATTCTTGACGAAGCAGACGAAATGTTGAACATGGGATTCTACGAAGATATCGTAAACATCCTTTCAACAACCCCAGACGAAAAAAACACATGGTTGTTTTCTGCTACTATGCCAGCAGAGGTTGCAAGAATTGGAAAACAATTCATGACTAACCCTGAAGAAATTACTGTTGGTACTAAAAATTCAGGTTCAGCAACGGTTTCTCACGAATTTTACTTAGTAAATGCTCGTGACCGTTACGAAGCTTTAAAACGTTTAGCTGATGCTAATCCAGACATTTTCTCTGTAGTTTTTTGTAGAACAAAACGTGACACACAAGCTATTGCTGAAAAATTAGTTGAAGATGGATACAGCGCTGCTGCTTTGCACGGAGATTTATCTCAAGCGCAACGTGATGGTGTAATGAAATCTTTTAGAGGTCGTCAAATTCAAATGCTTGTAGCTACGGACGTTGCTGCTCGTGGTATTGACGTTGACAACATTACTCACGTAGTAAACTATCAATTACCAGACGAAATTGAAACCTACAACCACCGTTCAGGACGTACAGGTCGTGCAGGTAAATTAGGAACTTCTATCGTGATTGTAACTAAAAGTGAGTTGCGTAAAATTTCTTCTATCGAAAGAATCATCAAACAAAAATTTGAAGAAAAAACAATTCCTTCGGGAATCGAAATATGCGAAATTCAATTACTACACTTAGCGACTAAAATTAAAGATACTGAAGTTGATCACGAAATTGACAACTATTTACCAGCTATCAATAATGTATTAGAAGGTTTAACTAAAGAAGAATTGATTAAGAAAATGGTTTCAGTTGAATTTAACCGTTTTATCAATTATTACAAGAAAACCAGAGATCTTTCTGCTCAATCAGGAGACAGACGTGAACGTGGCGATGACCGTGCTCCAAGAGAAAACAACAATGGTGGCGCTACAAGGTATTTTGTAAACATTGGTTCTAGAGATAACTTTGACTGGATGACATTGAAGGATTACTTGAAAGAGACATTAGACTTAGGTCGTGATGACGTTTTCAAAGTAGATGTAAAAGAAGGTTTCTCTTTCTTTAACACAGATCCAGAACATACTGATAAAGTAATGGAAGTATTAAACAACGTACAATTAGAAGGACGTCGTATTAATGTTGAAATTTCTAAAAATGATGGTGGCGGAAGACGTGACCATAACGGAAGAAGTTCTGGTGGTGGATTTGGTGGAAGAAGTTCTGCCCCAAGAAGAGAAGGAAACTTTGTTCCAAGACGTGAAGGTTCTTCGGGCGGTGGATTTAAAAGCGACAGAAACTCCGCTCCAAGAGAAGGTGGTTTTAGAAGTGAAAGAAGCAGCGCTGCTCCAAGACGTGAAGGTGGTTCATCAGAAAGACCAGCTAGACGTTCTGAAAGCTTAGGAGATTCACCAAGACCAAGAAGACCGAGAAGAGACTAAATACTCTATTGTTAATTTTCTTATAATTAAAAAAGAAAACTACAAAATATTTAAAGCTGATTTATTACTTTTAAAGTCTTAAAACAGTTTATGAAATATTTTGTAGTTTTCTTTTTTTTAATACTATCTGTATCCACTTTTGCACAAGAAGCAACTGCTTCACAAAAGGTAACAGGCTATGTCTATAATGACAACGGTAAAAACCCACTTTCAGGAGTTAACATCATCAATATCAACAAAGTAAGAGGTTCTAAAACAGATTCCAACGGTTATTTTGAAATTGACGTGCATCCTACTGACACTTTGCATTTTTCACTTTTAGGATTCCAATCGCTCAGAGTTAAAGTAACGAATGACTGGATTAAAAACAAAGTGGCTAAAATTTTTCTGACTGAAAAAGCCATCGCTCTGGAAGAAGTAATCATCCGACCATTCAATTTAACTGGTTATCTCGAAGTGGATTCAAAAACCATCCCTACAAATCAAAACTACCGTTACAGTATTTCTGGACTAAGCAATGGCTATGAAGCAGGAGAATATTCGCCTGGCGCTTTTGGGAAAGTTTTGGGCTCCATATTTAACCCCGCCGACATGCTGTACAATGTATTTGGTAGAAAAGGAAATGAACTCAAAAAAATGAAAGAGATGAAGAAAGATGACACTGTTCGTACCCTTCTGGAATCTAAATTTGACAGAGAAACCATTGCCGTTTTATTAGGAATAGACAAAAATGAAATCCCAGAAATATTGCAACGTTGTAATTATTCAGAATCTTTTATCCAAACCGCAAACGATTTACAAATTATGGACGCCATAAGCGGATGTTATGAACAGTACAAAGTCCTAAAGAAAAAATAAAATAAGATTTCTGAATTTAGATGTTAGATTTCAGTCCTCAATTACAAAGTAATTGGGGATTTTTTTTACAAAAAAAACATAACTTTTTTTTATATTTGATTCGACAAAAAAGCACTAAAATGAAAAAAACTTACCTAGCACTTATCTTTATATTTTTTACTTCAATTTCTATCGGACAAACCAATTTTATCAAGCAAAAAGCAGGACACGTCTTCTATTTTGACATGCCTGAATACATGAATAAAACATTAGGTCTTAATGATGTCGCGACAATACAATTCAAGAATAGCATCAAAGAAGTCTATGCAATTGTTATTGAGGACAGCAAGGAAGATTTATCCTTACTCGAGATGTATTATTCTTCAATAAATGAATTTCATGAGGATTTTATTAAAGATTTTTTAGTTGATGAAGAAAAAAGATTTCTTTCGAAACCTATTTTGAACTCAAAAGACAACATCAATTTTATAGAATTTGATGCCTCTTACTATGATAAAGAAAACGATATAGAAATTTATTACTTGATAGGTATTGTCGAAAGCAAAAGCCACTTTTACAAAGTACTCTATTGGACGAACAAGGACAACAAAGATAAATTTAAAGCGGACTTTCAAAAATCCCTTTATAGTTTTAAAGAATAACTTAAACATAACCATGCCAACCCCTATCCTCAATTACAAAGTAATTGGGGATTTTTTTTTAGATAAATGACAAAGCAAGCACAATAAAACCTACATTTACTGAAACAAAACCATAAAAACCTATTATCATGGCAAAAAGTCAAGACGCTAAAAAAACGGCTAAAAAAGAACCGCTGAAAACAGCAAAAGAGAAGAAAGAAGAAAAGAGAGAAAAGAAAAACAGTCCGAAAAGAGACTAAATTTTAGTGAGCAGTGTTCAGTAAATAGTGTTCAGTTGCATTGATTGTTGAACACTATTTACTGATGACTGACTACTATTTCACTGGAATATTCGCCAAAATCTCCACTAAAAATTTCCAGAATTTTTGAGAAGAAGAAATACTCGCTCTTTCATCCGGAGAATGTGCACCATGGATGGTGGGGCCAAAAGAAATCATATCCATATCAGGATAATTAGCTCCTAGAATTCCGCATTCTAAACCAGCATGACAAGCCACTACTTTTGGTTTTTCACCATTTAATTTTTCATAAATCGGAACTAAAACCTCTAAAATCTCCGATTGGGGATTCGGAGTCCAACCTGGATAAGAACCTGAAATTTCTACTTCGCAGCCCATCAATTCAAAAGCCGAACGCAAGTCGTTAGCCAAATCAAACTTAGCCGATTCAACCGAAGAACGCGTCAAGCATTGTATCGATAATTTTCCTTTTCCAAGAATCACTTTTGCAATATTATTCGAAGTTTCGACCAAATTATCAAAATCGGCACTCATTCTATGCACTCCATTTGCAGCAGTTGCCATCGCTCTTACAAAATAATACTGCGCTATAGACGGCATCACTGTAGCGGGTGTTTCTTTTAATTTTTCGAAAACAATTTCTAAATCAGGTTCAGTTGTTTTTAATTCATTTTTAATTTCGCTCACCATTTGCTGCATATCAAAAACAAAAGCTTCGTCATAAACGGAAGCAATAATTACCTTTGCTACACTCTCACGCGGAATAGCATTGCGTAAACTTCCTCCTTGAATTTCCGAAATTTGTAAACCAAAATTATCAAAACCATCATACAACAATCGGTTCATGATTTTATTGGCATTTCCTAAACCTTTATGAATATCAATTCCTGAATGCCCTCCTTTAAGACCTTTTACTGTAATAGTATAACCTACTGAATAATCTGGAGTTTCTTCCTCATCAAACTCTGCTTCGGCAGTAACATCAATTCCTCCAGCGCAACCGATGTCAATTTCGTCATCTTCTTCGGTATCCAAATTCAACAGAATTTGTCCTTGAAGCAAACCACCATTTAAGTTCATCGCACCTGTCATTCCTGTTTCTTCATCAACAGTAAACAAGGCTTCAATAGCTGGATGAGCAAGAGTTTTACTTTCTAAAACAGCCATAATTGCGGCTACTCCTAAACCATTATCTGCTCCAAGAGTTGTTCCTTTAGCACGTACCCAATCGCCGTCAACATACATTTCAATTCCTTGTGTATCGAAATCAAAAACAGTATCTGCATTCTTTTGGTGTACCATGTCCAAATGTCCTTGCAAGACAATTGGTTTGCGATTTTCCATTCCTGCCGTGGCTGGTTTCCGGATGATTATATTATGAACTTCATCTTCAAAAACTTCCAAACCTAAGTTTTTACCAAAGTCTTTTATAAAAGCTACCACATGTTCTTCTTTTTTAGAAGGTCGAGGCACAGCATTCAAATTGGCAAAATTATTCCATAATATCTTAGGCTCTAAATCTCGTATCTGTTGACTCATATTTTGTGTTGTATTTTCGGTTTTAAAAACTCAAAGTTACAAAGTTTAAAATCCTTTTCTAGTATAAAATTGATTATTGTAATTATATTTACACTAAAAAAAACATCATTTTGAAAAGGAAATATGTACTCCCTTTATTGCTCGTTATTCAAATTTTAATTCTTAAAATAATTCCGTTTTTTCCTGAATCTGTGGAACGTTTTTACAGCAACGGATTGTATTTATTCATTTCTAATTTTCTCCGGATTGTTTTGGGATGGATTCCAGTTTCCATTGGCGATGTATTCTATTTTATTTTGATTTTGCTAGCCGTAAAATGGTTTTGGAACAATCGAAAAAATTGGAAACAAAACTGGAAAAATCAATTATTATCCGTTTTAAGTTTTATTTCTGTTTTTCATTTTTTCTTTTATTTTCTTTGGGCAATCAACTATTACAGAGTTCCTCTTTTCGAAAAAATGAATATTGAACGCGATTATTCGGATGCTGATTTATTGGATTTTACAAAAAAAATTATTGCTAAAACCAATGAAATTCAAATTAAAATCACTCAGAATGATAGTCTAAAAGTAGTCTTTCCTTACTCACAAGAAGAAACTTTTACCAAGAACTTGAATGGCTATAAAAACCTCGCCACTCACTATCCATTTTTCACTTATTCGAATTTGAGTGTCAAAAAATCTTTGTTTAGTTTACCGCTTACATATATGGGATTCAGTGGTTATTTGAATCCTTTTTCCAATGAAGCGCAACTTAATTATTTGATGCCAATGTATAATTTACCGACAACGAGTTGTCACGAAATGGCGCATCAAATGGGATATGCAAGCGAAAGCGAATGCAATTTTATTGGTTTTCTGGCTTCGGTACACAATGATGATTTATACTTTAAATATTCAGGTTATAGCTTTGCGTTGCGTTATTGCTTGAACAATTGGTACATTCGAAATGAAAAAACCTATCAGGAATTATTAAAAACCGTGAATGCTGGAATTATTAAGAATTACAAAGAAAGTCAGGATTTCTGGATGCAATATCAAACGCCTATAGAAAAAGGGTTTCATGCGTTTTACGACCAGTATCTGAAATTAAATCAGCAAAAAGAAGGTATGGATAGTTATAGTAAATTTGTCAATTTAACGGTAAATTATTACAAAAACAAACCGTTATAAATCAATCAATTTCCCACTGACGCAATTTGTTCAATTGTTCTTGTTCTTCTAATTCTTCAGCTGGAATTACCTTTAAAAAAGAAGGATGCTGCTCAATGGCAAATTCTATTTTTTCAACAATTTCGTCAATTGTATCATTATCATAATCAATTTCGAGTGGTTCTTTGATGATAAACGATTGCAGAATGCCTTTTTTCTTCAATCGAATGCCTTTTCGATCAAAAGAACGACGAAATCCGTCAATAACAATAGGAACTACAATGGGGCGATGCTGTTTGATAATATGTGCTGTTCCTTTTCGTACAGGCTTAAAAGAACGCGTTGTTCCTTGCGGAAAAGTAATTACCCAGCCATCATTGAGTGCTTTTTTTATATTTTCGGTATCATTTGGATTTACAGCTTTTTTTTCGGTGACATCTACGCCTTCTGAACGCCAGGTTCTTTCCACAGGAATTGCTCCTGCATACGATAATATTTTAGGTAATAATCCCGAACGCATGGTCTCTTTGGCAGCCACATAATAAATATTCATCTTCGGTTGCCACAAGTATCCAATATTCTTTATCGAATCGATTCGTCCGCTTAAACTAGCATTAAAAACATGAAACATAGCCACCACATCGGCAAAATAGGTTTGATGGTTTGAGATAAAAAGAACATTCGTATCGGGTAAATTTCGAATAATTTCCGAGCCTTCAATTTGCAAATCATTAAAACCACGATAGCGTCTATGGGTACAACTCCCAAAAAAACGAATCAACCATTTTTTTAGAAATAAGATATGTCCAAAAGGATTTCTTTTAATAAGTCCCATAAACTCTGATTTGCTTTTAAAAATTGGATTGCAAAATTACAAAAATTTTATTTGAACAATCTAATATGTTACATTTGAATTAATTGTTTTCATCTACCAGAATTGCATTTAAAACATCTCTCAATTCGCTCAACATCATTGCCGTGGCTCCCCAAACAATATGATTGTCAATTTTAAAAACAGGAACTTCAATAAAAGAAGCATAAGAAGTGGATAAATTTTCGACCGTTACAATGGAATCATTTCTAAAAACAGCTAAGGGCAATTCGATGACTGCAGCCACTTCTATAGCATTAGGAATAAAATCAATTTCTTCCTTACAAATCCCTAAAAAAGGATAGACCATGAAATTACTCGGTGGAATAAATACGGAACTAAATGCTTTTACAATTTCAATTTTATCTCGACTCACTCCTATTTCTTCCTCCGTTTCACGCAATGCTGTTGCACTATAATCCGCATCTTCAGCTTCAATTTTTCCTCCTGGAAAAGCAATTTGTGCCGAATGAACACCATCGTATGAATTTCGAACAATCAAAACCAAATGAGTTTCATTATTTTTAGGATAAAACAACATGGTCACCGCTGCTTCTCTTGGTATGTTGCCTTTCAGATTCATTTTTGCCAAAAGTTCCTTTCGCTCCAAAGGCATCATTTTCTCATGCGAAAGATTCCCCGAAAGCGGAGCTTGAACCAAATCAGGGATAAATTTTAAAAAATATTGAAAATCCATAATCAAAGTCTATTTTTGCAAAATAAAACATAAATATACTTTAGAAAATAAATTTACACCCATTTTCTAGAGTTCAAAGTACCTAAGATGTATAGTAAAGAAGAAACACAGCGATTGAAAAGAGAATTCTGGGTAACATTTGCCGAGAAATACCCCCGAAAATGGGTTTTGTATGACACAAAAATCAAAGATTTCTCTTTTAAATTTTATGTGGATAATAAAAAAGCGCAGGTTCTAATTGATATTGAACACCGCAGCAACGAAAAAAGGACGGCTTACTTTGAAAAACTGGAAGCTTTAAAAAACATTCTAGAAGAAGAATTCATCGCTGATTTGGTTTTCGAAAAAGACTATGTTTTAGAAAACGGAAAAACCATCAGTCGGATTTGGGTCGAAAAAACAGGAGTAGGTTTTAGCAATCGTAATTATTGGGACAGCATTTTTGATTTTCTTGAGGAAAAAATGGATGCTTTGGAACGTTTTTATCTGGAATACGATGCGTTTATAAAGGATATTGAAAACGAATAAGTTCAATTTTCTACATCGAAAATATATTATACACAATCACATGATCGCTGTATGTAATATACAATTGTTTTCGGTTTTCTTGTTTTTTTCGGGTAATGATGGAAACCGTACAATCTAGACCGTCAATGTCTTTACAAATAAAAGAATAAACCAAATCGGTTTCACTATCCGACTCTGGTTGATAGCTCAAAATTTCGTAAAGCTGAATATTTTGAGAGTACACTACAATTCTATTTTTATCAGTATCTAAAGTAACCGCAAGGTTAGCCAACTTTAAATCAGACCATTTTCCCCATTTTCCTTTGTCGTTTTTTTCCAAAACACTAACTCCCGAAGTTCTAAATTTATAGGATTGACTATAGGATTGCTGGATGCCAATTCCTAAAAAAAGTAAGCTGATATAAAAGCATTTTATTTTTGTCATTTTAAGCTCTATTATTATAAAAAATGGGTAACGGCTTTTTTAGCTAATTGATATTCTTCCATCATATCTGAAACAATCGATGCAGCCGTTTTTATTTCATGAATTAATCCTGCAATCTGACCTATTTCTAATTCTCCTTCGGTTAAATCTCCTTCAAATATACCTTTTTTAGCACGAGCTCTTCCTAGTAATTTTGACAGATCCTCATTTGTTGGACATTGGGTATACAATTCTTGAATGTCTTCAAAAAATTTATTTTTAATCAAGCGCACTGGAGTTAATTCTTTTAATGTTAACTGTGTTCCGCCTTCCTTGGTATTTAAAATTGCTTGTTTAAAATTCTCATGTGCCGAAGATTCAATAGAAGCTGCAAATCGGCTTCCTATCTGAACTCCATCAGCTCCAAGAATCATAGCAGCGAGCATTCCGTTTCCGTTAGCAATGCCACCCGCTGCAATAATAGGAATTTTTATTTGTTCTTTTACCATCGGAATCAAAGTAAAAGTTGTCGTCTCGTCCCGACCGTTGTGACCACCTGCTTCAAAACCTTCTGCAACAACAGCATCTACGCCTGCTTGTTGTGCTTTTAAAGCAAATTTGGTACTGCTTACCACATGCACTACTGTAATTCCATTTTCTTTTAAATAAGGCGTCCAAGTCATTGGATTTCCAGCAGATGTAAAAACAATTTTTACTTTTTCATCCACAATAATTTGCATGATTTCTTCGATATTGGGATACAACATCGGAATGTTTACTCCAAAAGGTTTAGAAGTTGCTTTTTTGCATTTCTGAATGTGTTCTCTCAAAACTTCTGGGTACATAGAACCCGCACCAATCAAGCCCAAACCTCCTGCATTGCTCACTGCACTCGCTAATTTATAACCGCTAACCCAAACCATTCCAGCCTGAATTATAGGATACTTAATATTGAAAAGTGTTGTTATAGTATTCATTACCAACTAATTTTTGATGATTTTTCCACATTTCGAAAAAACATCCGATTCCTTTTTATAAAAATAAAGTCCTTTACGTAATGATTCTAATGAAAAATTCTCTTGTAAATCTTCTGTTTTTTGACCCGAAAAACTATTAAAAAAAATTATTCCTGAATTAGAATTAGCAGGAAAATCTTCTTTGATAAAAGGAGAAGTTGGATGCTGCAAAACATCTCTTTTTAATGAATTTCCATTGCTTAACGCCAAATTAAAATCGGGAATACCATAACCGTATTCGTTGTCTGGTGCGGTATTTTTATTTGATGACTGAAGCAATAATGTTCTTATTTCCTGATTGGTTTTATCCGGATAAGCCTGCCATAAACAAGCTAGCATTCCAGAAATTATTGGCGCCGAAAAAGAACTGCCGCTCAAATAAATGTTGTTCCCGTTTTTATCTGAAACAATTGTATTTTGTCCCAACGCCATCACCTCTGGTTTTATTCGTCCATCAGCCGTAGGACCAATCGAACTAAAACCAGCTCTATTTTCGTTATCATTAACCGCACCAACGGAAACAACCGACGGAGCATCTGCTGGAACTCCTATATATGGCTTTCTTGTAGTTCCTTCATTCCCTGCCGAAACCACTACAAGCATACCGCGACTAAAAGCAATTTCGGCTCCTCTTGAAATAAAAGCAATCATTCCGTTTCTTTCAGTATAATTATAATTGTAATTTGGATTATCAAAATCAGAATAGCCTAAAGAACTGCTAATAATATCCACACCCAAACTATCGGCTTTTTCAGCAGCTTCTACCCACAACGATTCCTCAACAGGATTTTCTACAGTAACGTCCTCGGTAACAAATAAATAATAAGAAGCATCAATTGCTGTTCCTACCAACGAATTTTTGCCATAAGCAGCCATTGTAGAAAGTACATTTGTTCCATGATTATCATCAGCATAATAACTAGTATTTCTTTTTACAAAATTATAACCATCTAAAATTTGCTTATTCTCTCTTAGCCTTTTAAAAGCAGTAGAAGTATCAACTCCTAAAAAACCCGAGTCCAAAACTGCAATTATTTTCCCCGAACCCGTAAAATTTTGTTGGTGCAAAAACTGTCCGTTTAGTATTTCTATTTGCGTAGCAAATCCTTCAGAAACAGAAACTATTTTTTCCTTTTTAGAATTATTTTTTCGCGGAGAATTTTTTTTATTAACCGAAACCAAACTAGTTGTTTGATTTAAATTTTTATTAGCAAAATCAACTCTGTCAACAAAATCGAAGTTTTTTAACGAATTTATCAAACTCTGAATTCCTCTAACATGGATCGCATTGAGCCATTTCGACTTTGCCATCACTTTTATTCCTGAAACAGAACTAATGCTATCAATATATTCCTGATTAATGGGAACATCCTTGAAATCCAAAGCGATATTTTGAGTATTTCTTCTATCTAAAGCGCGTTGCGATAGCATTTGCAAAGGATTTTCATAATAATAATGCTCATTTGCTTTGGCATTAAAATATACCCAAGCTTCTTCTTGCGAAAAAACAAAAAGTGGAAAGAATATAAAAAATAGCAAGCTATACTTTTTCATAAAATGAATGTATAAAAAAAGTGATTAACTCCTATAAGAATTAACCACCTAAATATATTGTTTTTTCTCGAAAGTCCAACTAAGAAATTACACCTGAACCAACTAATTCGTCATTCAAATGCCAGGCTACAAATTGTCCTTCCGTAATTGCCGATTGAGGTTCTTCAAAAGAAACATACATTCCTGATTCAAATTGATGCAAAGTGGCTTCTTGCAAGGGTTGTCTGTAGCGAATTCGAGCCATTACTTTCATCGTTTCTCCATTGGCTAAAGCCAAATCCTTCCGAATCCAGTGCACTTCTGATTTTTCTACAAACAAAGCTTTTCTAAACAATCCAGGATGATGGCTTCCCATTCCTGTATAAATGGTATTCGAATCTACATCTGTTACAATTACAAATAATCCTTCGGCTGTACCACCTACATTTAATCCTTTACGTTGTCCAATGGTGAAATAATGTGCCCCTTGATGTTTTCCAACTGTTTTACCCATTTCAGGCGTGTATTGAATAGGACTTGCTGTTAAAGACAAGGTTTCTTCGGTTGACAATCCTTTTGGAATACCAATATTATACACCGAATTGCTTTTGTCTATTTGTACAATAATACCGGGTTTGGGTTGCAATTTTTGTTGCAAAAACTCAGGAAGACGTACTTTTCCAATAAAACACAATCCTTGAGAGTCTTTCTTTTCGGCTGTAACCAATTCCATTTCGGCGGCTATTTCACGCACTTGTGGTTTTGTCAATTCACCTATCGGGAAAAGTGATTTTGACAATTGTTCTTGTGATAACTGACATAAAAAATACGATTGATCTTTATTGTTATCCACTCCAGAAAGCAATTGATAAACGGGCTTTCCGTTAACTTCAATTTCGTTTTTTCTACAATAATGTCCCGTTGCCACATAATCGGCACCAAGACTTATAGCAATTTTCATGAAAACATCAAATTTTATCTCGCGGTTGCAAAGCACGTCAGGATTTGGAGTTCTTCCTTTTTCGTATTCGTTGAACATATAATCAACGATTTTTTCTTTGTATTGTTCACTTAAATCAACAGTTTGAAACGGAATTCCTAACTTTTCGGCAACTAATAAAGCATCATTACTGTCTTCTAACCACGGACAATCATTTGAAATGGTAACCGAATCATCATGCCAGTTTTTCATAAAAAGACCAATAACTTCATAGCCTTGTTGTTGCAACAAATATGCTGCAACACTTGAATCTACACCTCCCGAAAGTCCAACTACAACACGTTTCATTCTAAAATTGTTTTATGAGGCTGCAAAGGTACAAAGTTTTAAAAGGATTTGTATCTCTAAGCTATGTTAATTCAGGAGATTCGTTTTTAAAAAAAGTAGCCACGAATTTCACAAATAAACACTAATTTGAGACTCTTAACAATTACACTAAATTAATTAAGAAGCAGAATAACTAATTTGTATAATTTCTTATGTAAACTAAAATTACTTATTTTTTTATCTATTATTATTTTTAGAATTACTCATGTTTAATTCTTCTATCAATTTTCCATTTTCGAAAAATTGCCAAATTCCTGTTTTCTTTCCGTTTGTAAATTTGCCTTTGGAAACCACATTTCCATCTACATCTCTAAAAACAGCTTCTCCATCGTATTGATTGTTCTTGAAATTAGCTTCTTCCAGAACAATCCCTCTTTCAGAATATTTTTTAGAACTTCCATGCTTCAAATTATTAGTATAATTAGTTTCCTCAGCAATTTTCCCACTTGGAAAAAACACAGAACGCAAACCCTCTAATTTTCCGTTTATGTAATTTTCAGTCGTCATTATAGTTGTTGCGCCCAAATGGTAATATTTCCATTGGCCTTCAAACAATTTATTGATTACCTTTCCTTCGCTCACTTTGTTCTTCTTTTGATCATAAAAAACAGTGTAAGCCACATTGTCGTTTAGACTAAATGTTCTTGTAGCAATAACGCTTCCCGCTTTAGTATCATCAAAAAACTTAAATTCTCCTATTTCCTTACCATGAGAAAATGTTCCTTCATATCGGGGTCTTTTGGATTCAGGATAAACACCTTTCCATAATCCGTGTTTTTTTTGTTCACTATCTAATTGATTAAGTGTGACCTGAGCAAGCAAATTCGAACATTGAAAAACAAAAAAAAAGATGAAAAACAAACTAGTTTTAAACATATCAAATAAATATTAGTATTAAATCTTTTAAAAAAGACATCTGTAATTTGAAACAAATTTAGCATTAAATAAAGTACAGTAAAAAATCATACCAAAATAAAAATCATAATTACAAATTTTGTTTAACATTTTAAATAAATTAAATCACAAAAAACCAATAAAAAGCTATTTATCAAGGCTAAACAAATATTAATAGAAACTTAAAATTATATTTTGTTTAGCATTATTTAATTAAGTTTGAACAAAATAAATACAAATTTAAAAACAAAAAACTATGAAAATTGTATCTAGAATTAAAATTGCTTTTGCTTGTATTGCATTGTTTACCTTTATAGTATCTTGCAACAATGATGATGAACCACAAGCTGTTAACAACAGTATTGCTGGAATTGCTAGTGCCAATCCTGATTTTTCAACCTTAGTCACTGCACTTAATAGAACAGGTTTGACAGCAACATTAAACGGTTCTGGAACATTTACTGTTTTTGCTCCTACCAATGCAGCTTTTAACACTTTTTTCGGTACCTTAGGTAGCAATGTTACAGTAAACAATGTAGATGTTAATGTATTAAGAAACATATTACTGAATCATGTAATTGGAAAAGAAATTATGAGCGCAAATATTCCTGCTTCTGTTTATGTCTCTACTCTATCCCCTATTAACGCAACTACAAATGCACCAACAATTAGTATGTTTGTACAAAAATCAGGAGCTGTAGTAACTCTAAACGGAGGTATTGAAAATGGCGGAGCAGTAGTTACCTCTGCAGACGTTGATGCTAGTAACGGTGTAATTCATGTAGTAAATAGAGTAATCGGAATTCCTACCGTCAAAGACCACGCGGTAGCTAATCCTAACTTGAGTATACTTACAAGTTTATTAGTAGCACAGAACCTTGCTGGAGCTTTAGATGGGACAGAAAGAGCACCATTTACTGTATTTGCTCCAGTTAATACTGCATTTGACCAAGCTACATTGGATTTATATGGTGGTTTAAATTCTGGTCTAAAAACAGAAGTTCTATTGTATCATGTAGTTGGAGGTCTAAATGTACGTTCTAATGCAATTCCTTCAGGAAACATTCCAACATTACAAGGGGAATCTTTCACTATCACAGGAACTGCAATTAATGACGCTGGGTCAGATGTAAATAAAAACATCATTTTGACTGATATACAATGCTCAAACGGGATTGTACATGCTATTGATAAAGTTTTACTACCAGCTTTTAACTAAATTAAAAATCAAATAAGTTTTAAGAAAATAAGCCTCAAAGCAAACATTAGCTTTGAGGCTTATTTATTATGTGTAATCGTTCTGATAAAGATTGATTCTGTAATTTTTATTTCTTTTTCTTTTGAGCTTTCATAGCTTCCTGTTGCGCCATAGCTTCTTGTAGCTTTTGTTGAAACTTACTTTGTTTCTTTGGCTCTTTCTTTTTGTTTTCTTGAATTTGAGCGTGAATCTTATCGCTATCAATAATGTAATTTTTGATCACTAACATGATTCCGATTGTAATTGTATTTGAAATAAAATAATACAAACTCAATCCTGAGGCATAACTATTAAAGAATAACAACATCATTAATGGCGAAACATACACCATTATCTTCATCATTTTAGCCATATCTGGCATACCTTCTTGTTGCGGTGTCGCCATTTGTTGGTCTCCAGTTGTCATTTTCATATAGAAGAAAATGGCAATAGAAGCTAAAATTGGGAACAAACTAATGTGATCTCCATAAGCTGGAATATGGAAAGGTAGTTTGTAAACGGAATCAAATGATGATAAATCGTCTGCCCATAAAAATCCTTTTTGTCTCAACTCAATTGCCGACGGGAAGAATTGAAATAAGGCGTAGAAAACAGGCATTTGCAATAAACCAGGAACACAACCAGCCATAGGATTCACTCCCGCTTTGTTGTACAACTTCATGGTTTCTTGTTGCTTTTTCATTGGTTCATCCTTGTATTTCTCACTAATTTCAGTGATTTCAGGACGCAACACTTTCATTTTAGCCTGAGACAAAAATGACTTATAAGTAATAGGTGACATTAGTAATTTTACTAAAATAGTAAACAATACAATAGCCCAACCTTGAGAAATAAACATACTTAAGAATCCGTACATTGGAATAAACAAATGACGGTTAATCCATCCAAAAATCCCCCATCCAAGTGCTACAATGTCTTCCAGATTTCTATCGTACGATTTTAATAATTTGTAATCTGTAGGGCCGTAATACCAATTCATTTTTTGATCTAGCTCTCCATTTTTAAAAGCCAACGGCATTACCGCTTTAAATTGCTTTGTAAAAGTGGTATCAATCGCTTCATCATTCACTAAATTATTAGAGTACAATTCGGCTGTTTGAAATGGAGTCGACGACAATAAAATAGAAGAAAAGAAATGCTGTTTGTAAGCTACATAACTCACTTCTTCGGCCGTTTCAGTTTTATCGTTTCCTTGACCTAAATAGTCGCTTTTTCCATCTTCGTATTCGAAATAAATTTCAGAATAACGATTTTCGTAAGAAATACTTTTTTCGTTAGTATAAGTTTTTAAATCCCACTCTAATTGTATTGGCTTAGCCGTTTTTAAAACGGTATTTAATCCTTGTGTTTGGATATCAAAATCCAACATATAATCGTCTGCTTTCAATACATATTTATATTCTAAATAGGCATTTGCAGCAGCTTTCAATCGCATGGTCAAAATTTGGTCTTCACCATTTTTTGTCAAAGTAGGTTCGAAATAAAGGTCTTTCGTATTTAAAGTATGATTATCAACAGTGGCTAATTGTAAATTAAACTGAGCATTGTTGTCTTTAATCAATTGAACTAAATCGCCTGAACCTTTTTTAGTTCGCTCATAATTCTTTAATGTCGCTTCAGTAATATATCCCCCTTTGTTAGCTATTTTAAGTTTTACTAGTTTGTTTTCAATAGTAGTAAATCCTTCTTTAGCGCTAGCCAAAGTAGCTGAATAAGCAAAACTCCCTAAAGTTTTTTGCAATTTTGCTAATTGCAAAGTATCATTTGTTGCCACTGGAACGGCTGCTAATTTTGCAGCATTTTCCTGAATTTGAGCATCTTTAACAACCAATTCTTTTTTGGCTTTATCTGCAGCAAGTTCTGCTTCAGAAGGCTTGTTTTGATACATTATCCAAAGTAATATACCGAAAATCAATACAAAACCAATTAACGAATTGGGGTCAAACTTTTTTTCTTCCATTGTAATACGAATTATTTTTTGTCGACTGATTCAGTCCAATTATTGGGTTCAATTTTTAGAAATAGCTTCCTGTTTTTTCTTTGCTTTTACAGCTGCTGCCACAAAATTCACAAAAAGTGGATGTGGATTAACTACCGTACTTTTATATTCTGGATGGTATTGTACACCAATAAAAAATGGATGATCTTCTATTTCTACAATTTCGACCAAACCTGTATCTGGATTGACACCTGAAGCTTTCAAACCTGCTTTTTGAAGTGCATCTAGGTATTCGTTATTGTATTCATAACGGTGGCGGTGACGCTCCGAAATAGTAGTTTGACCATAAATTCTATGTGCCAAAGTATCTGGTTTAATTTCGCATTTCCAGGCTCCAAGACGCATCGTTCCTCCTTTGTCCGTAACATTTTTTTGACTTTCCATCAAATTAACAACTGGATTTGGAGTTTCAGGATTCATTTCAGTCGAATTGGCTTCTGCTAATCCTAATACGTTTCTTGAATATTCGATAACTGACATTTGCATTCCTAAACAAATACCAAAGAATGGCATTTTGTTTTCACGAGCATAACGCACCGCTGCAATTTTCCCTTCAATTCCTCTTTCTCCAAAACCTGGAGCAACAAGAACGGCATCTAAATCTTTGAATTTTTCCGCTACATTCTCTTCATCAATATATTCAGAGTGAATTGAAATCACATTTACCTTAGTCTCATTAGCCGCTCCTGAATGAATAAAAGCTTCTAAAATTGACTTATAACAGTCTTGCATTTCAACATATTTTCCAATCAAACCAATATTTACGGTATGTTTTGGAGATTTTATTCTTTTCAAGAAAGTGTTCCAGTGTTTTAAATCCGGAGCCGCTTTTTTAGGTAAGTCTAATTTCTTTAAAGCCACAACATCTAATCCTTCTTCAAGCATTAAATTAGGCACTTCATAGATAGTAGAAGCATCAATTGATTGAATAACTGCTTCTCTTTTTACATTACAAAATAAGGCTAGTTTACTACGAATATCATTCGAAATTTCGTGCTCTGTTCTACAAACTAAAATATCTGCTTTAATTCCGCTTTCCATTAAGGTTTTAACAGAGTGCTGAGTTGGTTTTGTTTTTAATTCGCCCGCAGCAGCTAAGTAAGGAACTAACGTCAAATGAATTACAATTGCATTATTTTCACCCAAATCCCAAACTAATTGACGAACCGATTCGATATATGGTAATGATTCAATATCCCCAACAGTTCCTCCAATTTCAGTAATAATAATATCATAATCACCTGATTTACCAAGCAATTGCATTCTATCTTTAATTTCATTGGTAATATGAGGTACAACCTGAACTGTTTTTCCAAGAAACTCTCCTCTTCTTTCTTTTTCAATAACAGAAAGGTAAATTCTACCTGTAGTAACATTATTAGCCTGAGAAGTAGGAACATCTAAGAAACGTTCGTAGTGACCTAAATCTAAATCGGTTTCCGCTCCATCATCAGTTACATAACATTCGCCATGTTCATAAGGGTTTAATGTCCCTGGATCAACATTTAAATAAGGGTCAAACTTTTGAATTGTTGTTCTATATCCTCTGGCTTGTAACAATTTTGCTAATGATGCTGCAATGATTCCTTTTCCTAATGAAGAAGTCACACCACCAGTAACAAAAATATATTTCGTTTGATTCATTCTGTTATGATTTGTATTGTAATTGTATAAAAAACGATGCAAAAATACGATTATAAATTGGGATTATGCTAATTTGGAAATGAGATAATTTCTAAAATTGACTTTTGTCAATCCCAAAATAAAAACCTCATTAATTTCTGAAATCAATGAGGTTTTGGGTATCTTTTTTTAATATTTCGTATCAGTTCTTCTAATCCATTCAACTTTAATTCGTAAATCAGTTTTAACTGTTCACCTAATTTTCCTTTTGGAAATCCTTTGTTGTGGTACCAAACCACGTAATACTCCGGTAAATCAATAAGAAACCGGCCTTCATATTTCCCAAAAGGCATTTTGGTATGTGCTAATTTTATCAGTTGTTTTTGATTATCATCCATGTAAAGTAAAAAGTTTAGTTAGCTACTTTTACCGTCAAATCGCTATCGTAATATAAAATATACACTCCTTTGTTAGCATTTCCTATACCCTCTTTTTTATGATACTCAAATTTATTTTTAAATTGTTGAGTCGAAATAGTATTCGCCGTTTCTTCAAAAGATTTATTTTGCATTAAGCGCATCATAGCATCAAATGTAACATCAAATCCTCTTATGGCATAATCACTAGGAGAAATCGAATTTATTTTTCTAAATTTATTTTCGAAAACAACTCCTTCAACCGAGCTATCTTCTTTAATTACAGAGGGATACATTAATTTTAATTTTACCAAATTAGAAAAATTAATCTCATCGCTATCTAAAGTTTCATTAGGTTCTAATACCACTAATTGAACCAGATAATTTGACATAGCACTAACCATAGAAGTGATAGTAGTTTTTATCATCCAAGTATTTGCGGTTTCTAAAACTACATAATTCATTCGACCTGCAACCAACATACTTTTAAGATTTTCAGCTGAAACAGTTCCATTATCATTCAAAGGAACTAATTTTACATCAGGTTGATTTTGTTTTAAATACTGAATTACCGAAACTTTCTTTTTATCTACAACAGCAAGCATATTGCCATTTTTAGAGCGCATAAAATCAAACATCTTGCTTTTCAAAATATCATTGCTAGGAACTGCTTGATACAAATTAGCAATTGGAACACCTTCATCTTTAGACAATGGCGAAATCACCGGAACATTAGCAACACTCAATAATCGAGCGGCTGCTTCGGCATTGTTTTGATAAAAAGGACCAATAACCACATCTGCATTTTGCAATTTATTATCATTAATAATAGCAGCAATATTCGAATTGTATTTTGTTTCCTCCGAATCAAAAACACTCACATCAATTGGTAATCCTAATGTTCTAGCCGAATCTATTGCCAATAAAGCACCAGCATAAAAGTCCAAAGTCATGTTTAAAAACTTATCCTTTTTTAATCGCTCGATAACCGAATGTACAGTATCACCTTCCACTTTAGAAACATTGAAAGGCAAAAGCAATGCTATTTTTTTACGATCGCCAGAATTATTTTTAGCAGTCAAATCAGCATAAACCTTATTCTCAGAGACTTTTAGAAACACTGTATTAGCAGGCACTTTTAAAAGCATCCCTATTTCAACACCATTTTTAAGTTCAGGATTTAAGACCATCAATTCTTCCTGACTCAAATTAAACATTTTTGACAAACTATATAAGGTCTCTTTAGGTTTTACTTCATAAGTGGAATACTTATTTACAGGAGTAATAATCCCTTCTTGTTTTACAGTTGCTTTTTGAGGTAAAATAGGATTTCCTTTAATCAACAAATGCGAACCAACAGTTAAACCCGGCACAATATCTGGATTTTTCTTTTCCAATTCCGCAATAGTAATCCCGTATTTCTTAGCTATTGAATACTTTGTTTCTTTGGCAACTACATCATGATAAACCGCTTTTTCAGAAGACTTCATTTTGTTTTTAGACGGAATTATTAATTCCTGACCAATTTGTAAACCGTCTGTTTCTAAAAACGGATTTGCTTTTTTCAAATCAGCATCCGAAACATTGTATTTTTTTTCAATTCCGTACAAAGTTTCTTTAGGCAAAACCTTGTGCTTAATTTCAGCCTGATTTTGATTAGCAATCACTTTAGCTCCTGCCTTTGAAGGAATCAAAAGCACCGTTCTTGGTTTTAATTTATCCTGAACATCAGGATTTAGTTTATGAATATCATACGGAGTAACCTGATATTTTTTAGCGATTTCAGTTATTGTCTCTCCTCGCTCTACTTTATGAGTTATTGTTTCTTGCGAAAAAACCACATTGGTAAATAGTATAACAGGAATCCAAATTGCAAAAAAATACTTCATTCGATTATTTTATTTATATAAATTATTACACTAAAGATAAAAACGGTACCAAATTTTATTCCAAAATCTGATACCGTTTTTATAATAACTAAGAAACGCCTACTAAGAAGTTTCTATTATTCCCACTCAATTGTTGCAGGTGGTTTTGAACTAATATCATAAACAACACGATTCACCCCTTTTACCTTGTTGATAATATCATTAGATACTTTCATCAAGAAATCATACGGTAAGTGAACCCAGTCAGCAGTCATACCGTCAGTAGATTCTACAGCTCTAAGCGCCACTACTTTTTCATAAGTACGCTCATCCCCCATAACCCCAACACTATTTACAGGAAGCAAAATCGCTCCTGCCTGCCAAACTTTATCATACAATCCCCAAGATTTCAATCCGTCGATAAAAACTTTATCTACATCTTGCAAGATTTGTACTTTTTCTAAAGTAATATCTCCTAAAATTCTGATTGACAATCCTGGTCCTGGGAAAGGATGTCTTCCTAATAATTCCGGATCAATTCCTAAAGTTGCTCCCACTCTACGTACTTCATCTTTAAAAAGCATACGCAAAGGTTCTACAATTTTCAATTTCATATAATCTGGTAAACCTCCCACGTTGTGGTGTGATTTAATGGTTGCCGATGGCCCTTTTACAGAAACCGATTCGATAACATCAGGATATATCGTTCCTTGGGCTAACCAGGTAACATCTTCAATTTGATGTGATTCATCATCAAAAACTTCGATAAAAGCATTTCCGATGGCTTTTCTTTTCAATTCTGGATCACTAACTCCTGCTAAGGCATCATAAAAACGCTGAGAAGCATCTACTCCTTTTACGTTCAAGCCCATTCCTTCGTATTGATCTAAAACGCTTTGGAATTCATTTTTACGAAGCAAACCGTTGTTTACAAAAATACAATACAGGTTTTTCCCGATGGCTTTGTGTAATAAAACTGCCGCTACAGTTGAATCTACTCCTCCAGAAAGACCTAAAACAACTTTGTCGTTTCCAATTTTTTCTTTCATCTCAGCCACGATTTCTTCAACAAAAGCACCTGGCGTGAAATTTTGAGGAACATGAGCAATTTTTACTAAAAAGTTCTCCAACATTTGTTTCCCTTCAGTTGAATGATATACTTCTGGGTGGTATTGAATGGCGTAAGTTGTTTCACCTTCAATTTTGTAAGCTGCAAATTCCACATCATGTGTACTTGCTAATTTTACACCATTGGTTGGTAACGCCTTAATACTATCACTATGACTCATCCACACTTGACTGTTTGGAGAAACTCCTTCAAAGAAAACTTCATTTTCCTTAATATAAGACAAATTAGCTCTACCGTATTCTCTTGTGTTAGATGCTGCAACTTCGCCTCCACTAAAGTGAGATAAATATTGCGCTCCGTAACACACGGCAAGCATTGGCAATTTTCCTCTAATTTGAGACAAATCAGGATGTGGTGCATCTTCTCCGCGAACAGAAAAAGGACTTCCCCCTAAAATTACGGCTTTATAACTGGATAAGTCCGATGGGAAATTGTTATATGGAAAAATTTCGCAGAATATATTTAATTCGCGAACTCTACGCGCAATCAGCTGAGTGTATTGCGAACCGAAATCTAAAATAAGTACGTTGTGTTGCATGGGCGCAAAATTACTTTTAAAATTTGGAATGGAAAAACGGAATTTTGAAATTTTTTGTTTTTTTTATTTTCCATTTTCACTCCTATTATTTTTCAAAAAACAACATACGCAACACATTATTTTTTATTCTTTTACAATAACAAATTTCCCCTTGACTCCCTTATCCCAGTTATCCCAGAATTCCGAACGAACTAAAACTCCTTTATCATCATAAATTTTAAACTCGCAAGTATTCCCTCCAGAAGTTCCTTTACTGTAAGCTTCCAGTTCAAAAGTATTTATACCTTCCTTTAAATCAAAAATAAACTGACCATAACTAGAATACAATTCCATTATCCCCCCTATCATTTGATTGTTGAGTGTTGCTTTTATCAAATCGCCATCTATGTATACAAAATCACGGTATTTGACCACAAAATACTTAGATTTGGTTCTGATTTCTCCAAAGTTTTTATCAATTTTTACCAAAAGACGATCATCTTCTCTCAAACCTTCTCTTACCAAGGTCTTATCTAAATCTTTGGTCATTTTATCTCTAATTCGATCTCCTGGATTAACAAAATCATTAGTTTCTTCCATAGAAAAAGATTTTGTTTCCCCTATTTGATATTTAGAACTGGAAGGCAAAACAACATCTGGTTTTTTAAAGACATTTGGTGCTTTAATAACTGGAGCATCATTAGGTAAAGGTGTCGTTTTCTTAGGAGCAACAGTAGTATTCAATGGTGCTATTGCTTTGAACTTGGTAGAATTAAACTCGTTTTGAGCATAGCTACTAGTTGCAAAACACATCATTACAAACAACAAAAATGGCTTCATATTAATCTTATTTTGTTTCATTAACAATACTAAGTATCAACAAATATACCAAGCTTTCAATTTATAAAACAAAACCCGAACCTAACATTAAAGAAACTTTAACCAAAAGACAAAAAAACGTCTTAAAACTATTCTTTCTCTAATATAATAGTTGCCTTAAATCCTTGAGCAATATTCCATTGGTTAGACGAAATCACCTCTCCTTTATCGTCATAAATTTTAAAATCGGCAGTATTTGGTGCAGCAAAACCTTCGTTGATTGCTTCAAAATCAATACGATTTAATCCTTTTTGCAAAGTGATATCAAAACCTTGATCTTCTCCACTTAAAAGTACTTCTGGTTCAATAATTACATAATTCAAATACACTCTTACTTTATCGCCATCAACATAAGCGGCGTCACGATACCTTACTTTTGCTGTTCCTGAACCCGTTTTCACAACCCCTAAATCCTGATCTCTTTTAGCTAATTTTTCAGCATCGTAATCTTCTTTTTCAGGAACTTTATACTCATTCTTATCTAATCCCTGAACTTCATACGATTTTATTTTATTAAAATCTTCGTTAGAAAACTTCACCTCTTTGATCTTAGCTTCCTTAACCTCCTTCTTTTTCACTGGAGCTGCTTTAACTTTTAAATCACCACCAAACTCTTGTTGAGAATAGGCTGATGATAGCACTCCGAACATTAAACCCAAAATAAATATTTGACCTTTAAAACTTAAATATTGATTCATCTTTATATTTTTTTAATTATAAAACGGTATCCAAAAAAACAACTTTTCTGAACTTATTCCTAATAGATAACAATAAACTTTTGATTTTATTGTAAAAAAAACGATAATTGAAAACTAAAAATTACAATTTGAGTTTATCCAAATCGGTGTTTTTTATTTTAGTATTTTTTATAAATTGCAAAACATATTCAAAACTTTAAACAGAGGGTCATTCCTCTATAAAACAATTAATTACATCAAAATGAAAAGAGAAAACATCTTAACAGGATCACCATGGGAAGACAAAATGGGATATTGCCGTGCAGTACGTATTGGAAATATTATTGAAGTTTCAGGAACTGTTGCAATTATTGACGGTGATAAAGTGAAAGCAGATGATGCTCATGCTCAAACCCTAAACATTTTAGAAAGAGTGGAAAAAGTACTAGAAGATTTGAATGCCGGAATGAAAGATGTTATTCGTACCCGTATTTTTACTACTGATGTAAGCACTTTTGAAGCAGTAGCAACAGCTCACGCACAATTTTTCAAAGATATTAAACCTACAACTGGTTTTTACGGAATCAACCAATTAGTAGCTCCTGAATACTTAGTTGAAATTGAATTGACTGCAGTTTTAGCTGAATAATTAAAATTCTAAAAATACTTTTCGAGCGCGACAAGAGCAATAGACCAATTAAAACTGCTTTTGTTGCGCTCAAATATTACAAAACAAATGTAAAAATGAATTTTAAAAAAACAATACTGCTTTCTTGTAAATGGATTTTGATTTGTGCTTTAATAGGATTCTTTTCTGGCTCAGCTTCTGCTTTTTTATTAGTAGCTTTAGAATGGGCAGCAGAACTTAGAACCCAAAACATTTGGCTGTTATGGTTTTTACCCTTCGGAGGTTTATTGATAGGATTGTTGTATCATTATTATGGTAATGACGTAGTTAAAGGGAATAATCTTTTATTAGACGAATACAAAACACCTAAAAAAACAATTCCGTTCAAAATGGCTCCTTTTGTTCTTTTAGGAACAATTATTACCCATCTTTTTGGAGGTTCAGCAGGTCGAGAAGGAACAGCAGTGCAAATGGGTGGTGCAATTTCCGACCAATTCACAAAAATATTCAAACTCGATGCGACTGACAGAAAAACGCTAATTATTTTAGGAATCAGTGCTGGATTTGCCTCTGTTTTTGGAACACCACTTGCCGGAGCTATTTTTGCTATAGAAGTATTGTATTGTTGTAAAATCAGTTTAAAGAGTAGTATTTTTTCTTTTGTTGTTGCTTTTTTTGCCTATTACACTGTTGAAATTTGGGGGGTTCACCATACGGTTTACAGCATTCCTGTTATCCCTGAATTAAATCTCGAAAACTTATTTTGGATCATTCCATCTAGTATTTTATTTGGTTTAGCAGCAATGCTCTTTTCCAGAAGTACTCATTTTTGGGGTTCTTTATTCAAGAAAACCATTTCCTATCCACCGCTGCGTCCTTTTGTAGGTGGAATTATTTTTGCTTTAGTTATTTATTACTTTAGCGCCACTCAATTTATGGGATTAGGAATTCCTTCGATAGTAGAAGCTTTTACTAAACCAAACGAATATTATGATTTTCTACTCAAAATAGTATTTACAGGTTTTACCTTGGGAGCAGGTTTTAAAGGTGGCGAAGTAACCCCTTTATTCTTTGTTGGTGCCACATTAGGAAGTGCTTTATCCGTTTTTATTCCTTTACCTATTGCTCTTTTGGCTGGAATGGGTTTTGTAGCTGTGTTTTCGGGGGCAACTCATACTCCAATTGCTTGTACCGTTATGGGAATGGAACTTTTTGGTGTCGAAAGCGCCATTTTTATTGGTATTTCTTGCTTTATTGCCTATCTCGCTTCGGGTACCATAGGCATCTATCATTCACAAAACGTAAAAGGAGTGAAATTTCAGTTGTATCAAAAATTAAGAGCAACAAGACTGAAGTATTTTTAAGTTAAACTCTACTTGTATTTATGTGAAAGACAAACCATTTAGTCATTTAATAGAATTAAGGTTTACAGTATTCTTAACTTTCTTAACTCGCTTAATGGTTAAAAAAAAGAATGTTAACAATATTTCCACTAGAACATTAAGTTGTAAAAAAGAAGTTAATTTTTAAATGATTTCATAGTTTACACTAAAAAAATGTAAATTCGCAAACTATGAAAATACAAGACATACAAGCGATACAATCCTTATTGGCTACGCCAAAAAAAATAGCCATCATTCCGCACAGAAATCCTGATGGTGATGCTATGGGTTCAACTTTAGGACTATACCATTTTTTAAGAAAAAATAATCACGAGGCAACAGTAATTTCGCCAAACGAATTTCCTGATTTTTTGGCTTGGCTTCCTGGTACAGAAACGGTTCAAATATTCGAAAAAGATAAAGAAAACTGCACTAAAATATTAGCAGAAGCCGACATTGTTTTCACCCTCGATTTCAATGCTTTTCATCGTGTAGGCGAAATGGAAAAAGTGCTTGAAGTTCTTGAAACCACTTACATTATGATTGATCATCATCAAAAACCTGATGATTATGCAGCTTATATGTATTCTGAAACTTCCATTGGTTCAACTTGCGAAATGATTTATAATTTTATTTCATTTTTAGACCAAAAAGACCAAATTGACAAAACCATTGGAACTTGTATTTACACTGGAATTTTAACCGATTCAGGTTCTTTTCGATTCCCAAATACAACAGGAAACACACACCGAATTGTTGCCGAATTAATTGATCTTGGCGTAGCAAACACTGAAATTCCGAATTTGCTTTTTGACAACAGTTCATACAACAGGTTGCAATTATTAGGCAAAGCATTGCAGAATTTAAAAGTTTTGCCTGAGCATAAAACCTCTTACATCACTCTTACACAAGAAGAACTAAATACATTTAACTATGTAAAAGGAGACACTGAAGGCATTGTAAATTATGGTTTAAGCATCAAAGGAATTCAGTTTACCGCTATTTTTATCGAAAATAAAGACGAAAAAATTATAAAAATTTCTTTCCGTTCTCAAGGAGGTTTTGATGTAAATGAATTTGCAAGAGCACATTTTAACGGCGGTGGACATCGCAATGCTGCTGGTGGAAAGTCGGAAGTTGCAATGGAAGAAACTATAAACAAATTTGAAAATCTAGTCAAAAATTTAACGTTATAAAAACATGAAAGCAATTCAATTTATTGTTACTAGCTACTTTTTATGCTTCGTTTTTACTGGATGTATACAACATCAAGAGGCTCGTCGTCCTATATCTAGTGCATCAGGTGTTTTTATGAAAAAATCAGTAGAAAGAAACAAAAAATTAAATGCTTCCGATGAGGATTTAATCAAAGCTTTGATGAAAAAAAATCCTAACATTAGTTATTTTGCTTCATCTAAAGGCTATTGGTATTCCTATGAAACAAAAAACAATGTCGATACCATAACTCCTAAAAAAGGAGATGTAGCTTTTTTTAACTACGAATTAAAAGACCTAGAAGGCGCAACTATTTATTCAGAAGTAGAACTAAGACCCCAAGTGTATCGGGTAGACAAGCAAGAAATCATGACAGGAATGCGAGATGGCATTAAATTGATGCGAAAAAACGAAAGAGTAAACTTCTTTTTCCCTTCTCACATGGCTTATGGTTATCATGGCGACAACAAAAAAATCGGTGTTAACCAACCTTTAATTTGTACCATTACACTAACTGATTTTAAACCCGAAGCGGTTTATAAGAAAGAATTAGAACAAAATAGCCAACTCAATAAAACGCCCACACAAGACAGTATAAACAGTATAAAAAAACCTAAAAAAATCGTTTCAAAACCTAAAACAACAACTCAGGATACCCTAGAAAAATAAGTTTAACTATAATCAATTATGAAAAAAAACATTCTATTTGTATTGCTTCTCATCACTACATTGTATTCTTGCAAAGAAGAAAATAGCAATTTAGCAGATGGTTTATACGCCAAAATTGAAACCAATAAAGGATCTATTTTTTTAGAACTAGACTACAATAAAGCACCTATTACAGTGGCTAACTTTGTTACACTAGCCGAAGGAAAAAATGATTTTGTTACCAATGAACATCTAAAAGGACGCCCGTTTTATGACGGTTTAAAATTCCACCGGGTTATCAAAGAATTCATGATACAAACGGGAGATCCATTAGGAACTGGCTCAGGAGATGCTGGTTACAAATTTAAAGACGAGTTTAGCGATTTAATTTTCGACAAAGAAGGTCTTTTGGCCATGGCCAATAACGGCCCAGCCACCAACAGCAGTCAATTTTTCATTACTCACGTGCCTACGCCATGGTTAGACAACAAACACACTATTTTTGGTCGTGTAGTTGATAATGGAATGGAAATAGTAAACAAAATTGAACAAAATGACCGTATCGAATCAATAAAAATTATCCGTAAAGGAGAAGCTGCTAAAAAATTTGATGCCGAAAAAACATTCTATGATTATTTCTCTATCGAGTCTAAAAAACAAAAAGAGCAAATGAATGTGGAAGCACAAAGCGAAAAAGAATACGATGCGAAATACGGAAAAATAATTGAAGAAAAAGTAGCCTATTTTGAAGCTTTAAAAACTAAAGCAACCAAAACAGCATCTGGATTAAAATATGTTATCACTCAAAAAGGAAGTGGTAAAAAACCAACCAAAGGAACGGATGTAAATATTTATTATGCAGGTTTTCTTGAAAGTGGACAACTTTTTGATACCAATATCGAAAACGTTGCTCAAGCTTTTGGGAAATTTGATCCCAACAGAGCTGCACAAGGAGGTTACGAAACTATCCCTTTTCAAGCGGGAAAAAAAGATGGTATGATTCCAGGATTCATTGAAGGTCTTGAAAAAATGTCTTATGGAGACAAAGCTGTTTTATTTATTCCTTCGCATTTAGCTTACGGAGCTGGCGGAGCTGGAAATGTAATCCCACCTTATGCTAATATTATGTTCGAAATTGAATTAGTTCAAGCAAAATAATCTTAAAAAAAATAGAATAAACCTAATACAATGAAATTCAACCTATTATTTTTAGCCTTTATTGCTTTAATTAGCGTTCAGGCACAAGAAACTTCAAAAAAAATAGTTAAAAGCCCCGTAAAAAAAATTGCAACTATAAAAGAAGATGGAATATTTGCTACCATTAACACGAACAAAGGGGCAATTGTTCTGGAATTAGATTTCCAAAAAACACCGATTACTGTTGCCAATTTTATTAGTCTTGCACAAGGAAAAAATGATTTTGTGACCGACAAAAAACTAAAAGGAAAACCATTTTTTGATGGTTTAAAATTCCACCGTGTGATTAGTGATTTTATGATTCAGGGGGGAGACCCGCAAGGAACAGGTGCTGGAGGGCCAGGTTATTCTTTTAAAGACGAGTTCATTCCTGAGTTGAAATTTGATAAAGGAGGAATTTTGGCTATGGCCAATTCGGGTCCAAAAACCAATGGAAGTCAGTTTTTTATCACACACAAAGACACTCCTTGGTTGAACGGAAAGCACACTATTTTTGGTCATGTGGTGGAAGGAATGAATGTAGTTGATAGCATTTCTCAAGACGATGTAATTAAAAACATTATCATTACTCAAAAGGGTTCGTTGGCTAAAAAATTCAAAGCTGAACAAGTATTTGCGAACTATTTCAACAACAAAGCCCAAGAAGAAAAAAAAGAAGCGGAAGCTAAAGCAGAAGCCGAAAGAGTTCAAAAAGAAAAAATGGCTGCGTTAGTTACTGAAAAAGTGGCTTATTTGAACACACAAAAAGCTACTGCAACCACTACTCCTTCTGGATTAGTATATAAAATAATTCAAAAAGGAACAGGTATAAAACCCGCTGCAGGAACAACCGTTTATTTTCATTATACTGGTTTTCTGGAGGATGGAAATTTGTTTGACAGCAGTCGTGAAGAAGTGGCCAAGGAATACAGCAAACACAATGAAATGCGAGCAATGCAAGGCGGTTACAATCCTTTTCCATTCGAAATTGGCAAAAAAGACGGCATGATTCCGGGATTTATTGAGGCTATTGATTTACTTTCTTTTGGAGATAAAATAATTGCTTTTATTCCTTCTAAATTAGCTTATGGCGAAAGTGGTGCTGGCGGAGTGATTCCTCCAAATGCTACTTTGATTTTCGAAATAGAAATTTTCGAGAAACAAACAGAAACCAAATAATATCAAAATCCGATTTGCAACAAACAAATCGGTTTTTTTTATGTAAGAACTCACTAAAACCTATTACCGTACTTTCAATTATTTTCCTTACATTAGAGAAATTCAAAAAATAAAAAAACATGAATCTATCAAAAATTATTGGAATCGTATTAATCGTAGTTAGTTTAGGAATAGGATATTTAGGGCTTAACAAAGTACAGGAAAACAGTTCGGAAGTTAATCTGCTTGGGATAAAAATTGAAGCTTCTGATGAATCTGGAAAACAAGAAGGTTATATGTATATAGGATTTGCAGTACTTCTTTTTGCAGGAGGTATTTACACGGTAAATAAATCAAAATAAATAATAAAGAAAAACCCTTTCGTTAAGTATCATAGCGAAAGGGTTTTTGAATTTTATAATTTAGAGTTCTTATTTTTTACCAAATTTCCACTCAAATTCATCTTTATCATTGATGATGGCTCCTACTTCAAGTTTAACGACTTCGTCAAATTCTGTTTGAAATAACAACCAATTCTCTTCGTTAAAATAATTTTCAAAAGTATCAAATTCTTCCTGTGTGAATTTTGTAATGCTTTTTTGAGCCAAATCTTTTTTAACGTCTTTGATGCTTCTGCCAATCATTTTATTGCCAAATAATTCCAAATCAGCACTAGAAGCTACGATATACCCCATTTTAAAATCTTCTTCTTTGTAAAAAGTCAAACGCATTTTGAATTTATTGTAAATAAAAATGACATTCTCATCTTCATCTTTATAATTTCTATCAGGTTTTCCATAAACGGCTTCAACATCTTTTTGTTTCATCCCGAAAATGAGCTTATCAATTCCGTTTTTAAGATTTATTTTCATAGTAAATAATTTTGCCCAAAGTTCGTAAACTTTTTCACATCTCGAGCCTTTTTAGAATTTATAATCTTAAGATTTTACTAAAGTTAAGCTCGATAAGGTACTTTTTCAGTAAATTAGTTCACAATGGTAATGCTAGTACCAAGAGCAATTTTGCTCAAAAAAATTCGAGATCATATTCTATTTTATCATTTTTTTCGAAAAAAATCATCATTATCATGAACTTACCTTTCCAAGATAAAAAATTTCTTTTTTTACTCCTATCGGTCAGTACTGTAGTTGTCTTAGAAATTCTATCATTATTAGGGATTAACCTTCCCATGCCTTATGCTCCGTTTATTTTCTTTATATTTATTATCGGAATTGGTCATAAGGTTATCCTCAACGGACTTCAATCTCTTATTAAACTCAATTTTAGCAGCATCAATTTATTAATGACCATTGCGGTTATTGCCGCCTTATATTTAGGTCAATACCCCGAAGCCGCTGTGGTTATTGTACTTTATGTTTTAGGCGAAAGACTGGAAGACATTGGGCTAGAAAATTCAAAATCAGCATTAGATAAATTAATTCAAAGCGTACCCAAAACAGCATTTGTAAAATCAGAGCAACAAAATGTTCCCATCGACAACATCAAAATTGGAACTATTATCCAAATCAAAGCTGGCGATATTATTCCGCTAGACGGAAAAATTTCTTTTGGCGAAAGTAGGATAGACGAATCGGCCATTACGGGTGAACCTATTGGGAAAGAAAAACAAATAGGAAATTCTGTTTTTGCAGGCACCATCAATACCAACGGTTTTCTCGAAATAACCACCACTAAACTTTCTACCGATACTACTTTTGCAAGAATCATCCAACTTACTTATGAAGCTGGAGCTGCCAAAAGTGAAACTCAAAAGTTTATTCAGCGTTTTTCAAAACTATACACTCCTATTATTATTGTTTTAGCGATTTTAATTTTTACTGTTCCCGTAGTTGTAATGGATCAGGATTTTAATCATTGGCTAACACAAGCCATTACACTTTTAGTAATTGCTTGTCCCTGTGCTTTGGTAATTTCAACTCCTGTAGCCATTTATGCTGCTATAGGTAACGCTTCCGCAAAAGGCGCTTTGATAAAAGGTGGAAAATACATTGAAGCCTTAGCTCAAATTCAAGCGATTGCTGTTGACAAAACCAGAACCATTACTTATGGAACTCCAGTGGTTTCAGATGTTTTTCCGCTAATAGGAACCAGCCGGAAAGAATTACTTTCCTGTACTGCTGGTGCCGAAATATATTCGGAACATCCCTTAGCGCAAGCCATTGTATTAGCAAGTGAAGCCGAAGGTTTTGAACCTCATCCGGTGAAAGATTTTAAAAGTATTATGGGCAAAGGAGCTACTGCAAAATGTAGTATTTCAAACTTAGATACTTTAATGGTGGGCAAATTAGAATTCATTAGAGAATACCACGAAGTATCTCCTGAAGTTGAAAAAATTGTGGCACAATTATCTACCGAAGGAAAAACAAGTGTCGTTGTCAGTTTTGGTAAAGGTGTAGCGGGGATTATTGGTCTAACAGATAAAATTAAACCTGATAGTTTTACAGCGATACAACAATTGCAAGAACAAAATATTGATGTAATTATGCTAACGGGTGATAGCGAAAAAACGGCTCATTTTGTAGCAAGACAAGTGGGGATTACAAAAGTTTTTGGTGGTTTACTACCTGAACAAAAATCAGAAGAAATGAAAGCACTTTTACAGCAGTATGACAAAGTGGCTATGGTAGGAGACGGAATCAATGATGCTCCGGCATTGGCTATAAGCACCGTAGGAATCGCAATGGGAGCTGCGGGAAGTGATACCGCTATAGAAACCGCTAATATTGCACTGATGAACGACCAACTTTCATTAATTCCTTTTCTTATCCGATTAAGTAAAAAAACAATGAAACAAATCAAGATTAACACCTTTGGAGCTATTGCTAGTAAATTAGTATTTATTTTGTTAGCTATTTTTGGATACAGCAATCTTGCCTTAGCCATTGCTGCCGATGTAGGGGTTACATTAATCGTGATTTTGTTTAGTTTGAATTTAATGCGATTCGAAAAAACGAAAGCTTAATTTTCTCTTATCATAAAAAAAGCGTTAAGTTTTGATTCTTAACGCTTTTGTGTTTTTATTCTTCCTCCTCGTACATTTCATCATAACGAGCTGGAATTTGAGGATCAAAAAGTGGACATTTGAATTCGTCCATAATATCTACTAATTTATCCATGGTTTTACCCGAGGTCCCGTAACAATCTATTGCGACCGTTTGAGGTGTCGTTTTTACTTGAAAAGCGCCTACGCCATCGTTGTTTTTCCAGCTATTTTCATCTACTCGTTCCCATTTAGAAAACACCGAAGCAATTCGGTTGATAATAACGGCAACAGGAAGTGGTTCTAAACCTTCAATGGTTTCTTGTTCATCAATCGCTTCATAAACCTCTTGATGATTCAAATAAACACCTTCTAAATAATTCCAAAAAACTAATTCGTACATCTATAAAAATTGAAAAGATTAAAAAATTGAAAGATTAAAAAACCTTCCAATCATTGTATTGGATGAATTAATATTCGTAAGTACCGTATTCGCTAGAAATAGTTAATTTCTTAGTTTCGGCAGCTTCAACACGTCCTACAATTTGTGCATTGACATTGAATGATTTTGAAATGGCTATGATATCCTGAGCCACAGCTTCTGGAACATAAATTTCCATTCGGTGTCCGCAGTTGAAAACCTGATACATTTCTTTCCAATCTGTTTTTGATTGTTCCTGAATTAATTGGAACAATGGTGGAACTGCGAACAAATTGTCTTTTATAATATGTAAATTATCTACGAAATGTAAAATCTTAGTTTGCGCTCCACCACTACAGTGCACCATTCCGTGAATTTCATTCGAAGAATACTGATCTAAAATTTTCTTGATAATAGGTGCATAAGTACGCGTTGGCGAAAGCACTAATTGTCCAGCATCGATTGGAGAATTTTCTACTGCATCCGTCAATTTTACCTGACCTGAATAGATTAGTTCTTCTGGAACTGCAGCATCGTAACTTTCTGGATATTTTGTTGCCAAATATTTCCCGAAAACATCATGACGCGCCGATGTTAATCCGTTGCTTCCCATTCCGCCATTATAGCTTTTTTCGTAAGAAGCCTGACCGAAAGACTCCAGTCCAACGATTACATCACCTGCTTTAATGTTAGCATTATCAATAACCTTAGAACGTTTCATTCGTGCCGTAACTGTAGAATCTACAATGATTGTTCGAACAATATCACCCACATCAGCAGTTTCTCCACCTGTAGAATGAATACTCACTCCAAAAGAAGCTAATTCTTTGATTAATTCTTCAGTCCCGTTGATGATTGCCGAAATGACTTCGGCAGGAATTAGGTTTTTATTTCTTCCAATTGTAGAGGAAAGCAAAATGTTATCGGTTGCACCTACACACAACAAATCGTCAATATTCATGATTAAAGCATCTTGAGCAATACCTTTCCAAACCGAAATATCACCGGTTTCTTTCCAATACATGTAAGCCAATGAAGATTTAGTTCCTGCACCATCAGCATGCATGATAAGACAATACTCATCGTCTTGAGTTAGATAATCAGGGACAATTTTACAAAATGCCTGAGGAAATAATCCTTTATCTATATTTTTTATAGCGTTGTGTACATCTTCTTTGGATGCCGAAACACCACGTTGTGCATATCTTTTTGAAGTATCTGAACTCATTATTATAAGTGTGTAATTTTGTTACTTATCCATTAAAGGAGGATGGGGCAAATATAAATCTTTTTTTTGGGTTGTAGCAAACCCTCTTTGACTAGTATTCTAAAAACATTCAGTAACTGTTTAAATTTTAGATATTAGATTTTTTTAGAAGATTATTTTCCGATAGTCAAGACAAATTTTGAAAGAATAACTAACTTATTTTTGAATAAAATTAACGAAGAATAGCGGGAAATAATCCCAAAAAAACAATTAGATAATACTGAAACAGTTACACAATGTATAAATTAGTTTACAGTGGCTTTTGTGTGAATTTCAAAAAAATCAAATCATTTAGGCATTTAAAAAAATAAGATTTGTAATATTCTTACTTCGCTTAATAAGTGGTAAAAACTATATAATGTCACTCGTTGGGTGAAATTGTTTTTGGATATTAAATTTTCGTCAGTTCGAGTGAATTTTCAGAAAACGCGACAGCTTTTTCGGAAAATTTGTATCGAGAACAAGAAAATATTGAATAGAAAACGGTTCTCGATACATTTTTGGCTTCATTTCATTACGCAAAAAACACTACCATTGACGTTTTTGAAAATTTCACCCAACGGGTTAATGTCGTATTTTGAAACGATATCAAGTTGCTTAAAACAGTAGCTTGTAGTTGTTTGCGCCCATAAAGCTTCTTTTGACTTTACAACTTTAAAACTTTCCACTTACTTAGTTTGAAGAAAAATCATTAAATTTGGTAGAATTATATAATTTGACACTTGTTTTTCTGCTGTTGAAAAATAACTCCTAAAATGGGGTAACATTTTAAAAGCGCTGTTGATATAAGTTTAACAAATATAAATTAAGTAGTAAAAACTATATAATGTCGTATTTTGAAACGTTATAATGTTGTTTAAGTCAATAAAGACTCTTTTGACTTACGACTTTAAAACTTTCGACTAACTTAGTATGAATTACATTTGGATTGAATTTAAATAAAAAAACCTTTACTTATGAAAAATCTATTCACCTTAGTACTGACCCTCTTTTTCATCGCTCTCTCGAATGCACAAACTGAAAAAGCCAACATCAACACTTCTCGCTCCAATATCAAAAATAAAACAGTAAAACCAACTGACAGCCTGCAGCAAAAAGCGAATCACAATACCGCCCGAAGCAACAAAAGCACAGTAAAAGAAAACAGTGAAGACATTTCATCAGAAGAAATGCCAAATCATCAACAAAAAACCAACATCAATACCTCCCGCTCCAACACGAAAGGGCAGGCAAAACCAGCAGACACTGACAATTTAGACACAAACGAACCGTCATCTAAAGTAAAGTTTAAAGCTGGTGCGGAGCTATCCGATAAAGTGAATTAAAAAAATGCCTCTCCCAAAATGGAAGAGGCATTTTCATTAAAAAAATCTTATTATTTTGTAAACAGCAACTCTCTGTATTTAGTGAGTGTCCACAATTCATTATCCACTAATAGTTCTAATTTATCACAGTGCGTTCTAATGATTTCAAAATACGGTTTTACTTTATTGCAATAAGCCTCAGCTGTTTTTTGAGCATCCGTCATCATGTTTGCCGTTTTTCTTTCGTTACGCATTTCCTCCACTTTTGCATTAATTTCTTCAATGTGAAGCGAAATTTCTTTTATCAAACCTATTTGCTCTTTAGCAATCGATTCAAATTCATTTCCAAAGATATCTTTCAAACCTTTTACATTTTCAATCAAAGTATTTTGGTAACGAATGGCTGTTGGAATCACATGATTTTTTGAAATATCTCCTAAAATCCTACTTTCAATCTGGATTTTCTTAGCGTATTCTTCTAATTCAATTTCGTAACGCGCTTCAACTTCTACTTGATTCATAATTCCTAATTCAGAAAACAAATCCAAGGCTCTTTTTGATGCTCTCGCTTTCAAAGCTTCAGGCGTAGTTTTAAAATTACTCAAACCTCTTTTCTTTGCTTCCTTTTCCCAAGCTTCGCTATAACCGTCGCCTTCAAAAAGAATATTTTTAGAAACTTTAATATACTCTCTCAAAACATTAAAAATAGCATCGTCTTTTTTCATTGCTTTCGAATCAATCAAAGCATCCACTTCTACTTTAAAGTCTCTTAATTGCTTAGCCACTATTGCATTTAAAGTAGTCATCGAATTAGAACAGTTTGCCGAAGAACCTACTGCTCTAAACTCAAATTTGTTTCCTGTAAAAGCAAACGGCGAGGTTCTGTTTCTATCTGTATTATCTAAAATTACCTCTGGAATTTTCCCAACTACGTTTAATTTTAAATCGGTTTTCTCTTCTGGTGATAATTTTCCTGTTGTTACACTTTCTAATTCAGCCAAGACCTTAGTTAATTGTTCTCCAATAAATACCGAAATAATAGCAGGTGGCGCTTCATTAGCTCCTAAACGATGGTCGTTACTTGCCGTTGCAATCGAAGCACGCAACAACTCTTCATAATCATTTACCGCTTTGATGGTATTGATAAAGAAAGTCAAAAACTGCAAATTACTCATTGGTGTTTTACTTGGACTCAAAAGATTCACTCCTGTATCTGTTGCCAATGACCAGTTGTTGTGTTTTCCTGAACCGTTTACACCTTTAAAAGGTTTTTCGTGGAATAAAACGATGAAGTCGTGACGTTCTGCTACTTTTTGCATCACATCCATCAAAAGACAGTTATGATCTACTGCTAGATTTGTTTCTTCGAAAATAGGAGCCAATTCAAATTGATTGGGCGCTACTTCATTATGACGGGTTTTAACCGGAATTCCAAGCAACATACATTCTTGTTCTAAGTCACGCATATAAGTCAAAGCACGTGTTGGAATAGAACCAAAATAGTGATCGTCTAATTGTTGTCCTTTTGCAGAAGTATGTCCTAATAAAGTTCTTCCAGTCATCATTAAATCAGGACGAGAATGAGCCAAAGCTTTATCAACTAAGAAATATTCTTGTTCCCATCCCAATGTTGCAGTAACCTTTTTTACATTTTTATCAAAATAACGACAAACTTCAGTGGCTGCTTCATCCATTACTGCTAAAGCTCTTAATAACGGAATTTTGTTATCTAAAGCCTCTCCTGTATATGAAATAAAAACCGTAGGAATACATAAAGTAGTACCATATATAAATGCTGGAGAAGTAGGATCCCAGGCAGTGTACCCTCTGGCTTCAAAAGTATTTCTAATTCCTCCATTTGGAAAACTAGAAGCATCTGGTTCCTGCTGAACTAATTGTGCTCCTCCAAATTTTTCTACAGGATCACTACCATCATAAGAGGTTTCAAAAAAAGCATCGTGCTTTTCGGCTGTAGTCCCTGTTAAAGGTTGAAACCAATGAGTGTAATGTGTAACGCCTTTTGATAAAGCCCATTCTTTCATTCCCATGGCAATGTAATCGGCTAATTTTCTATCTATTTTTGTTCCATGTTGAATTGCACCTTGTACTGCCTTAAAGGCGTCCGAAGTCAAATATTGCTTCATTGCTTTTTCATTAAATACATTGGAACCAAAAATGCTTGATTTTCTATCTGTTTCTTCAAAATGTACTGCTTTTCTACTAGATGCTTCTCTTAGTGCTTGAAAACGAATTGTTGACATTATAGATTGTTTTTTTTTAAAATTGTTAATACACAATTTCTAATTAATAATTACAAATATAAAGAATCTAAAATAAAAATCCTTGTGCAGCATTATCAATTTGCTTTTTATTTAGGTTCAAAATTGCTTTTTTTTAAATATACCCCCATTCAAAATATAGTAATCTGAAAAATAACATTCATTCAAACAAAAGAGACCCCAAGATTTTCAGCACTAAAAAAAATATTATATATTTGCACCTCAGTTAAAATAAAGAAAATTAATTTATATTATTATGGCTAAAATAAAGTTAGAGTACATTTGGTTAGACGGATACGAACCGACTCAAAATCTTAGAAGTAAAACTAAAGTTGAAGAGCACGAAAACTTTCAAGGAACTTTAGAAGAAATTGGAAACTGGTCATTTGACGGTTCTTCTACAAAACAAGCTGAAGGAGGATCTTCTGACTGTCTTTTAGTTCCTGTTGCTATTTACCCTGATCCAGATCGTATTAACGGATACTTAGTTATGTCTGAAGTTATGTATGCTGATGGAACACCACACCCTTCAAACGGTAGAGCTACTATTGATGATGACAATGATGATTTCTGGTTTGGTTTCGAACAAGAATATTTCATCATGGATACTAAAACTTTATTACCATTAGGTTTCCCAGTAGGTGGTTACCCAGCTCCTCAAGGAATGTACTACTGTTCAGTAGGTGGAAAAAACACTCACGGTAGAGCTTTAGTGGAAGAGCACGCTAATTTATGTATTGATGCAGGTTTGAACTTCGAAGGAATCAACCAAGAAGTTGCTTGTGGACAATGGGAATTCCAATTATTCGCTAAAGGGGCTAAAAAAGCTGGTGATGAAATCTGGATTGCTCGTTACCTATTAGATCGTTTGACTGAGAAATACGGTTACTATATTGAATACCACCCAAAACCACTTGGTGATACTGACTGGAATGGTTCAGGTATGCACGCTAACTTCTCTAACGAAGTATTAAGAACATGTGGAGACCAAGCAACTTACGAAAGAATCTGTGAGGCTTTCCGTCCGGTAACTAAAGAGCACATTGCTGTTTACGGAGCTTACAACGATCAACGTTTAACTGGTAAACACGAAACCGCTTCTATTAATGATTTCTCTTACGGAGTATCTGATAGAGGAGCTTCAATCCGTATTCCACTTATTACAGTTCAAAAAGGCTGGAAAGGTTGGCTAGAAGATAGAAGACCAGCTTCTAACGGTGATCCATACAAAATTGCTGCAAGAATTATCAAAACAGTTAAATCTGCGTTGTAATTCCTTAATTATAAAATTAAAAATGCCTTCAGAAATGGAGGCATTTTTTTTATATTTTAATTTCAAATTCTTAAATCAAACCTATCTACAAAAAACTATCTTTGCAATAATATAAATTAAATATTATGATAGTTTGGATTTGTTTTATAAGTGCTATTTTATTATTCCTAGCTCTAGATTTGGGAGTTTTTAACAAAACCCCTCACGAAATCAGCTCAAAAGAAGCTGGTAAATGGACTGGAATCTGGGTTTCATTATCATTTCTATTTTCAGCTGTAGTGTATTGGCTTTATCAAAACAACTATGTAGACAATCCCGACCAACTAAAACCGATGGTCGCTTCGATGAAATACATTACAGGTTACCTCATTGAACTTTCACTTAGTATCGATAATATTTTTGTAATTGCCATTATCTTTTCTTCTTTTAGAATTCCTAAAAAATACCAACATCGTGTATTGTTTTGGGGAATCATTGGTGCTATTGTTTTTAGAGGGCTTATGATCTATTTTGGCGTTATGATTATCAATAAATTTGCCTGGACTACTTATTTATTTGGCGCTTTCTTGATTTACACCGCCATCAAAATGTTTTTCACGAAAGAAGACCACGAATACAACCCTCAAAATTCCGTTATATACAAATACTTAAGAAAAGTAACCCCTGTTACCACCAAAATTGATGGAGAACATTTTTTTGTAAAAATCAATAATATTAAAACCGCTACTCCATTATTTGTAGCTTTAATACTTATTGAGGTTATGGATGTTATTTTTGCATTAGATAGCGTACCCGCCATTTTAGCCATAACTTCCGATCCTTTTTTAGTATTTAGTTCGAATATTTTTGCCATTTTAGGACTGCGTTCTATGTATTTCTTCTTGGCCAATATGCTAGAAAAATTCAGTTACCTAGAATACAGTTTGATTGCCATTTTAACCTTTGTAGGATTAAAAATGATACTTCATAAATTTATCCACCTTCCAGAATGGGTTTCTTTAGCCTTTATTGCAGCAGCTCTTATATCAGGAATTATTGCTTCACTTCAAAAAGAAAAACGAAATAGAAAAGTATAAAAACAAAAAAAGGAAATCGCTCGATTTCCTTTTTTTTTTACTTAACTATGTAAATTATAATTTTACTTTTTTAACCTGATTTTCAGATAATTTTAGTGTATTCATTACTTCCAAATAATTATTGGTATCCATTGTGGCAGCCAAATCAGATGGAATAAGAACTATTCTAAAAGTTTGATCATCAATATATTCTCGTCTGTTTAGCAAATTAAAATTAGCTCTAGCGGTAATAAAAAAATCAACTTTACTAAAATCAAAAAAGTAATCAACCAAATCACCATTATTAAAATAAATAGTTCTAGGAATCAATTGCCAAACAGGAGTATTTGAGTTAATTGTACTAGTTAATCTGTAAATTAAAACCGTTTCATCGTCACGTAAATTATCATTAATTTCAAACTGAAAAGTACTTCTCAAATTATATTCATTATCTGCTACTCTCCCTAAATCAACATTCTTTATTTCAAATGCATAAGGATATGTATCAAAATCCTCTTGAAAGTTATCATCCGTAGTAGTACAACTAGAAAACGCAAAAAGACCAACTACTACCGCAAAAAGTGTTATTATTTTTTTCATGATATAAATTTTAAATGGTTAAGGTATGGAATTTAGTAGTCATTAATTGTGCCAAAATTTATTTAGCATAAAAAAAGAGACCAATATAAATATACTTTATTTTGATCTCTTTTTGTAAAATTAAGTAATAATTTATTTCAACCCAGCCAAACTCTGCTCAATTGTTGCAATTTTTGCTAGCGCATCCGCTTCTTTTTGTTTTTCGTTAGCTAAAACTTTTTCTGGCGCACCGTTAACAAATTTCTCATTAGATAATTTTGCCTGAACTGATTTTAAGAAACCTTGGGTGTATTGTAATTCTTCTTCTAATTTCTTAATCTCCGCTTCAACATCGATATTTCCAGCAATCGGAATAAAATATTCGTTAGATTTTACACGGAAAGATAAGGCTCCATCTACTTTTGCAGCAACATATTCGAAAGCAGCAATATTTCCTAATTTGGTTACGATAGCATCAAAATAAGTTGAAATATTCTCGCTGTTGATGGCTTTCAGTTCGATAGCATCTTTAAACGGAATGTTTTTATCTTTTCTAATGGTTCTAATTCCTGAAATCACTTCAATAGTATTTTCAAAATCAGTAATTAAAGTCGCATTATATGGTTTTAATGCTGGCCAAATCGAAACAATTAAAGCTTCTTCCGGAGTTCTGTCAGCTATTAAATGCCAAATTTCCTCAGTCAAAAACGGCATGAAAGGATGTAACAATTTCAAATTACTTTCTAACATTTCGATTGCTTTATCAAACGTAGCTTTATCAATTGGCTGTTGATACGCTGGCTTTATCATCTCTAAAAACCAAGAACAGAAATCATCCCAAACCAATTTGTAAATCGCCATTAAAGAATCGGAAATTCTGTATTTTTCAAAATTATCTTCGATATCAACTAAAGTTTGTTGCAATTTTGCCTCGTACCATTCGACCGCTACTTTTGATGATTCTGGTTGCGGAATAGCTTCTGAAACTTCCCAACCTTTGATCAATTTGAAGGCATTCCAAATCTTATTCGAAAATCCTTTTCCTTGATTACATAATTCCTCATCAAACATAATATCGTTTCCTGCCGAAGCACTCAAAAGCAATCCTACACGAACACCATCGGCACCAAATTTCTCGATCAGGTCTAAAGGATCAGGAGAATTCCCTAATGATTTAGACATCTTACGACGTTGTTTGTCACGAACCAAACCGGTCAAATACACATTGGTGAATGGTTTTTCACCTGCATATTCATAACCTGCAATAATCATTCGAGCCACCCAGAAAAACAAAATATCTGGACCCGTTACCAAATCATTGGTTGGATAATAATATTTATAATCGGCACTTTCTGGATCCATTATTCCACCAAAAACAGACATTGGCCAAAGCCAGGAAGAGAACCAAGTATCTAGCGCATCAACATCTTGTTTCAAGTCGGAAGTTTGAAGTTGGGAGTTTGAAGTTTTTTCTTTAGCTAAAGCCAAAGCCTCATCTATGTTTTCAGCAACCACAAAATCTTCTTTCCCATCTCCGTAATAATATGCAGGAATTTGTTGTCCCCACCATAATTGACGCGAGATATTCCAATCGCGGATATTATTCAACCAATGTGCATAGGTGTTATTAAAACGAGCGGGGTGCAATTTAATATCGCCATCAACCAAAACAGATTGGATTGCTGGTTTTACCAAATCTTCCATTTTCAAAAACCATTGATCGGATAATCTTGGTTCGATTACCGCTTTAGTTCTTTCAGATGTTCCTACTTTATTCAAATGGATTTCGGTCTTCGCCAAAGCTCCAATTTCTTCTAATTCTTTTGCAATTTCAGTACGAACAACAAAACGATCTTTTCCTTGATAATGCAATCCAAAACTATTTAGCGTAGCATCTTCATTAAAAATATCAACGATTTCAAGATTGTGTTTTTCTCCCAGTGTTTTGTCATTCATATCGTGAGCAGGAGTTACTTTCAAACATCCTGTTCCAAATTCTACATCTACATATTCATCTTCAATAATCGGAATTACACGACCACAAATTGGCACAATAGCTTTCTTCCCTTTCAAATGGGCAAAACGCTCATCATTTGGGTTGATACAAATAGCAGTATCTCCAAAAATAGTTTCCGGACGGGTTGTAGCAACAGTCAAAAATTCCTCCCCCGACCCCTCCGAAGGAGGGGAGTCAAGCGATTCGGCTCCCTCTCCTTCGGAGAGGGCTGGGGTGAGGATTTTATATTTTAAGAAAAATAATTTTCCTTGTTGTTCTTCATAAATAACTTCTTCGTCAGACAAAGTCGTTTTCGCTTCAGGATCCCAATTTACCATTCGGTAACCTCTGTAGATTAATCCTTTATTATACAAATCAACAAATGACTTAATTACAGAGGCTGACATATCAGGATCCATCGTAAATTTAGTTCTTTCCCAATCGCAAGAAGCACCTAATTTTTTAAGCTGCTCCAAGATTGTGCCTCCATATTTATCCGTCCATTCCCAAGCGTGTTTTAGAAATTCTTCACGCGTTAAATCGTTTTTATTGATTCCTTCTGCTTTTAATTTGGCAACCACTTTAGCCTCTGTTGCAATAGAAGCGTGATCCGTTCCCGGAACCCAGCAGGCATTGAAACCTTTTAGACGTGCTCTTCGAATTAAAACATCCTGTATGGTATTGTTTAACATGTGTCCCATGTGCAAAACTCCTGTCACATTTGGTGGAGGAATAACAATGGTGTATGGTGTTCTATGGTCTGGTTCTGAGTGAAAATAATTGTTTTTCATCCAGTAGTCATACCATTTTTGTTCTATCGTTTTAGCGTCAAATTGTGCGGGAATTGTCATTTTTCTATGTTGATTCGTTTATTTGTTAATTTGTGGATGTGGCTAAACAGATAAACACATCAACAAATAAACCATTTACTTTGGTCTGATTTTTGTAATTTATATCGGGAACAAAAGTAAATAATTAAGTACACTATAAAAAGGGAAATAAAAATTTGTGTACTAATTAAAACAAAGTATATTTACTTTCTATAAGATTATTAAAAAATGAGAAAAATTACTACAATTATAACTATTTTATTGTTTAGCAGTATTGGGTTTGCTCAAAAAGGAGCAAAAATAGAGTTCAAAGCTAAAAACAACACTATTGATTATGGAACAATCAGCAAAAAGAATGATAACGGTATTCGCTCTTTTGAATATACAAATACTGGCGATGCACCATTAATTATTTACTCCATTCAATCCACAACAAGCTGTACCGTTTTATCAAAACAAAACGAAACAGTTCAACCTGGGAAATCTAGTAAAATTGACATAAAATACAATATGGTTCCGGGGCCAATTAGAAAAACCATTACTGTAGAATCTAACGCCATTAATTATGATGATGGTCGAATTCCTTTAAAAATTAAGGGAGAAGTTAGTTCATAACTCTAAACCTTCTTTTACAAAAAAAATCGTCTCAGAAATAATATCGAGACGATTTTTTTATTATCAAATTCTTGTGAATTAAAACTGTGCAGCAATTCCAATCGAAGCACTAAACGGCATCCCTGGTCTGAGTCCAGCAGGCACTCTGGAAACTAAATAATTAGTATCGAACAAGTTATTAATATTTCCAGTCAAGCTGAAATTTTTGTTGAATCTATATTTTGAAGCAAAATCAACCACAGTATTATTTGGAACAGAAAACTCATTTGGGATGGTTCCCTGACCAGCGATAGTCCTAAATTCTCCATTAAAACGCGCCGCTAAGATCAACTCAAATTTCGCATGCTCTAATGCGATTGATGCATTGAACTGATGTTTAGAAATATAAGGCATCTCATCTCCTTTTTCAATAGTTCCCCAAATCCCATCAGTGCTTGCAAAAGTGTTTACAAATTCGCTATCCGTTAATGTATATCCAAAAGATACTGGCAATTTCAATTTGCTTCCCTCATTTAATACCTGATAATTTAAAGACAGTTCAACACCTCCTACATTTACTTCACCTGCATTAAATTGATCTAAAGTACCACTTCCTCCACTTGCGGCCAGATCACTGCCTAGCAAATTAGAATAATCATTGAAATAAGCTACAAATTCTCCAAAAAACTTTTTATATTTAAATCGGGAACCTAACTCATAATTAATACTTTTTTCAGCTTGAGTACCAGGCGTATTGGTTGGTGGAGCAAAACCTTTATGAACACCACCAAATAAGGATAAATTACTATTTATTTTATAATCAGCACCGATACCTGGAAGCCAAATTTTTAAATGATTGTCATTTTTCACTAAATTCCCCCCCGTTCTACTTAAATCATTTGTACCGTAATTTTCATTTCTTAAATCTATAGTTTCAAATCTAATTCCTGGTGTTACAGTTAAATTATCATACCTAATTTTGTAAAGAACATGTGCTGCTAAAGCCTCTGCATAAGCAATCCTATTATCCTGCGAACCGGGATTTCCTGCTGTATTCAATACCATTGAACCATTAACCATCGCATAATTATCATTCCATTGAAAACGATCTTCACTGTCTTCATGATACCTTGCTCCAAACTCAAGGTCGTGGAAAACATTTCCAGTTAAAAAATGAAAATCAAATTTTGTTTGTACACCTTGTGCAAGATATTCTCTGTTGTTAGCTCTAACTCTTAAGGCATTTTCTGGAGAATTTTGTGCGCCTGTAATATAGTCAAAAGCTAAAGCATTAGCAGATGGATTTTCTAATATATCAGCAATTGCATAAGTTGTTCCACCAAATCGAACATCGTTTAATTTGTACCAATTTCTAGCAAACTTATTGCGATAAGCAGTAGTAGCTATACTAAAATAGTTACTCGTTTTTAATGTATGAGTTATAGAAAATTGATTGTTTTTAGTAGTAATTTTATCTTTTTCAGAACCAGAGTAACGCATAAATGGTGATTTTTCAAAATCCTCCTCTGTTAAACCAAGATACGTTTCGTTAGCGTCTTCATCTGCATAGACCATCTTAAACTCAAGCGCATTATAAATCTTACTAGTTCTTTTAGATTGTACTCTAAATTTAGCCATAACATCATTTTTATCAAATCCTGTGTTAGCACCACTTGGTAAATCTTTAAAACCATCTGAATTATAATTCAAAAATTGTACTACCGCACCCAATCTCTCGTTTGAAATCCCCACATTTGCAGCTGTTCTTGCGGTATTAAAGCTTCCGTAATCGGCTAAAAAACCTCCACTAAATTTAGATGGTATAGGTGCTGAAACAAAATTAATAGTCCCGCCAGTTGTAAATGGTCCGTATTGAATTTGGCTACTTCCTTTTAAAATCTCAACAGCACTCATTCTAGCCACCGAAGGAAAATAATAAGCAGCTGGAGCACTGTAAGGAGCTGGAGCAATTAACACATTGTCTTCCATTAAAGTAATTTTGGCACTTCGATCTGGAGAAGTCCCTCTCAAACTGATGTTTGGCCTTAACCCAAAACCATCTTCCTCATATACATTAACACCAGTTACTGTTCTAAGAACCCGATTAATATCAGTATAATTAAATTTTTGTAAATCTTCTGCTGAAATATAGGATGCAGAACCCGTTTTATTAATTGCTTCAAATTTACTTCCAATAATTTGATTAGCAGAAATAACTACTTCTTTTAGCGTTTTTAAAGTGTCTTTTGGCACGGAAGTCCTCTTGTTCTGCGAAAAAGCGAAACTTACAAATAAAGAACTAAAGGCGAGCATTAAATATTTCATTTATATTTTATTTAGATTAATTCTACAGCGCAAAAATAATCCGTTAATGTTATTTAGACAAATTTCAAATAGGATATTTTATTAAGATTGGATAAAAATAAAAAATACTCGTTTTTTTAACAAAAAAATAAGCTTAAATCAAAAAAACAAGGCGAATTATTAATTTTTAACTTCTTTTAGAGCAAAAAAACCAGTCAATATTTCTGTTTTTAAAGTAGTGAATCATTTAATATTGAACAATTAAAACACTATCGCTATACAATCCAAGTCGTAAAGTCAAAAGAGGTATTATTGGCTTAAACAACAACAAGCTACTGTCTTAAACAACATTAAATCGTTTCAAAATACTATATAATATGGTTTTCACTACTTAAACAATTATTCCATTTACTTTTAAGGTAGGCTAATAAAACTGGAGAAATTAAATAAGAAATCTAAAATTTTGAGTAATAAAATCATCTTTGGAATAGCCCATTATTCATGGTCAACAAATTTCCATTAGACATAAGTCATTAACAATTGGTTCTATATTACCTAAAACGCTATTGCTTATTTTTTCACATGATTAAGATTTATTCTCTAGTGTTTATAAGCCAAACAAAAACAGTAGCTTCGACAACTGAATCGAACAACAACATTACTCCATTAACTTCAAAAGGACTAAAAATTAATTTATTGATTATCTGGGCTGGAAGCGTAAAACTAGAGCATTTCGAATAGCCAAATTCAAACCTATTTGCAAAAAAACAGAAATAGCAAAACGTAAAAGAAAAAAAAGGAATATTTTTTTCTTTGAAGGTCGTTTACATAAAAATTACCTTTTTAAAAGATATATTATCAAATTGTAAAACTATCGGTAGGCTATTTCGAAAAAAAAATCGCAAATTTGTAGCAAATTTTTATTAACATGCCTGAGATTTCAATAAGAGGCCGAAAAATGCCTGAATCGCCAATTCGTAAATTGGCACCATTTGCTGATATAGCGAACAAGAAAGGCCTAAAAGTATATCACTTAAACATAGGTCAACCCGATATAAAAAGTCCAGAATTAGCCATTCAAGCCATCAAAAATATCGATATGGATATTATTGAGTATGGCCCATCTGCTGGATATGAAAGTTACCGCAGAAAACTGGCCCAGTTTTATGTTGATCAGGATATTGCTATCAATTTTGAAGACATTATGATTACTACTGGTGGTTCTGAAGCTTTGTTATTTGCTTTAGGAAGCATTATGGATCCTGGAGATGAGATTATTATCCCAGAACCTTTTTATGCTAATTACCATGCTTTTTCAGAAGAATCTAGTGCAACAGTTGTTGCTGTAAGTACCACCATCGAAAATGGTTTTGCCTTACCTACAATTGATGTTATCGAAAAAGCCATAACACCTAAAACAAAAGCAATATTAATTTGCAATCCTAGTAACCCAACAGGTAATTTATATTCTGAAACTGAGATTCAACAACTTGGTGATTTGGTCAAAAAATATGATTTGTTTTTGATTTCGGATGAAGTATATCGTAAATTCATTTATGATGGCGATCCCTTTTTCTCTGTAATGAACTTAGAAGGAAAAGAGCAAAACGTAATCATGATTGACTCTGTTTCTAAAAGATACAGCATGTGTGGAGCAAGAATTGGATGTATGGTTACCCAAAACAAACAAGTTATTGCTACAGCAATGAAATTTGCACAAGCTCGTTTGTGCCCACCAACAATTGAGCAAATTGCTTGCGAAGCCGCTATAGATACCCCTCAAAGTTATTTTGACGATGTAATTGAAGAATACAAATCCAGAAGAGATACTTTGATTAACGAACTTCATAAAATTGAAGGCGTTGTGGTTAATAAACCTAAAGCTGCTTTTTATTGTATTGTTCAATTACCCGTAGAGAACACCGAAGACTTTGCTAAATGGTTGCTTGAAAGTTATGAATTAGATGGCGAAACGGTAATGATAGCTCCTGCAGCTGGATTTTACTCCACTCCAGGAATGGGACTCAATCAAGTGCGTATTGCTTATGTTCTAAAGAAAGAAGACCTAATAAAATCAGTTCATATTTTAAAACACGCTATAGCAGCTTACAATGCGAGATAAATACAAAATCTAGCTTAAAAACCCCTCAACAAAGACAATAGCCTTTTTAAAGTTATTGTCTTTGGTGTTTAAAGCAACCCCAAAAATGGTAACTAAAAAGAACTATTTTTATCAAAAGCTATAGAAATTCTTTAGTATATATTAATTATCTTTACGCCTTTAAAATATACACCCACTATAATAGTAGTATTTAATGATACAAAATGAAGAACTGCACGACGAAATAGGAGACAATCATATTGGTTCAAGTGCAAAAAATCCGATGAGAGCCGATGCTTTTGAAATTTCGGATGATGAAAAAATTGATAGAATTAAAAAAGACGTCGAAAACATTCTTCTAACACTAGGAATGGACTTAACCGATGATAGCTTAAAAGGCACACCCAATCGTGTAGCAAAAATGTTTGTAAAGGAGATTTTTGGGGGATTAAATCCAGCCAAAAAACCAAAAGCCTCTACCTTTGACAACAACTACAAATACGGAGAAATGTTAGTCGAAAAAAACATTATTGTTTATTCTACTTGCGAACACCATTTATTACCCATTATCGGTAGAGCTCATGTAGCTTATATATCTAATGGTACTGTAATTGGTTTATCAAAAATGAACCGTATTGTAGAATATTATGCTAAAAGACCTCAAGTACAAGAACGTCTTACCATGCAAATTGTACAAGAATTACAAAGAGCTTTAGGAACCCAAGATGTAGCCTGTGTTATTGATGCAAAACATCTTTGTGTAAACTCAAGAGGAATTAGCGATATCGAAAGCAGTACTGTTACCTCTGAATTTGGAGGGAAATTCAAAGAAGAACAATCTAGAAGAGAATTTTTAGACTATATCAAATTAGAAACAAAATTTTAATAGTTTATCGTTTGTTGTATATTGTTTGTTGTCATGGGAAAAATACAAAAATTTGAAGATTTAGAAATTTGGAGATTAGCACGAGAAATCTGTTAACAAATTGAATATCTAATACAAGCGACAAATTTAAAAACAAATTATTCTTTGAAAGATCAAATTGACAGAAGTTCTGGTTCAATCATGGATAATATCGCTGAAGGCTTTGAGCGAAATGGCAACAGAGAAGTCATTAATTTTTAAGCATTGCAAAAGGTTCTGCTGGAGAAGTAAAATCACAATCTTATAGAGCTTTCGACAAAAAATGAATTACCCAAGAACAACATTTACAATTAAACGAAAAGATTGAGCTGGTAAAGAACAAAATTGGCGCAATGATGAACTATCTTAATAACTGTGAAATCAAAGACCTAAAATTCAAATAACACTTCACAACCAAAAACAACAAACAATACGTTGAACATGTCACTTTACAATACTCAAACACTAAAAATATACAATTCCCTTTCTGGAGAAAAAGTAACTTTTGTACCTATCAACGAAGGCAGCATTGGAATGTATGTTTGCGGACCCACTGTTTACAGTAATGTACATCTTGGGAATCTAAGAACTTTTATGTCTTTTGATGTGATTTTTAGATATTTCATTCATTTAGGTTACAAAGTAAGATATGTTAGAAACATTACCGATGTAGGACACATCGTGGATGATGTTGATGAAGGAGAAGATAAAATTGCTAAAAAAGCACGTTTAGAACAATTAGAACCTATGGAAGTCGTGCAGCGTTACACTGTCGATTTTCATGAAATTCTAAAAGCATTCAACTTCTTGCCTCCAAGTATCGAACCTACCGCAACAGGTCATATTATTGAGCAAATTGAAATTATCAAAAAAATAATTGATTCCGGAATTGGCTACGAAGCTAATGGCTCTGTTTATTTTGATGTAGTAAAATTCAACAAAACCAATCATTACGGAAAATTAAGCGGTCGCAATATTGAAGACATGCTTACCAATACAAGAGATCTTGACGGACAATCGGACAAAAGAAATCCGCAAGATTTTGCCTTATGGAAAAAAGCCGAACCACAACACATCATGCGTTGGCCTTCGCCATGGAGCGACGGTTTCCCTGGCTGGCATTTAGAATGTACCGCCATGAGCACCAAATATCTTGGCAATCATTTTGACATTCACGGAGGCGGAATGGATTTAAAATTCCCACACCACGAATGTGAAATTGCTCAAAACGAAGCTTGCACTGGACAAACACCTGTCAATTATTGGATGCACGCTAATATGCTTACTTTAAACGGTAAGAAAATGGCAAAATCCACTGGAAATAATATTTTACCAGGCGAAATTTTATCTGGAAAAAACACTATTCTTAGCAAAGCTTTCCCAGCTTCTGTAGCACGCTTTTTCATGCTGCAAGCACATTATAGAAGTATTCTTGATTTCTCAGACGATGCTATTGTAGCTGCCGAAAAAGGATACAAAAGATTAATGGAAGCGGTTGATTCTTTAAATCAAATAAATATTAGTCCAAACAGCAGTTTAGATATTGCTAGCTGGAAGCAACTTTGTTACGATGCAATGAATGATGATTTCAACACACCTATTTTAATTGCACAATTATTCGAAGGCGTACGTTTCATTAATCTATTGAAAGAAAACAAAGAAACCATTAACGCAGCCGATCTAGAAATTCTTGCCACAACAATGCATTCTTTTGTATATGATGTTCTGGGTCTTGAAAATCAAAAATCAGCTGATAGCAGTAACGACAAACTAGAAGGAACTATAAATATGTTAATTGATATGCGAAACAAGGCACGTGCCGATAAAGATTTTGCCATGTCAGATCATATTAGAGATCAATTGCTTGCTTTAGGAATCCAACTTAAAGACAGCAAAGAAGGAACTAGTTTTAGTATTTGATTTTGATAACCATAATGAAAATGTTTTTTTTATGAATACCAAAAGCATTCTATAAACCCATAAAAATGTTTTCAAAAATTATCATTTTTCCGTTTATTGTATTGGTGCGTTTCTACCAGTTGGTAATCTCACCCTTAACACCTGCAAGCTGTAGATTTACACCTACTTGTTCCGCTTATATGATTGAAGCTTTAAAAACTCACGGTTTATTTTATGGTGGTTATTTGGGTTTAAAAAGAATCTTTAGCTGTCATCCCTGGGGAAAAAGCGGCTATGATCCCGTTCCCGAAAAAAGATGCAATCACAAACATTAACCTTTAATTAGTACTGGTTTTACTTTAAATATTTATTTTTACAACCATAAAACAAAAAATACATGATACACGCTTTAACTATCGTATGGAATCCCTCCGAAGGTATAGACTTAGGTTTTTTTGTAATTCGATTTTACAGCCTAATGTTTGTAGTTGCTTTTGGATTGGGCTGGTACATCATGAAAAATATTTTCGAACGCGAAAATGAATCCATAGAAAAGCTCGATTCTCTATTTGTATGGACTGTTCTTGCCACATTAATTGGCGCCAGACTAGGACATGTTCTCTTTTACGATTGGGAATATTTTAGAAATCATTTACTTGAAATTTTCCTACCATTTAGATTTAGCCCTAAATTTGAATTTACAGGTTTTCAGGGATTAGCAAGTCATGGTGCTGCAATATCGATTATAGTTGCAATGTATTATTACAGTAAAAAAATCCTAAAAAGACCCTTACTTTGGATTTTAGACCGCGTAGTAATTGCTGTAGCGAGCGGAGCTATTTTTGTGAGATTGGGTAATTTTTTCAATTCAGAAATTGTTGGAAAAGAAACTAACTCTCCATTTGGAATAAAATTTCTTCACGATTATTACAGCAAATCAGATGCTGTAAATGCAACACAAATTTCAAATCCTAAAGAAGCTTATACTGCTATTGCAACAGATCCAAAATTTGCTGATTTACTAGGACAAGTTCCTGTTAAACATCCAGCACAATTATACGAGGCTGTTTGCTATGTTTTTGTTTTTGCTGTCTTATTTTTCTTGTATTGGAAAACCGAAGCTAGAAAAAAAGCAGGTTTCTTATTTGGACTTTTCCTCGTGCTATTATTCTCCGTACGCATGGTAGTCGAAGCAGTTAAAGAAAGTCAAGGCGGTTTTGAAAACGCCTTAGGATTGCTTTCTACAGGTCAATGGTTGAGTATCCCATTTATACTTATCGGATTCTATTTTATATTTACAGCAGAGAAGCCCATCAAAATATAATACTCTTTTTTGATCATAATAAAATGCCGTCTAACTAAACTTAGACGGCATTTTTCATTCTGTTAAATTTTAAATTTTAAAAAGGGATCAACGCTAAATGTTATGGAGAAACATAAAACCGATACGCTCTAATTTTTTTTTACCGCAGAGAACGCAAAGATTTTTAACTAAGAATGCTTCTAAAAGCACAAAGTTCGCAAAGCTAAATCAATAGAAAGCTTTGCGAACTTTTGCCTTTTTATAAAAGCTAAGGGTAAAAAACTTAGCGCTCTCTGCGGTAATTTTTTTCTAACTCCACAGGTTTTTTTGTTGATCCCTGATTCCCTTTTTGTGTTGATCCCAATTTCGGAATTCATTCGAAAATCCGCATAAAAACAAAAAACCACCTAATAAAAATTAGATGGTTTCTTTTTGAGCCGGCGGAGGGACTCGAACCCACGACCTGCTGATTACAAATCAGCTGCTCTAGCCAACTGAGCTACGCTGGCGACTCAATATAATTTGTAATGAATTGTCAACTCAAATAAAAAACCACCTAAATGAAATAGATGGTTTTTTGGAGCCGGCGGAGGGACTCGAACCCACGACCTGCTGATTACAAATCAGCTGCTCTAGCCAACTGAGCTACGCTGGCGACTCATTACGGGTGCAAATATAAGTCTGTATTTTGTTATTCCAAAATAATTTCAAACTTTTTTCACCCTTTTTTTTACTGCAAATTGTTGATTTTAGCAATCAATTGATTAGCAGTTTGTTCCAATTCTACATTTATCTGTTTGAAATGTGCTTTCTTGTTTTCAACATTTTTAGCGTTTACTTTTACGATTAATGTGTCAAAAGCAGCAATTGCTTCGTCGATTAATGCATTTGTTTCGTCTGTTGGTTTTCCTGTTGTAGAAATTTCAAACAAGTAAACTGCTTCAATAATATCTCCTAAAACGTAATTGATGTCTTTCTTTAAATTCTTAACGTTTGCCATTTTTATTTAATTTTAATTTGCGTCTGCAAAAGTACACATAAACTTTCTATTAGCTACTATGAAATGTAAATTTCTAAAATAGAAGCTTTTCCATTCAAAACAAAAGAATTGATTGCTGCTGGAATTAATACTGTATCGCCTTTTTTATAATTGTATTTTTCGCTATTATATTCTAACTCAAAATCTCCTTCAATACACATGTAAACCGTAAACGATTCTCCATTTTTATTAATACTTACTTGACCATCCAAAGGCACGAAATTAGTTGTAAAATAAGGACAATCCACAACACTGTTGGATTGATTTACTTCCTTAGTATACTCTTTATAAGTATCAACTTTGTCATAATTAATTGCATCCAAAGCCAAATCTACATGTAATTCTCTCCCATTACCCTGAGCATCCACCCTGTCAAAATCATAAATGCGATACGTAATATCCGATGTTTGCTGAATTTCGGCAACTACCAAACCAGCTCCAATGGCATGAACCGTTCCTGTTTCCAGAAAAAACACATCACCTGATTTTACCTTTACATCATCAAGAATAGAAAGTAAGCTTTTGTTTTTTAGATTCTCAACATACTCATTAGCATTTGATTTTTCTTTGAAACCCACAATAATTCGAGCATCAGTATCGGCTTGCATAATGTACCACATTTCTGTTTTTCCAAATGAATTATGGCGTTCCTTAGCCAAAGCATCATTTGGATGCACTTGAATAGACAAATCTTCCCGAGCATCTAAATATTTAAAAAGCAACGGAAATTGCTTTCCGAATTTCTCATAAACTGCCGTTCCTAATATTTCGTTTGGTGCATCATCAATAATTTCCATTAAAGAACGTCCTTGTAATTCTCCATTAGCAACTACACTCACGTCTCCATCAACAGTAGACAATTCCCAGCTTTCTCCTGTTGTAGAAGATTCAATAGACTTTCCTAAAACTGTTTTTAATTTTTCGCCACCCCATATTCTTTCTTTCAAAATAGGCGTAAACTGTAATGGATATATATTTTTCATCATTTTTATTTTTTACTTTTTTTTAGACAAATGTAACCCTAGCAATTTGCTGAAACAAGTATTAATTATCCAATTTCATAGATTATTTAATCAATTTTTCAATCATTTTTGAGACATGTTTCATTCCTAACAGACTATCAAATACCATTTGAATCATACCCTGTTTATCTACAAAATAAGTAACTCTTCCTGGAAGCAAACCAAATATTTTTGATGGCACACCAAAAAGATTTCGAAGAGCCTTATCAGGATCCGATAACAAGATAAAAGGTAAATTGTATTTTTTGGCAAATTCTTGATGCGAATCAACATCATCTGAACTGATTCCAATAACCTCTACACCTAATTTTAAAAAATCATCATAGTTATCCCGGAAGCCACAAGCTTGTACGGTACATTGAGAAGTATCATCTTTAGGATAAAAATAAATAATTGCGGCTTTTTTACCAATTATAGAAACACTCTCAAAAAGATTTCCAGAGGCGTCTTTGGCTGTAAATTTTGGAATTACATCTCCTACTTTTAATTTCATTATTCTCCTTTGTATGTTACAAAATTACGAGGCGTTTCATATAGCACTACTTCTAAATCAAATTTAGATTCAATACGTTTTCTGACTTTGTTCCAGATTACCACTACAATATTCTCGGCAGTTGGATTCAAATCTTTAAATTCAGCTACATCCAAATTCAAGTTTTTATGATCAAAAGCGTCTTCTACTTCTTCCTTAATAACATCAGCTAAAATTTTAACATCAATCACATAACCCGTTTCAGGATCGATTGCTCCAGTTACACTTACAATTAATTCATAATTATGACCATGAAAATTGGGATTATTGCATTTCCCAAAAACAGCATCGTTTTTTTCAAAAGTCCAATCTTTACGATACAAACGATGGGCAGCATTAAAATGTGCTTTCCTACTTATTGTTACTCTCATAATCCAATTTTTAATTCAAAAAAATAGCTTTTCTTAAAGTTTATGCGCTTCTAAATAATGATCAAATTCATCAAAAATAATCTTAAACCAAACCGTGTAATGATCTGGATTTGTGATAATATCTTCTTTTACCGCTTCAATTCCCATCCATTTCCAAGAGGCAACTTCTTCAGGATTAATTAGAGGATTCTCATTAAAATAACCAATCATTACGTGATCCAATTCATGCTCTGTCAATCCATTATCAAATGGTGCTTTATAAATAAAATGAAACAGCTCTTTTAATTGGGTTTGAAATCCCATTTCTTCCATCAAACGCCTATTTCCTGCCTGGATGTTGGTTTCACCTTCACGTTGATGACTGCAGCAAGTATTAGTCCACAACAGTGGTGAATGGTATTTATGATGTGCCCGCTGTTGCAACATCAGTTGGTTTTTGTCATTCAAAATAAAAACCGAAAAGGCGCGGTGTAATACCGCTTTTTCATGAGCTTCTAACTTAGGCATCAAACCTATTTGCTCATCATTTTCATTAACTAGTATTACGTTTTCTTCTATCATATTTTTTTATAGCTAGACAAAAATACAAAAAAGATAAGGAAACCATAACGCTTTAACGTTCTCTTTCTAATTATAAACTATAAAGTAGTCACGGTTACAAAAAGACTCCAATTTTCATGTTATTACTACCTTATCAAATTGTTTCACAAAACCAAAAACATATAAATACCGTAAATACATTTATCAAACAACACATAAATAGCTGTTAAATTGTAAACTAAATTATTGTACTAGCTTGATTTGACCACTATCTTTGTGTTGATCAAAAGATTACTTAGTAGAATCCAATTATAAAATTTGTAAAAAACTAACAATGAAAAATAACTCTTTTGTCAATATACTCTTCTTATTGCCTTTGTTTATGCTATCAGCTTGCGGACAAAACAAGCAATCTTTAGATATCAAAAAAACACCTTCCAACAATACGATTAATAAACCCGGAAATCCTTATTATTCTAATACCGATACCACAAAACTAAAACTTAGCGAAGCTCAGTGGAAAAAAGTACTTCCTGAAGACGTTTATCTGGTAATGCGAAAAGCCGAGACAGAAATCGCATTTACGGGAAAATATTGGAATACTGACCAAAAAGGAACATACTACTGCGCTTCCTGTGGCAATTTATTGTTTCGTTCTACTGCTAAATTTTCCAGTAGCTGTGGGTGGCCCAGTTTTTTTGAACAAGAGAACAAAAAAAGTGTAGTTTACAAAAATGATTTCTCTTATAACATGGAACGCATAGAAGCTCTGTGCGGTAGATGTGACGGTCACTTAGGTCATCTTTTTGACGATGGCCCACCTCCAACAGGAAAAAGATATTGTATGAATTCCATTGCTCTAGATTTTATTCCGGATAGTAAATAATACTATTCAAAAATTAACATTATGAAATCGCCATTAATAACAAGTTTGCGTAAGCAAACACCAATAAATAAAAAGGCGATAACATATATGACCTATGACAAATAAATTTTACATATATGAAAAAGTCATTCCTAATTGTTCTCTTCCTATCATTAAGCATGATGGGACAAAATAATTCTAAAAAAAGTGCTTCCAACTTAGAAACAATCACTCTTGGAGGCGGTTGTTATTGGTGTATTGAAGCCGTTTTTGAAAATTTAGTTGGAGTAAAAACAGTAGTTTCCGGATTTTCGGGAGGAAAAGTAGCCAATCCGAGCTACGAAGCCGTTTGTACTGGAAAAACAGCGCATGCGGAAGTAGTCCAAATCACTTTCGATAAAAAAGCCACTAATTTAGATGAAATTCTAAAAGTCTTTTTCACCGTTCACGACCCAACAACATTGAATCGTCAGGGTGCTGATGTTGGTACACAATACCGTTCGGTGATTTTTTATAGAAATGAAGAACAAAGAAAAACAGCGCAAGATATCATCAACAATTTGAATGCAAATAAGGTTTACAACAATCCAATTGTCACCAAAGTAGATCCTTTTAAAATTTTTTATGAAGCCGATGATTCTCATCAGGATTACTACGAATACAACAAAAACAAACCGTATTGCAGAATGGTAATCCAACCCAAACTTGAAAAATTTGAAAAGGTTTTTAAAGACCGTTTAAAAAAGAAGTAACAGACACAAATTGCACGAACTTCATCTGCATTTAGCAAATTCGTGGAATTAAAACAAATCCATTGGTGTACATTAGTGGAATTCGTGTGAAAAAAGTATTCAAACCTCGAATTAGCTTATAATTCGAGGTTTTTTATTTAAGGTTTCGCCAATCATCAAAGCACATTTTTCTCCATCAATCGCTGCAGAAATAATTCCACCTGCATAACCTGCTCCTTCACCGCAAGGATACAAACCTTTTATTTGCAAATGCTCTAATGTAATTCCACCTCTAGGAATTCGTACTGGCGATGATGTTCTGGATTCAGGTGCGTGAAGAACGGCTTCGTTAGTCATATAGCCTCGCATCGATTTTCCGAATTCTGTAAAACCTTCACGTAATATTTGAGTTAAAAATCCAGGGAAAACTTGCCCTAATTCAACCGAAGTTGTTCCAGGAACATAAGATGTTTTTGGTATTTCTTTCGAAACTTTAGATTGTGTAAAATCAATCATTTTTTGAGCAGGCACTTTTTGAGTTTGCCCTGCCAAATGCCAAGATTTTTGTTCGATACTTTTTTGGAATTCCATTCCTGCCAAAGCTCCAAACTTTGCAAAAGGTTTAAAATCTTCTAATTTCAATTCGATTACAATTCCTGAATTGGCGGTTGCCTGATCTCTTTTAGATGGAGACCAACCATTCGTAACTACTTCTCCAGGACTTGTAGCGCAAGGAGCAATTACACCTCCGGGACACATACAAAAAGAATACATTCCTCTTCCACCCACCTGCTTTACAATACTATATGGTGCTGGCGGCAATAATTCGCCACGATAATCACAACTATACTGAATACTGTCAATTAAGGATTGCGGATGTTCGGCTCTTACGCCTAAAGCAAAAGGTTTTGCTTCTATAAATATTTTTTTTCGGTCTAACAATTCGAAAATATCTCTCGCCGAATGTCCCGTAGCCAAAATCAATTTGTTAGCCAAAATTCGATCTCCATTTTGAGTTACAATTCCTTCAACTTCATTATTCTTGACCAAAATATCCATCACTCTGGTTTCAAACAAAACCTGACCACCACATTCCTTTATTTTCTCTCGGATATCTTCGATAATCTTTGGCAATTTATTAGTTCCAATGTGCGGATGTGCCTCTATCAAAATATCTGGAGTAGCACCAAAAGCGACCAATAATTCTAAAATCCGATTGACATCGCCTCTTTTCTTAGAACGCGTGTATAATTTTCCATCAGAATAGGTACCAGCTCCTCCTTCACCAAAACAATAATTGGAATCTTCGTCAACAATATGATCTCGATTGATGGATTTCAAATCTCGACGACGACCACGAACGTCTTTTCCACGTTCGACAACAATTGGTTTTAAACCCAATTCTATCAGCTGCAAAGCTGCAAAAAGTCCCGCAGGACCAGCCCCTACTACAAGTACTTCCTGAGCATTTTGTACATTTGGATAATTAGGAAGTTCCAATAAATTTTCCTGAAAAGCTTCTCCCTTTAAATAAATAAGCACTTTCAAATTGATTTTTATCGCTTTTTGGCGCGCATCAATCGAACGTTTTAAAATACTAACATGCTGGATTTCTTCGGGAGCAACTTTTATCTGTTTAGACAAATAATCGTTAAGCAACAATTCGTTTGCAGCTATTTCTGTCGCTACTTGTATGAGTAGTTCTTGTGGCATTTTTTTGTGAATTGTTCGAATGTTATATTCGAATTTTAAAATAGTAGTGCGATTTAAGGAAATAGTTTATAGATAGTTTCTCTTTTTACAAATCTTGCTAATTTGACCGTAAGTCCGTCACAATAGAAACTCAGTCTGTACTTACCAATTCTTAATCTATAAGCTTCTGAGTAGCCACGCATTTTTTTTATATTTGATAGCTCCAACAAACTTTGGGCTGATTCAAATTCTTCAATAGCTTGAACAACTTCAGATTTTAATTTTTTATCAGAAATATTTTGAAGATCTTTTAAAAACAATCTAGCAAAAACCACTTCCATTACTGTAACGCTTTCATTATTTCATCTCTAGAAACAGTATCTTCTATATCAGCTTCCTGCATTAGCAAAAGCATCCCCAAATCTTCTTTTTCCTCATCAGTCAAATTATTAAAACGCTCTAACTCTTTGTTTTTAATAAAAGATTGCACTGCAGTTTCTATCAACGACTTTACGCTTGCATTTTCGAAAACAGAAATAAACTTTAATTTCGTAAGCGTAGTTTGATCAATGTCAATTAATTTTCTCATGACAATTTATTTTATGCAAATATATACAATATATACTTTTTAGGCAAAATTTTATACATTTGTAACTCAAAACAGCTTCCATGAGAAAAATAAAATTGATTTGGGATTTCCGCGGACCTACAGCTGCAAAAACAGCTGAACATCACGAAATTCATCTAAAAGAATATATTGCTATTGAAAAATTCCCAATTAACATCACCGGATTTGAAGTACAAGGCGAAATGCAAGCCATAGCCTTTATGGTAGTTACCGATGAAAATATGATTCAGGTACGTGATGCTTTGAAACCGCACCGTGGGGAAATTTTTAGTGAGCAGTAACCAGTTTTTAGTGGTCAGTTATCTCAGTATTATGATTGATTACTGAAAAACTGACCACTGATTACTTTATTTTTAATTCGCTACTTCACTTATAAATTTGATGCGCATTAAACGCAATTCGTCGATATCATAATCGCCTTCAAATTCTCTTAAAGCTTCTTCTATTTTATCAGTTTTAGATTCCATAAAATAATCATGGATTTCTTCTTGCTGATCTTCATCTAGCATATCATCAATCCAATATTTGATATTCAATTTGGTTCCAGCATATACAATTTGCTCCATTTCTTTAATCAAAGCATCCATTGTCAATCCTTTTGCCTTAGCAATATCATCCAAAGATAATTTTCTATCAATATTTTGAATGATATACAATTTATTCACCGAATTGGTTCCTGTAGATTTAACCACCAAATCATCGGGTCTAATAATATCATTATCCTCAACATATCTGTTGATTAAAGCGATAAATTCGCCACCGTATTTCTTAGCTTTTCCTTCGCCTACCCCATGAATATTAATCAATTCCGCTTGAGAAATTGGGTATTTTAACGCCATATCTTCTAACGAAGGTTCTTGAAAAACCACAAAAGGAGGTACACCTAGTTTTTTTGCTACTTTTTTACGCAAATCACGTAACATTTCCATCAAAACTTCATCTGCAGTACCCGAAGATTTTGCAGCAGTTACAATTGCTTCGTCTTCTGCAACGCCATACTCATGATCTTCAGACATCATAAACGAACTTGGATTAGCAATAAAATCCAAGCCTTTTTGGGTGATTTTTACAATGCCGTAAGTCTCAATATCTTTTGACAAACATCCTTCAACTAAAACCTGTCTCAGCAATGCCATCCAGTATTTTTCATCATGTTTTGAACCACATCCAAAAAACGACTGCGAATCAGTACGATGCGCTTTTATTACAGCATTTATACGTCCTATCAACGTAAAAACAATTTCTTTAGATTTGTATAAATGTTTGGTATCCCGAACGACTTCTAGTAACTGAACAACTTCGTTTTTAGCTTCGACCTTTGTTTTTGGATTTCTAACATTGTCATCCATATCCGCACCTTCTCCGGTTCCACTATCGAATTCTTCACCAAAATAATGCAGTAAAAATTTCCTTCTGGACATCGAAGTTTCAGCATAAGCCACCACTTCTTGCAACAAAGCAAAACCAATTTCCTGCTCGGCTACTGGTTTTCCAGACATGAATTTCTCTAATTTCTCTACATCTTTATAAGAGTAATAGGCCAAACAATGACCTTCGCCACCATCACGACCCGCACGACCCGTTTCCTGATAATAACTCTCTAGCGATTTTGGAATATCATGGTGAATAACAAAACGTACATCTGGTTTATCAATTCCCATTCCGAAAGCGATAGTTGCAACCACGACTTCTACATCTTCCATCAAAAACATATCTTGATGTTTGGCTCGGGTTTTAGCATCTAATCCAGCGTGATACGGAACAGCGCTAATTCCGTTGACTTGTAAAACTTCGGCAACGGCTTCCACTTTTTTTCGGCTTAGGCAATAAATAATTCCTGATTTTCCTTTATGTTGTTTAATAAATCGAATGATATCCGATTCAATATTTTTAGTTTTTGTTCGTACTTCATAATACAAATTAGGCCTGTTAAATGAAGCTTTAAAAGTAACCGCATCCGACATGTCCAAATTTTTAAGAATATCTTCTTGTACTTTTGGAGTGGCTGTTGCAGTTAGTCCTATTACAGGAACATTGCCTAATTGTTTGATAATACTTTTAAGGTTTCTGTATTCTGGTCTAAAATCATGACCCCATTCAGATATGCAATGTGCCTCATCAATGGCTACAAAAGAAACGGTTACGCTTTTCAAGAAATTAACATTTTCTTCTTTCGTTAATGATTCGGGAGCTACATACAGTAACTTTGTTAATCCAGATGTGATATCTTTTTTAACCTGAGCGGTCTCGGCTTTAGTAAGTGAAGAATTTAAAACATGGGCAATGCCATTTTCTGAAGACAAACTTCGTATTGCATCAACTTGATTTTTCATTAAAGCTATTAATGGAGAAACTACTACTGCAGTTCCTTCTTGAATTAAAGCAGGTAATTGATAACACAAGGATTTCCCTCCACCTGTAGGCATTATAACAAATGTATCTTGCTTATTCATTAAGCTTGTAATCACTTGCTCTTGTAATCCCTTAAATTGACTAAAGCCAAAATATTTCTTTAATTCTTTATGGATATCAATTTCGTTTGAATTCATTCTTTATTATCTGGTATTTTGTATAAATTTGCATCACATAAAGATACAAATTTCTTTTACACACACAAATTTTAAACATTCTGTTTTGATATCCAAAGAAAATATATTGGCCATTGCCAAAAAAACCATATTATCTGAAAGTGAAGCTATTGTAAAACTAATTGACTACCTCGATGATAACTTCTCAAAAGCTGTAGAAATTATCTTTCAATCAAAAGGGCGATTAGTAGTTACTGGGATTGGAAAAAGCGCAATTATTGGTCAAAAAATGGTAGCTACTTTCAATTCGACAGGGACACCTTCTATGTTCCTTCATGCTGCCGAAGCCATTCATGGCGACTTAGGGATGATCCAAAAAGGCGATGTTATTATTTGCATTTCTAAAAGCGGAAATAGTCCTGAAATTAAAGCTCTTATTCCTTTATTAAAAAGAGATGGAAATCTACTAATAGGAATTAGCGGAAACAGTAGTTCTTTTTTAGCCAAAGGTTCCGATTATGTTTTGAACACTACTGTAGACGCTGAAGCTTGTCCTATCAATTTAGCTCCTACAAATAGTACAACTGCCCAATTAGTAATGGGAGACGCACTGGCAATTTGCCTAATGGAAATGCGTGATTTTAAAGCAGAAGATTTTGCCAAATACCATCCTGGAGGTGCTTTAGGCAAAAAACTTTTACTCAAGGTGAAAGACATGATTGAACACAGTCAAAAACCAATAGTAAGTCCAGATACTCCTGTTAAGAAAGTTATTTTTGAAATATCTGAAAAAAGACTGGGTGTAACGGCAGTAATAGAAAATAATGAAGTGGTAGGAATTATTACCGATGGAGATATTCGTAGAATGTTAAATGACAGGGATACTTTTACCGATTTAACTGCCAAAGACATTATGACCAAAAACCCTAAATCTACCTCATCGAGCACCATGGCAATTGACGCGTTACAAATTTTAGAAAATCACTCTATCACGCAACTTATCGTTATTGATAATGGTCAATACAAAGGGGTTTTACATTTACATGACATACTAAAAGAAGGAATTCTATAATGGCAAAAAAAAACATAAACGAAATGTCGTTTCTAGATCATCTTGAGGATTTGAGATGGTTATTGGTTCGGAGTACAATTGCTGTAGTTATAATGGCTATTGCAACTTATTTTATTAGTGATTATTTATTTGACACCATAATTTTTGGCCCTACCCGACCTACTTTTTTTACCTATGTCTATTTTTGTGAACTATCGCATACTCTAGGTTTTGCAGACAGTATCTGTGTTACCGAAATGCCTTTTATTATCCAAAATACACAAATGGAAGGACAGGTAAATGTGTTTATCTGGATTTGTATGCTGTTTGGATTTATACTCAGTTTTCCTTATATTTTATGGGAAGTATGGAAATTCATCAGTCCAGCCTTATATAAAAATGAAAAAAAGAATGCTAAAGTATTTATCTTTTCTTCTTCCTTATTATTCTTTTTAGGAGTTATTTTCGGTTACTTCGTAGTTATTCCTATGTCGGTGAATTTTGTCGCCACTTTTACGGTCAGTGATACTGTACTCAATCAATTTACCTTAGATTCCTATATTGGAATGGTAAAAACCTCAGTAATTGCGAGTGGATTGTTTTTCGAATTGCCAATAATCATTTATTTCTTAACCAAATTAGGATTGGTAACCCCTGACTTTTTAAGAAAATACCGCAAGTACGCCATTGTAATTGTGTTAATTGTTGCAGCAATTGTAACTCCTCCTGACGTGGTGAGCCAAACTATTGTTGCCATTCCGATGCTTTTAATTTATGAAGCTAGTATCTTTCTTTCTGTTTTAGTGATGAAAAAAGAAAAAACACTGGAACTAAAAAAATAATAAATTGTTAATATGGCTATTTGTTTGTTTGCTTATTCGTTTATTTGTCGGACAATCTAATGAACAGATATTCAAGCAAACCAACTGAAGATGATTTTAAGAGCTGATAATTTAGTAAAAACGTATAAAGGAAGAAGTGTAGTAAAAGGCATTTCGGTAGAAGTAAATCAAGGAGAAATCGTTGGGCTATTAGGTCCAAATGGGGCTGGAAAAACAACTTCTTTTTATATGATTGTGGGACTTGTGAAACCAAATGCTGGAAATATCTACCTTGATGATATAGATATTACTCATTTCCCAATGTACAAAAGAGCACAGCAAGGCATTGGTTATCTGGCTCAGGAAGCTTCTGTTTTTAGAAAATTAAGTATCGAAGATAATATTTTGAGCGTTTTGCAACTAACAACGCTTTCAAAAGAAGCCCAAATTGCAAAAATGGAAAGCTTGATTGCCGAATTTAGCTTGGAACACATTCGAACCAACCGTGGCGATTTACTCTCTGGAGGAGAACGCCGTCGTACCGAAATTGCACGTTGTTTGGCTACAGATCCAAAATTTATCTTACTTGATGAACCTTTTGCCGGAGTAGATCCAGTGGCTGTTGAAGATATTCAAAGAATTGTAGCCCAATTAAAAAATAAAAACATCGGAATTTTAATTACGGATCACAACGTTCAGGAAACATTAGCAATTACCGACAAAACCTACCTAATGTTTGAAGGTGGAATTCTAAAAGCTGGAAAACCCGAAGAACTTGTAGAAGACGAAATGGTACGTAGAGTATATTTAGGACAAAATTTCGAATTAAGAAAAAAGAAACTGGAGTTTTAGGAAAGTGTTCAGTGATCAGTTCTTGAGTGATCAATTTATTGTGTTGACTGAATACTAAAAACTGAACACTGAACACTCCTATTCTTTAGTAATAAATTGCAATTGCTGCAAATCGCCATTAAAAATATTGACATCAACATTGCCTTTAATTCCTGAAACAGTGGCTTTTTCAGTAAATTGCCAAAAGAGCCAATCTTCATCCAGTTTTTCCCGATAAAAATTATAATTGGCAATCCAAAATAAATAATCGGAGAATTCTTCTTTCAGGAAATCATCATAATAACGTTCTCCCGTGTAAATTATCGGTTTTACTTGATAATGTTCCTCTACTTTGGTTAACCAACGTCTGAGTCCAATTTTTAATCGCGCTACAGATTGATTTTCGGGCAATTTCTCAATATCAAGCACTGGTGGCAAATCGCCTTGTTGTAAACGAACTGTTTTTATAAAAAGCTCCGCTTGCTCTATCGAATTTTCATTCGGGCGATAATAATGATAGGCTCCTCGAATGATATTTTTTTCTTTGGCCTGGAGCCAATTTTCTTCAAATCGTTTGTCTAATCGATCGTTTCCTACTGTAGCACGAATAAAAACAAACGACAAGCTATAATTGTTATCCAAAGTTTCTACATCATCCCAATCAATTTCTCCTTGATATTCAGAAACATCAATCCCGATGGCTTTATCATCATTTTTTTCTAAAACCTGATAATTACGCACAACAGAAAGTCTTTTATCTCTTGCTTCTTTGTCTAAAACCTTATCGGTTTTAAAACTAAAATAATAAGCCAAACCCTCTTTATAATGATAAACAATTCCCAGAAAAAGGGATACCAAAAAAACAACAGCCACAATTCGAATTGTCTTTTTCATGACAACCGAAGAAGACTTCTTCTTTGGTTTTCTGGACGTTGTAGTGCGGCGTCGATTATTTTGCTTTGCCATCTAAAGAAAACCTATTATTCAAAACGGATAATAACACATAACCAATAATAACCATTGGAACTCCCGCATAGTGAAAAAACACCAATAACAAAACCGAAAGCGTTAAGAAAATAATTTGCAGTGAATTATCTTTAAAAGTGAATTTCTTGATTTTTAATGAAAAAAGAGGAATCTCGGCATTTAAAATATAAGCACTAAAAGCCGTAATAAGCAACAAAACCCACTGACTAGTTAACAATTCTAAAATAAAGAAAGAGTCCGAATAGCTTATTACCAATGGCAAACTCAATATAAACAAAGAATTAGCTGGTGTTGGCAAACCAATAAACGACTCGGTTTGACGTGTATCAATATTAAAAAATGCCAAACGGTAACAAGAACCTAGCGTAATAATGAAACCTAAAAAGGGAATGTATGGACTGTTTGAAATATCTTGCTGACCATTCAATAACAAAAAATACATTACATAACCCGGGACTACGCCACTAGTAACCATATCGGCCAAGGAATCCAATTGTAAACCTAACTCGCCTGTAACTTTAAATAAACGAGCAAAAAAACCATCAAAAAAGTCAAAGAAAATACCTAAAAACACAAAGAAAAAAGCCATTTCAAAATTTTGCTCGCTTACAAAAACCATGGCAATACAACCGCAAAAAAGATTGAGTAACGTAATGCTGTTTGGGATGTGTTTTTTAATATTCATTTTCGATTTGCTTTTAAGAATAGCTACAAATTTAATACAATCCCGTTTGTAATTTCAAATTAGTTCTTTTTTCTTCCACATCAATTTTCAACAGATTGTTTTATTGACTATTTATTTAAAACAAGAAAGAAATAAGCTCGCTAAAAAATGATACTTTTGAAAAAAATTAGCAAAGACACTTATTATGGCACCTATTTTCCTTTCTAAAAAAACGGTATTTCTGTTATTCTTTCTTAGTGTTTTCAGTACTTTTTGGTCGCAGAACATTCAATTATCTAAAGATGCTACGGTAAGCGTAATTACCTGTGGCGTTGGAAACGAATCGTATTCGCTTTTTGGACATACTGCTATTCGAATTAAAGACAACGCTAATTTTGTAGATGCCGTTTACAATTATGGTGCTTTTGATTTTAATACTCCTAATTTTGTTCCAAAATTTGCCAAAGGAGACTTAGAATATTTTGCCGTAGTGCATTCTTATACTGATTTCATCAACCAATATACGTATGAAAATCGTTCTGTTGATGAACAAAAACTGAATATTCCTCTTGGATTAAAACAACAACTTTTCGAAAATCTAAATACTTCATTAGCTTCAGGCGACAGTCATTATACCTATAAATTTATTGACAAAAACTGTACTTCGATGGTAGTAGACATCATCAACAAAACATTAGGAACTAAGGTGATTACTAAAAAAACGGATACTGAACTGACTTACAGAAGTATTTTATTTCCTTATTTCGACAATCATTTTTATGAAAAATTAGGCACCAGTATTATTTTTGGAACTAAAGTAGATGCTAAAGGGACAAAGCTATTTTTACCCTTAGAATTGCAGAAAAGTTTAGCCGTTACACAATATAAAAATCAAGCTTTAGCTCCAGAAAACGTTAACTTGCTTCATTACAAACCATCCATTACTAGCTCATGGTGGAACAATATGTATTCGTATTTGATTATTCTAGCTTTACTGGCAATTTGGAATAAAAAAGAAATCCATTATTTTTATTTTTTATTGATGGGAATTCTTGGTGTATTCTTTCTTTTTATGGGATTTTATTCCAATCATTTGGAATTAGCCAACAATTACAATGTGCTTTTATTCAATCCTACATTGTTAGTACTTTGCTTCTTTTATGGGATTAAAAATAGCTCCTGGATTTATAAACTATCTGTTTTTAATCTTTTTAGCCTTTTAATATATGTGGTGGTATTAATCAATAAAGCACACTTATTTATTGTATTGCCTTTAGTAGTAACGTCTGCCTATTTCTTGATACAATTAATGTTAAAAAACAAGAAAGCGATACCAATAATTATTTAGAACTTTATTGCCCTCTATAAAACAAAATAGTCATTATGGTTTTTAAGGTAATACTAAAATCAAGGTAAAAACTTCTGTGTTTGATATAATATAAGTCGTATTGTAGTTTTATTAAACTCTCTTCGATAGATTCTCCGTAGCTATAATTAACCTGTGCCCAACCTGTAAGCCCTGGCTTTATAATATGTCTTGTTTCGTAAAAAGGCATTCTTTCGGCAATTTCTTTTACAAAAAAAGGTCTTTCCGGTCGAGGTCCAATTACTGCCATTTCGCCTTTCAAAATATTCATAAATTGCGGGAATTCGTCCAATCTTGTTTTTCTCATGAATTTTCCAAAAGCGGTAACTCTATTGTCCTTAGCCTTAGCAAAAACGGCGTTTTCCAGTTCGGCATTTTCGATCATGGTACGGAATTTCAAAATCTTAAATACTACACCATCTTTACCCACACGTTCCTGAGTATAGAATAAACTTCCCTTATTAGCAATGCTATTTCCTAAAAAAATAATTGGAATTAATAGTAGTGTAAACAACAAACCAATTATCGAAAGCAAAACCTCTAAGATTCTTACAATAAATAAATACAAACGATTTTGATTGCTTCGACTAAAGGGAAAAAAACGATAAAAATCACGTGCCACATATTGCACTGGGATACGCTGCGTTTTGGCTTCATATACCTGTGAATATTCCCTAATTACCTTTCCTGATTCTAGTAATTTCAATAATTGTTGGTACAATTCGGAAGTAATACTTTTAGTTTTTTGAGAGGCTACAACAATTTCTGTAATGTGTTTTTCCTTAACGTAATTCACTAAATCCACAGAAGACACACGCTCTATGTTAGAATAGAATAAATTCTGAACTATTTCCTGTTTAGAATCATTCACATAAGCTATAATTTTATAATGAGGATCTATATTAGCTAAGCCCGAAATAAGTTCCCCTAATTGTTCCTCCTCACAAACTAATAAAGCATTTTGATGAAAACGGTTGGATGCCAGAAAACGCACATAAAACACTCTCCATAAAACCAATGAAAAGAAAACTACAACTAAAAAAGTAAAAATTTGAAGCCGATTTGGAGGTAATTGTGGTGCATAAATGGGCGTCAAGAAATATGCTAAAACCGTTGTTATTACAGTAAGAATACAACTTCTTGTCACTAAAAATTCATTACTTGAAATTTGAAGATTGTAAAGTTCAAAAATAGTTCCAATCACTTTTAGATAAAACAACAGCACTATTAAATAAGTGAAATTAGATACCGAAGATTTCAAATACTCCAAATCAAAAAAAGTTCCTACAGTATATAAAGACGTAACAACACAAAAAACATCTATAAGATGCAAAATCATTTTCCTTTCGGAAATCTCAAAATGAATTTTGTTTTTAGGCATTCAATTTTTTGTTAGCAAGATACTTTTTATCTGTAAAAAAGTCAATTAAAAAACGCTTTAAGAGATAATTTGGCACAAGATTACAAACTATTTATAAATACTAAACATATTCTTACAAGAACAAAAAACACAGTTTAAATACCATTTTAAACACAAAAAATAAGATTTTCAACTACTTATTTACTCTTTCAACAGGATTGATTCTTACGTTTAATAAGGTCAAAGCATAGACAAAAGCGGGTGCTGCAATTCGCATAGCAGCGTGATTGATGGTCAATAGCCAAAATACATAAAAAGAGAAAAAATAAATGTTTTGATAGCTATTCAAAAAAACAATAACGGGTGTAAGAAACAAAATGAATAAAATAAAAATTCCAAACATACCGTGTTCCGCTAACAATCTCGTGATTTCATTGTGTGATGCTACTTCCTGTCCTATTTGCTGTTCTCTAAAAACTTTTCCTAAACCTATTCCCACGCCCATAATAGGATTCTTTTTAAAAAGTTCTAATTCAGTCCCCATTACTAATTCGCGCCCACCCAATCGATCTTCTTTCACTCGTCCTTTAGCATCCTGATTAGCATATCGTTTGGTAATTAAACCACTGGTTTGTGCCACACTGTAACTCCAAATACCAAAGGCCAAGGCTCCACTAATGACAACTATCCACTTTAATTTTCTTTTCCCAGAAGAATTACTAAATAAATAAGTGGCTAATAGTAGAAAAACAATCATCACAACCCCTGTAATTACTCCTCCTCTGGAAAAGGTAACAATAGCTCGATAGCTGGTTAAAACAAAGAGGAAACCGTTTATGGCCATCATCATTTTTGATTTTGATATGAAAACCAATTGACAAAAAAAGACAAACATTCCTAATCCTAAAACGGTAGATACCTGATTAGGACCAAAGCCTCCTGAGGTAGCAAAATTAGATTGGGTTCCCGTTATTACGTCTTTTACACTTGGATTGTATAAAATCAAATAAACTAAAATAGTAATTATTGGTAAACCAAAAAAGACTAGAATGTTTTGCAACTGGCTCAAAGTAACTTGCCTTTTATAACAATACAAGGCACACAACCCCAAACATACGGGGCCCGAAATATTAAAAACAACGGCTTTCTTGATTTCTAGGCTCATATCCTGATTACTCATCGTAATTAGCACAGCGGGGAGTAAGAATAAAAAATACACCCAATATACTATACTACTTTTCGAAAAACCACTGAACACAAACCCTATCAACATCAACATCGAAACTACAGTTTTGACATACTCGTTGTTCAAATTGCCTCCAGTCATTCTCAAAAAAACCTCAAATCCTACAAGATAAGCCGAGACATACAAGACTTCGTTATTCTTATTTTTCTTGTTGATAATATAAGCAACACCAAAAACAACAATTAATAAGGCGTAAATTTTAGACAAAAAAGGAATATAAAAAACTGTAAGCGCTACACCAACATGAATTAGCGCTAAGTTGATATAATTGATTTCAGATTTATTCATTTATAATTGTTGTTCGTATCCAATGAATGTATTTTTCTATAATTGAAGTCGCCAAAAAATGAGTAACCACCTTTTGATGCAATTTTTTTGCAAAATTTTCCTGTAGCAATTTATTATCAATTAATTCGACTAATCGATTGTAAAATACATCTCTATTATTTGACGGCACTAAAAAACCATTCTCATTATTCTCAATAACAGAACTTACCTGACCTACATCCGTTAATACTACTGCTATTTTATGTAAGCCGTATTCTAATAACGATACAGGTAAACCCTCTGAATTAGAAGTCAAAATTCCAATTTCGACTTGTGACAGAACCCCAGAAACATCCGAACAAGAATCATATAAAAAAACATGATTTTCTAATTGTTGTTTTTTAAGTTTCCTTTTTAATTCTTGCGAATAACTGTCCTGAAAATCTTTGCCTAGCAAATGAAAACTCCAATCTGGATGGGATTCTTTTAGTTTTGATGCTACGTCTAGCAATAAAAAATGACTCTTTTGCACTCTTAAATTTGCTAAACATACAATTCGTTTCCCCATCTTCCCTTTTAGATATGTATGCGGGATTACTTCATTTTCAACTGTTGCAAAATTAGACAAATAAATTCCATTTTTATGATGTAAAATTGCTAATGACCAAGTTCTCAGCTTTTCATTAACAGCAATTATTCCGCTGAAAAAAAAACTTACTATTTGCAATAAATATTTTGGTCTTTTTTCTAAAAAATTACTATTTCCGTAATGATCGTGCCAAATTATTTTAACACTCGGTAAAGTCACTTTGACTAAAACCGCTAAAAAGAAAGAGGAACTGTGTGCCTGAATAATTTGTACTTGGTTGATAACAAGGTGTTTTCGGAGTTTCAAAACGGCTTTAATATCCAACCTAGTCTTCTTATCTAAAAATAAATAGTTGACTTTCTCACCTATTTGTTTTTTTAAAGCTCCCTCTTTACGCGTAGCCACTAATCCTGAAAATTCAATTTCGTCCACAAGCGCATTGGCATAATTTACTGCCATTCGCTCCGCTCCACCTGCATCTAAAGAATCTATGATTTGGACAATTCTCATACTTGTACTAATTTTTGAATTTCAGTTTCAAAACATTCTACAGTATAATTTCTCGACCAATTCAGTGCTGCAGTACTTTTCAATTCAAAATCCGCTGAATTATTAATTAACTTATGGATTCTAGTGGCGTCTTTTTCTAAATCCATTTGTAACAAAATTCCTCGATTGCCTTGGTCTAACATATCAGGTAAGCAGGAAACGGCAGTTACTAATGGAACACAACCCCAAAACATGCCCTCGGCAATGGCTTTTGGCCAGCCTTCACTTTTAGAAGGCAAAACTACAAAATGGCTGTCTTGATAGGCTTTTTTTAATACTTGCTGATTTTGATTCCCGTGCAAAATTACAAATGCTTCCAAATGATTAGTTTCTATATACTTTTCTAAAGAGGCTCTCAATATCCCCTCTCCAAAGATATCTAAAACGACATTTTCATTTGTTAGCCGTAATTGTTCGAATAGTTGAATAGCATACATTGGATTTTTTCCCTCCACCAAATTCCCCACAAAAATTAGTTTTATTGTTATGCTTGCGTTTATCGTCTTTTGCATGGGAACTTTTTCTGCTTCTGAATAAGTCGCTGTGAAAAATGGTTTTATGTTTTTGGATTGGTTTTCCCAACTGCCATATACCAAAACCTGCATGTTCCGAGTCAAAAAAGTATTACTCAAAATCCATTTTTGTAACCGATAAGTCCAAGGCTGCTTCGCTTTTGGATCCCAATTCCCTGCGTACTTAGCTGTTTTGGGTTTAAAGGGAAAAAATATTTGTGCAACACAAGCCAGTAAACCCATGTTCCCTGGACAACGCAGATGAATGTGATCGGCTTGTTGCATGGCTACAACTATTTGCAAAAGAATTTTAGGTACTTTAAAAATGGACGAACCGGTGTGTTTAAAAGTAGTTAAATTAAAGGGAGAAACTCTTCTAAAATTAATGGTTTTGTGTTCATAAAAATCATCAATTGCTGTTGGTTTTTTATTTTCTAATGGTGCAACTACAATTAACTCATCGAGCTGTTTTATCCAAATGTTCATTTCCCGAACATAAGGAGCATAGCCATAGTATTGGTTTTGCTCAACTGTGTGAGGCACATGAGTAACAATTAAAAATTTCATCCACTTAGTTTATTTACTAGTCTTTTTCTAGCCTAGCAAATATAGTTATAAAATGGTTATGAGTTTTGGCTTATCTCAGGGCAAACGCAGCAGTTCCAAAAATAAAAAAAGTAGCCACAAATTACACGAAATAACACTAATTTGGATGTTATAATATTCCACAAATCTGGCAAAGGCAGATAAAAATTTGTGTAATTTATTTTAGAATCAACTCGTTGGGTGAAATTGTTTTTGGATATTAAATTTTCGTCAGTTCGAGTGAATTTTCAGAAAACGCGACAGCTTTTTCGAAAAATTTGTATCGAGAACAAGAAAATATTGAATGAAAAACGGTTCTCGATACATCTTTCGCTTCATTTCATTAAGCAAAAAACACTACCATTGACGTTTTTGATAATTTCACCCAACGGGTTTAGAATCAATACTATTTGTGCTAATTCGTGTACTTCGTGGCAAAAATATAACTCGTGCGTTTGTCCTGTGGCTTATCTGTAATGAAACATACTTTCAAAAACACCCTAAGATTTACTAAGTTTCTCTTATTAGAGCCCACGGATTTTACTGATGTAACGGATTTTTTACTTCGGTTTATTAAAAATCAAACTCCACCAACCTATAAAACGACCTATGGATTCGGTGAAAGCTGCTTTTTTATTTGTAGTTGTAAAGGTATTTGAAAATTTAATAATTGTTAACAGTATCGTTATCAAATGCCATTTTAATTTGTCTTTCAAATCAGGTTTTGGGTTTTTAACTCTCCAAACATACCAACCATTACGCACAACCATTTTCCCGTATTGGTACTGATTGGGTCTGCCAGAATCGGCATGATGATGACTCAATTTTGCTGCAGTATTCAGATACAATTGTCCCACTTTGGAAACTCTCAAACAAAAATCGGCATCTTCATACAAGCCGTAGCCTTCAAAATAAGTTGAAAATTGAATGGAATCAAATACTTCTTTTCTAAAAGAAGAAACACCTCCCATAATCATTTCTACTTTATACACCTTCCCAGTTGGAGGTAAAAAGCCCACACTGCGACCGTGAGAAAACAACGAAGCATACCCCGGAGGGCAATCACTATCTAATCCTGATTTTTTCCTTAGTACAAAACGGCTTCCGTCTTTGCGCTTCCAGCCATCAAAATAAAATTCACTTAATTTTGGTTCAAAATGATCTCCAACATACTTCCATTGGGTTTCATTCACAATGTAGCCCCCAACTCCCAATGCTTGTGGATAAATGCTATAGGTTTTGAGCAATTTTTCAAAATAATCTATTTCTAAAACCGTATCATCGTCTAGGAAACATACTACTTCTGAAGTCATATCAACTTTTGAAATCCCAAAATTTCTTTGCCTCGTCAGTCCGCGATTCGTATTATCAACCAAAAAGTATTTTAGATTTTGGAACTGATTTTGAGTTAAAACTTTTGCTGTTTCATTATTAGTAGAACCATCAATTATTAGAATCTCATCAGGATATAGCGATTGTTTTTGAACCGATTGCAATAATTTAAGCAAAGGTTCAGGGCGCATGTAAGTGCAGATGATTAGGGTAAATTTCATGATTGCTTTTTTAATTGATTAGCCCAATACAGACTCTGATTCCATTGTTTCTTATAAGAAATCAAATACTTCAATGGATTTTTAATTGTTTGCTTGCTGTAAAATTTAAAGAACAAAGTCGTTTTATAGGCAGAACGTTGTTCTTGCGTTTGATGTAGCAACCGATACAACATTACAGTAGGTGAAGGTTTGGGTTGAATTGTCTCTTTTTGCCATTGCAGAACGGGTTTGGTCCTAAAACCTCCCATTGGCGCTTTGAGATGTAAAATTTGAGGCTCGGGTATATATAAAACATCAATGCCTTGATTTCGTAATTGCATTCCAAAATCACTGTCTTCGCCATAACCAAATTCATACCCCCTATTAAATGAGCATTTTTCAATAGCCTTTCGCGCAACAAAACTACAACCAGAACCAAAACTCCCCCATTGAAAAATTGTTTTGAATCTTGGTTTCTCCCCTTTTTGAATACAACATATAGAAACTGCTTCAGCTCCCATTCTATTTATTGTTTCTAATATTTTAAAATTAAAATCTTTTTCAATTCTAATATCATCATCTGCTAAAAACACCCATTCACTTGTTACTTCGTCTATTGCCAAATTTCTAGCATTACAGGCTCCTGCCTGATGTGTAAAGATTGCTTTGATTTCGAAAGGCCAAGACTCCGTTGTTAGATAATCCAATTCAGATGCACTTTCTAGAATCGGATTTTGTTCGACGATAATTACTTTTTTAGGCAAATGAGTTTGAATGCGTAAATCACACAACACATCATATAAATACTGTTTACGACCTATAGTAGGAATAATGACATCTATAGTAGCCTTATCAACAACTTGCTTCGAAGACTGAACTGATCTTAAATTGAAGGGAAAAGCAGTCGTTTTTCTTCTTTTAAAAAATAACGCATAAAAGTAAGGTAAAATCATCCATTGACTTTCATATAATGCCAAATTCAACCCCAATAAAAACACCCATCGGGTTTTATAATGTTGTTTGACAAACTTGAAAAGAGTAAAACTATTGGCTTTTGGAGAAATCCAATCCATTGATCCAGACAATAATCGAGGTTCCGAATAACAAAACAAACCCAATGGCATAGCCAATTTAGCAACGGAATTCAAATAATAATCAAAATCAACATCTAAGGGAATTTGATCTTTTAAAGCTATTACTACCGAAGCATGAATCACTCCTACCGCACTACTCATTTGCCAGGTAGGATAGCTAACTTTTTTATTGACTGAAACACAAAGCGATTCTTCGACATAGCCAATCTTTCTTCCCAGAAAAGAATGAACACCAGGGTTAAAAGAAAGCATTAATTGATTATGGTGAAAAAGAGAGATAATTGCTTCTAAATTCAAATTTGCTTTGCAATCCCAATGGCACCAAACTATTTTTTCATTCGGAAAACGCTGTGCTATATTATGCAAAAATTTTGCAAGACTTGACTGAGAATCAAAATCAATTTTTTGATTTCCTTCTTTTAGTACTTCTCTAATTTTAGCAAAGGAATGATAGATTACAATCACAATTTATTTTTGTATTTGTTTATAAAAAACTAAACTTTGTTCTGCCACTGTGGCTATAGAAAACTTCTCCATCACTTTTTTCCGGGCTGCTTTACCCATTTCTTGTCTTAAACTTTCATTGGCAAGCAACTTCAAAATAGCATCGGCATATTCTTTATGCTTTTCTGGATGGACTAAAAAACCATTGATACCATCATCGATAACATCCGTTGCCCAACCAATGTTTGAAGCGACAACAGCTTTTTGCATTGCCATTGCCTCAATCCAGGAAACAGGTAAGGCTTCGGCAAAAGAAGGAAACACGCAAACTGTTGCTTCTTTTATATAATTTTGAATCTCAGTGTAGGGCACACTGCCTAAATATTTCACATTCGACAATGCCTGTTCAGAAAACAAAGGTTTCATCATTTCCCAAGTTGAACTTGAACCCGAGACAATATCAGCTACATCCTTACCTACCAATAACAATTGTGCCAATGGATTTTCTTTTACCACTTGATTAAAGACAAAAGGCAACTCAAGTAGTCCTTTCTTACGAATTAAACTTCCAAAATACAAAATTGTATTTAACTGAGGAATCGTATTATTCGTTACAAAGGTAGTTGTGTCTATAGAATTAGGAATAATGGTAAATTTTTTATTTAATCGAAAAACTTCGTTGGTTTTGTCGGCAGTAAATTGACTAACAGCCAATAATCCGTCTGCTTTTTGTAACGCTCGTTTTTCATGAAATTTGTTTTTCCATTTCACTGGGCGTTGGTCTAAATGACAAAAGTAGGTATCCGAACCGTTGAGTCTAATTACTACAGGGCATTTTTCAGGTTGTATAAAAGATGTAATACCCGTCCAATCTGGAGCTTCTACCAAATCAATTTCTTTCTCGCGATACAATCGATTAATCATTCGTTCTATTTTCTTTCGAGTAAAAAACCAGGATAATCCTTTTATTTTCACATTCTTAATTTGCTGAACAGTAATACCCTCATCGTCAAAAAAACAATCTTCTTGTTGACCGTAAACCAAAATCCGCACGGAACATCCCGTTTCCAAAAGTCCTTTGGCCAGGTTTTTTATACTTGTTCCAATTCCTCCTGAATTCCCTGTTTTGGCATGAGGATATTCTGGTGTAAGGAAAGCTATTTTCCACACCCTAACACTCTCCAAAGTTGCTTCATTCTTCGCAATGACAGAGGGAGCAGAAACTGAATCTATAATTATCATACTTTACTACTATTTGTGTTTTTATCATATCCTCTGCTTACTTAGAGCCTGTTTAAAATTCATCAAAATTACACCCTTTAGGGTCTGGGGAAATTAATTTTGATGAATTTTAAACAGGCTCTTACTGCAACAATTTACTTTTATTTATTTATTAAAAAAATCGTTAATAATTCTAGCTGTAAACATTTTTGCCCCAGCATCATTCATGTGACCGCAGGAAGAAAAATATTTGTCCTCAAGTACTGCGTTTTCATAATTATAAATTTCGGGATAAACTTTTTTTACTTTGTCGAAGTAATCAATTCCTTTTGTATTTGCACACATCGGAGTCATTATTGAAATCATCTTGATATTATTAGCTATACACAACTGTTTGATTTCTTCGTAATATTTATTTCTCTTCAAGGGCTTTAAATAAGTTAGATCATTTTTCATCTTTCCTTTCTTATTCATTTTTAAAGCATGGAAGCCTCCTTTATCTAAAACTTTTGTCTTTTGTTGACTTACTGTTTTATAAAATTCTCGAAAGCCTATTAATCCGTCAAAATTAATGTAACGGTAAAATGGAATATAATAGATGTATTTAAAATCGGCTTGATTTGAAAAATGATTTTTTATGATTTCAGAATCGTGAATGTATGGCAAGAATTTAGCCGCTACGGTTTCAGAACGGTTCTCGCTAGACAAATTCAAGTCTGCTTCGAGAATTACATTCTTGATTTTATAATTGCGCTCTAACATTAACTTGAGTAATAATGAAGATTCAAACAAATGACCGCCACTTATACCATAATTGAACGTTTTTAATCCTTTTTGTTCAAACATTTCAGTTACAAAATGGTTATTGGCTCGGGAAGAACCTAAAATAACCACATCGTAATTCCTAGCTTGGGAATTATAGACGTATTCTATTTTGTTCCGATTATTATTTTTTAGATAAAAGGCGGTATAGCCGTAATCTAATAGAACAGCCAATACTGCTATTGTAATTATTGTTTTTATAGTGAAAAGTAAAAATTGTTTCATTGTGTTTTTATTACTACAAACTTAAAATTTATATTTTCTTGTCCTGTTTCTAAAGGAAAAGAAATGGTACGTTCTTTTTATTTCTTTTTCTTACCCCTGCCCCTAAAGGGGAAAAAGAAATAGGACTTCATTCCTTATTTTTTCAGCCCTAACCCTGATAATTTCTTTTTTCTTTCCCCTCCCTAAAGGGTGGAAAAAAGAAATTAGAACGTTTTGATTAATCATAAACTTCCCGATTTTCGGCTCCCTTTAGGGCTGGGGTAAACGAAAATTCACGATATATTTTTAATAAAAGCTTTTATTTTATCTATAACTTCTGGTAATCTATACATTACTTCTTCATTGGTGAATCGGATTACATTTAATCCTTGGAATTCAAGATCAGCAGTTCTTTTTTTATCTAAAAGTTGTTGCTCTTCGTCCAAATGATATCCACCATCTATTTCGATTACTAATTTAAGAGCATGGCAATAAAAATCAGCGACATAAATACTGAGAGGATGTTGTCTTCTAAATTTATATCCTTCTATCTGATTGTCTTTTACAGCTAACCAAAACTTTTCTTCTGCTTCTGTTTGATTTTCTCTTAACTTTTTAGCATTTAAAAAAATATGTGGAGACGCTCCTTTCCACATATTCTCAGAATGATTTTTGTTTTTGTCCATAATTCTAAAAGTTTTGATTGGATAAAAAATGAACTACTGGTTTTCTTTTTTACTTTTTAATCCTAAAATTTCTTTTTCTTGCCCCTGCCACTAAAAGTAGAACTTGTATTTCTTTTTCCTTTCCCCAACCCTAAAGGGGAAAAAGAAATTAGAACGTTTTGATTAATCATAAACTTCCCGATTTTCGGCTCCCTTTAGGGCTGGGGTAAAACGAAAATTTATATTCTTTTTTCTTTCCCCTCCCTAAAGGGTGGAAAAAAGAAATTAGAACGTTTTGATTAATCATAAACTTCCCGGTTTTCGGCTCCCTTTAGGGCTGGGGTAAAACGAAAATTTATATTCTGTTTCTTGCCCCGCCCTAAAGGGTGGATTTCTTTTTTTACCCCTAACCCTAAAGGGGAAAAAGAAATCAGGACGTTATTGTTAATTCTGTACTTTTAAATTTTCGTCTTCCTTTAGGCCTGGGGTAAAACGAAAATTTATATTCTTTTTTCTTTCCCCTCCCTAAAGGGAAAAAAGAAATTAGAACGTTTTGATTAATCATAAACTTCCCGGTTTTCGGCTCCCTTTACGGCTGGGGTAAAACGAAAATTTATATGCTGTTTCTTGCCCCTCCCTAAAGGGTGGATTTCTTTTTTTACCCCTGCCCCTAAAGGGGAAAAGAAATCAGGACGTTATTGTTAATTCTGTACTTTTAAATTTTCGTCTTCCTTTAGGGCTTGGAAAAACGAAAATTCAGTACTAAAACTGAAAATAAATAAATTCTTTATAATCTGAATAAGTGCCTAATGCCAATATTGCTGCTAAACACAAAGCTAGTTTAATGGTTTGGTATTTACCTGAAATGGGTTCGACTTTAGTGCGATTGTTCCATTCGACAAAAACAAATAAAAATAATAGAATAACCAACTCATAATTATACCTCTCATTGCTTAAATATTGCGATGTAAAATGTCCGTTGCTAAACATATTCCTGAGGTACAAAATGGCATCTGTAATCGATTTTGCTCTAAAAAACACCCAAGCCAAACACGTTAATGCAAACGTAAGCAGAATATTTGCTAACACTTTTATAGAATCCCAACTCTTGTCTACTACAATATCATCTAAATTATTTCTGTTTGATTTTCTTAAAAGCAATGGTAAAAAGTACAAAGCATTGATGAATCCCCAAGCGACATAAGTCCAATTGGCTCCGTGCCAAAAACCACTGACTAAAAAGATAATAAAAGTGTTTCGGATTTTCATCCAAAGTCCGCCTTTGCTTCCTCCTAAAGGAATGTACAAATAATCACGAAACCAAGAAGATAAAGAAATATGCCAGCGACGCCAAAACTCAGCAATATCTCTAGAGAAATAAGGATAGTTGAAATTCTTTAGCAAATCGATTCCGAAGAGTTTTGACATTCCCAAAGCCATATCCGAATAGCCTGAGAAATCGCCATAAATTTGGAACGCAAAATAAATCGCTCCTAGAATTAACGACAAGGAATTCATTGTAGAGTAATTATCGAAAATAGCATTGGCATAAGTGGCACAAGTATCAGCTATAACTACTTTCTTGAATAATCCCCAAAGCATTTGATGGATTCCTTCTTTGGCTTTTTGAAAATCGAACTCTCGTTTTACTTTGACTTGAGGTAATAAATGGGTGGCTCTCTCAATTGGTCCTGCTACCAAAAGCGGAAAATAACTCACAAACAACGAATAATCGACAAAATTGTATTCGGCTTTGATTCTTTTGTAATAAATATCAATAACATAGGATAAACCATGAAACGTATAGAACGAAATTCCCACAGGCAAAACCACATCCAAAAGAAACGGAGAGGTCTTTAAACCAAAGCCTTGCATCATTTCGGCAAAAGAACTGGCGAAAAAGTTATAGTATTTGAACATAGCCAGAAAACCCAAATTGATTCCGATACTCAACCAAAACCAAAATTTCCGACTACTTTCTTTTTTGCTTTTTTCAATTCGGATACCTGTATAATAATCCAGAAAAGTGGAGAAAACCAACAAAAATAAAAAACGCCAATCCCAACAAGAATAAAAATAATAACTGGCTAGGATTAATAGGGTATTTTGTGTGGTTTTGTTTTTATTAAACACAAACCAATACAATACAAATACAAGGGGTAAAAAAATCGCAAAGGCGAAGGAATTGAAAAACATATTGGAGTTAGAGGTTAGAAGTTAGAAATTAGAGGTTATCCCCCGAGATTTCGGAATGAATTTCCCTCACATTTTAAACTTTAGAAAAGCTATTCTCTTTTTAGAACTGATAATGTCCAATAAGATAATTTTATCCGAATAAAATCATTAATACTAAATAGATTTGATGAGTAACAGCTTAACTAAAAAATTTATAACTATCTTATTTTTTCACAAAGGTAGATTCTGAATTATACAAATTTACTTGTAAAGGTTTTGAATTTTTAATATCCTTAAGAACCTGATAAGGTACATTTACACACCAAGAATAAAAAGCAATACTAACTAAGATAATTTTAAATATTTTAAAATATCGAGGCAACAAATTATTTTCAAAATAATTAATTAATGCTATAAAAATTAAAAAGCTACCAGGCGCTAATAATCTGTAATTTAACTCTTCTACATAAGCAGCACAACTTAATAAAGCGATTGAAATCAAATACAAAAGCCCAATTATAAAGAATACAAATGAAAAAAAAAGCTTACTGTTATCACCATCATTTTTTAAAATTTTTTTTCTGTATTTAACAACTAAAATAAATATAATTAAAACTTGAAATAAAGGAAATGCAACATCCTTCCATATAACATGATTTGAATATACTATAATAATTGAAACAATAGATTTAACCAACATTATAAATAATTCCATACTTGAATGACTTTGAAAGTTTCTAGCTATTCCTGTATAATACCCAGTTTCTAAATAATTATTATACAAATAAGCAAACATAAACAAGGTATTAAAAACTGCTATCATTAACAAAAAAAATGACTTTTCTCTTTCTTTTTTAAAAAACAGATAATACAATCCTAATAAACCAATTATACCAAAACTAAAACTTCCAATATATCTAAATAGAAACATCAAGAGTGAAGAAAACAAAATACTAATGTAAATCCTGACACCAGAATGAAAATTTATTATTATTGAATATATTGATTTAGTAAACCAAAAAATACAAAATATAAAAAATGATTCACTCCAACTATATGAATATATTTGAATAAATGACGCAAAGAAAAAAACCAAAACATACAAGTAAGTATTCTCTTTAAACTCCTTTTTAAAAAGGTTTATAAACAAAAAGATTACAGCTATATTAATAAATTTGGACGCTAAAAACACAGAAAATCCTGTTAGTTTAGCAATTAAAAAAATCAACACAGAATATCCAATTGGCCATATTGTAAAAGGTTTAATTTTAACATCAGGATTCGAAATATAAAAACTATTATTGTCCAAAAGATTTTGTGCTAATAAAAGATAATTCGTAGAATCAGGAGATAAATAACCACTAGAATTAAAATAAAATTTCACACTTATTGAAATTAATAGTAAAATAAACATTAAAATTAAGTAATAATCTGCTTTAGTTATTTTATTAAACAAATTTTCAAACCCCATTTTTATAATTTTTTAATTTAATCTCTATCTATATATCATTTCAGATTGATATGAAAAATTAAGATGCTTCTTTATTTACTTTTTTCTATTTAACGAACAATAGCATCGATAGCTTCCCAAATTTTCTCTGAAGCTTTGGTTGGTGTTTTACCAGCTACAATGCTATACCATTTTTTTCCTTCGCTAACGTTGGATAAATTGCCTTTGAATATGACTTCAAGCTGGTTTTCAAGCTGGTTTTTAGCGGTACAAAAAATAGCTGCTTTAAGACTTGGCATGCTTCTAAAATGAACGTAGTTGTAATTTTGTCCAATGTCTCGAATGCCTTTTTTCAATTGGGGCTGTTCGTAATTGTAATATAGACATGGCTTGTTGTGTGCTACAAAGTCAAAAACAGTTGAAGAACAAACATTAGTTACCAACTCAGAATGCGCGCACACATTGTGCAGTAATTGTAAGTCGGCTTTTGTTGGAAAAACTTCATTCCAATTCTTTCCTATTGCTTGCCACAAAGGATCAATTATTGCAATGATATCTTTATTAGTTTCAATCACCGCATCGTATCTTGAGGTAGTATCTACTGGACATTTTCGATATATAATTCCGAGATTATAGCCTTTAGTATTCAAGCTTCTAACCGCATTGGCTAAATCCTCCAGATAATATTGGTCTAAGGGTGAAGTGGTTTCATCATCCCCAGAAAAACAAATGTATTTTTTAGCTGAATCCAAATTGTATTGCGCAAAAAAATCTTCTCGTGTATGCAATAAAGAAGTATCATAATGTGGCTCAAATTGAGGGGTTCCAGTTACAAAAATTTGTGATGCATTTACAAAAGGGTAGTATTGCAGTACTTCTTTTTTCATCAAATCACTCCACACACAATAATAATCGGTTTCTACTACCTGCATGGCTTTAGGTACATTATCCCATGAATACACAAATGCCACTGTTTTAATTCCTAAATCCTGCGCTGCTAACAAAGCACTGATGGATTGGGTAGCGCGCTGGGTGGTACAGAAAACCAAATCGGGTTTGATTTCCTGTAATTGGGCTTTGCAATAGTTGTATTTTTCAGTTGAGCGTTCCAGACTATTGATACGTTTTCGGATACGAAGAATTCCTTTTTCGGATGAATTTAAAGCTATTAACATTCTGACAAAAAGTGTAATCAAAGTGTTTTTTATACCGCTATAATTAAACGGGAACTTATAGGTTTGATATACGGAATCAGAAAACTTTTTGGTTGCTACATTCAGCTCAATGTGTTTCCTGATTCGGCAATAAAATGGGGTTAAAGGGTGAATCTTTTGAGTTTTAATTTTAACCTCCTCATATCCTAATTCTTCTTGTAACGGAAAGGCCGTATTATTCCAATAGATAATTTGGTTGCCTCTTTGTTCACCAATTTCCTTGAATTGGGTAAAGGCAAAATTGCGTAATCCTACACCGTCAGGAAAAAAAATAAGGATTTTTTTGTTCATCGATTTGATTTCTTATGCGAGTACAAACCTACTGCTTTTTTTTATTTTTCCCCAAGTTAATAGTATTGTAAAAACTCTCTAAATTAGATAATTTGATTCATTCTCTCATACCCTTCGACAGACCCAGGGTGACAATGGTGGAATTATTCTTTCTTAAGACCTCGGTTGTCAGTCTGAGCCTGTCGAAGACCTTAGTCCCAATGTTTCTTCTATAAACTTAATTTGATTTTGTCTTATTAATTTAGCCCTTCTTGTTCTTCAACTTCTCTCTCTGGACTTGTTCGATGGGTAAAATATCTGTCGATTTGAATGTTAAAGCCGAATAAACGGCGTTCAAATCACGGCCTAATTTACGTAAGCCCATCGGTTCTAAAGAAGCGGCATGATCAGTTCCTTTCCAAGTTCGGTCTAGAGTGTAATGTCTTTCGATGATATTTGCTCCCAAAGTGTAGGCTGCAACATCAACTGCAATCCCTAAATGATGTCCTGAAAAACCAATGTGTTTTACTTTATCCCCGTATTTTTGTTTTAATAGATTAATATCCAGCAAACAAACATCTTCAAAAGGAACCGGATAGCCCGAAGTACAGTTATACAATACCAAATCTTGGTTTCTTCTTTTTTCAACAAAAAAATTCACTAAATCTTCTGTTTCATCTTTAGTGGTCATTCCTGTTGAAATGTGGATTTCTCCATGATAATTATCACATAACCAAGACAACATCGTATAATTATTATTACAAGCCGAAGGAATTTTAATAAATTTAGGATTTAGTGAAGTTATTTCTTTGGCAGATGTAGTATCCCAAACTGAGGTTGAATACACTATATCAATTGATTCACAATAGTTTTTTAATTCGGCGTGTTGGTGAACGTCAAATTCTAAATACTCTCTGTGAGCGCCATAGGTTATACCATAAGCATTGGAACTATTGGGATGGGGCGCATTGTATTGTGCTTCGGTTAATAGTTCTTTGTTGTTTCTTTTCTGGAATTTAACGGCATCAGCATTGCAAAATATTTTAGCAATCTTGATGAGTTCTTTGGCAATTTCCATTTCTCCTTTGTGATTGCAACCAATTTCGGCAATGACATAAGGCTTTCTATAGTGGTTCATTTTTTTTCTTTTCGTAAAACAAATAAAATTAAATTTATTTAACCCGTTGGGTGAAATTATCAAAAACGTCAGTTCGAGTGTTTTTTGCGTAATGAAATGAAGCGAAAAATGTATCGAGAACCGTTTTCTATTCAATATTTTCTTGTTCTCGATACAAATTTTCCGAAAAAGCTGTCGCGTTTTCTGAAAATTCACTCGAACTGACGAAAATTTAATATCCAAAAACAATTTCACCCAACGAGTTAAATATATTTAATAATTCTGCACTAACTTATATTTATTCTCGATTTATCTTACTGTTAGTCTAAGCTTTTTAGAATACTAGTAGCACACTTGTTTTATAAACTAAGACTTCGACAGGAATTCGACAAGCTAAGTCTGACAAGAGTAGAATCTCAACTCGAAAATCATTAGTAATCTTTTTTTAACTACACTTGAACTGGACTTCGACAGGAGTTCGACAGGACTTCGACAGGACTTCGACAGGACTTCGACAGGACTTCGACAGGACTTCGACAGGACTTCGACAGGACTTCGACAGGACTTCGACAGGACTTCGACAGGACTTCGACAGGCTCAGTCTGACCATAGTGGAATTATGTTTCTTTCAACTGTCAGTCTGAGCCTGTCGAAGACTCCTCTTTTCCGTACTCTGTATGATTTTTTGAATACCGTACTAGTTTATCCCAATCTTCATCTATTAATGCTTGTTTTTTTCTTCTACTCCATCCCTTTATTTTCTTTTCAATGATAATAGCTTGAGTAGGCTCGGTAAATATTTCAAACCAGACTAATTCTACTGGTCTTCTTTTAAAAGTATATGACTCTTTATCAATACCTACATTGTGTTCGAATAATCTCCGCTCTAAATTGTTTGTCATTCCTGTATAAAAGGAATCATCAGTACATTTTAAAATATAGACAAAATAGGTTTTCATTCACAAATCTATAAAAATTATTTTAAAAAGTTTTAGATAGGACTTCGACAGGCTCAGTCTGACAAGAGTAGAATCTCAACTCGAAGGCCATTAGTAATCTTTTTTAACTGCACTTGAACTGGACTTCGACAGGACTTCGACAAGCTCAGTCTGACAAGAATAAAATCTCAACTCGAAAATCATTAATAATCTTTTTTTTTACTGCACTTGAACTGGACTTCGACAGGACTTCGAAAAGCTCAGTCTGACCATAGTGGAATTATGTTTCTTTCAACTGTCAGTCACAGCTTTTCGAAGTCCTATCAAAGTCTTGCCGAGCCCCTTAATATCGTTTATTATACTTTAATATCGTTTCACAAGCTTCTCTAATAGCACCCTCTGACGATGCATTAGTTAACAAATAATCGGCGTTTTGTTTTACTATTTCAGTGGCATTGGCTGGTGCAAAAGACCAACCTACACTACATATATTTGTCAGATCGTTTACATCATCGCCAATATATGCCAGAGCCGAAAAACTAGTATCTCTTGTCTTAACAAAATGTTGTAAAAAAGCGTATTTGTCTTTTACCCCTAAAAAGGTATTATCTATTTGGAGTTTTTTCATCCGTTGGGCTACTAAAGGTGAATTTTCTGAAGTTATAACAACTACTTCCACTTGATGTTGACGAAGAATTTCCAATCCCATACCATCACGCATATCAAAAGCTTTGGCTAGCTCTCCGTCTGCGGAATAGAATACTTGCCCATTGGTAAACACACCATCGACATCTAGAACTAAAAAATCGATGCGTTGGTGTTTTTTGGATTTTTTCATACGGCTTGCTAATAGTTCTTCTACAATTTTCCAATCGGTCATCGAGTCAATTTCAACCAAGTTGGTTTCATCCATTTGAATCAACCCAACTGTTCCGCTCAGGCGATTTTTAGAAACTTCAAAAGCAGTCTTTGTTGTAGCATAGACGGCACCATTTTCAATCAATAATCCTTCAAAATCCTGTCGTCTTGGACGATGAAACACATCGTAATTTTGTGGTGTCCCGTCCGTATTCCATGTGAAACGATGGGTATTGACTACGGTAAGTGCCGAATCGTATTTCTCCTTTTCTATTTTAGCTAACACCACATTGATATCCACAGCCGTGGTCATCGGCGAAGTAGCTTGAAGCAAACACAAAACATCGAAATCATACTTTATTTTCTCCGAAAACTCCAGTAAAACACTTTCGGTAGAAGCGGTATCAGTAGCATTTTCACTTGAACGCAATAGTGCTTTAACCTTTGATGACCAATGGTACTCTTTTTCTACAAATTGAATTATTTCTATATCATCAGTAAAGACCACTACCTCATCTAAATTAGAGAAAATAGCTTCAGTCAATACCCAAGAAAAAAGGGGACGTCCCAACATTTTCTTTTTATTCTTAGCTGGTATTCCTTTGGAGCCTTTCCGTAGAGGTATTATTGCCGTTTTTTTCATATTTAAATTGCACTAACCAAGGTGATTTTTCTTACTGAAACAACCTTTTGTTTAAAAAGTTCATTAGTTTATACATTCCGATATCTTTTTTATTATTAAGTTTTAATTTATAAATTATTGCATACACTTTAAACAAAAAATTTTCTTTGGACGAAATATAATTATAAGTTTTGAGATAGTTTAACAATTTTTTCTTTTCCATAGATGTTTTATTACTTTTAATAATAATTAAATAAATTATCTTCACAAAACGTCTAAATTTTTTTTCTAAAAAGCTATCTTCACTTATCTGTTCATTGTAGTTTTTTAGCAAAAAACTTACGCTATCAAATATTTTACTAACACCTTCTGAATTATTATTCTTTCCCCAATTAGAAATTCTATAATAATTATCGATCTCATCTATTCTCTTGAATTTTATATCAGTATTAAATAAAATTTCAATATGAAAAATCACATCTTCTAACAAATATAACTCATTTCTGAATTTATATTTCAACAATATACTTCTTTTCCAAATTGGACTCATCGTTTGCCAAGAGAATTCATGATTTAAAAATAATGACAAATAATTTTCTCTATTTTTAACAGGTGGATCAATATTGAACACCCCTAGCTTGTTAGAAATCTTACCCTCAAAATATTGAGTAGTAAAAACCAGAAAATCATTATTAGGAAATTGTTTAAAATGTTTTATTCTACTAGACAATGCATAACTAGCTAATACATCATCTGAATCTAAAAAAATAATAAAATCTCCTTTGGAAACAGTTATACCGTAATTTCTACAAGAACTAACCCCTTTTATTAAATTAGATGGTCTTTTAAAATATTTAAAACGATCCGTCGTAACAATATAATTTTTAATTAAACCAAATGTATCATCATTCCCCCCATCATCTATTATTACACACTCCCAATTAGTATAAGTTTGATCTAAAACACTATTTAATGTTTCCTTAATTATATAGCCTCTATTATAAGTTGGAATTATAATAGATATGAGTGAATCGTCTTGCATTTGAAATTTTATAATTTTAGTTCTTTTAATAAATATATCATACAAATTTATTATCAATATTTTATAGCCGTAAAATGTTTCATCTCATCAATAATAAATTTATCTATCGGTCTTCTATATTTTAAAAGTCTAGGGATATCCAAAAAAACTTCCAAAATAACTTTAAAAAATAGCTTAAAATAGCGCATATCTTTCAAGGCATATTTTCTAAAGTTATGCCAATACAATTTCATAATTTTAAATATCGGACTTTGATAATATACAATATAATAAGCTGTCGAATTCTTTAATTGCTTTTCAAATCTGAAATAGTTTCTCCTTGAATATTTTCTGGCTTCTTTATCTACACGATGATTCACTTTAATCGCATTTGAGTACAGAATATCATAACCTTTGGAGATAACTTCTATTGCAACACAAGATTCTTCACCATAAATATCCATCCAAACTGGAAAACCATTAGTTTTCTCATAGGCTTCTTTTCTAATAGCAAAACCACAACCAATAAAATCATTAGTTATATATTCTTCTTTTTTATCATCAACACTATTCAAAGCAATTTCATCAGATACAAAAACTCCTTTTATCTCCTGAAAAGTAAGGATTCCTACATTCGGAAAATCCTTAAAAAGTCGTTCAACAACTATAACAAAATCTGAACTCAAAGGATGGGCATCATCATCTAAGCCAATTAACATTGTTCCCATTGCATTGGGATAAAGTATTGCTCTAGCTCGAGAAGCTCCTATAGATTTATCCGAAGTAAACCATTTTACCCATTTGAATTCTTCTTTTAAAAATTCAGAATCGTCTGTACAGCCATCTAAAAAAACTAAAACTTCCTGACTAGAAAAAATCAACATTTTTTCCAGTATAAGTAAAGTTTTTTTAAGCTCTGATTTTCTATCTTTAGAAACAATTAAAACGGAAGCCTGCATCAAATATTTATTTTATTAGTTAACTTATATTTTTCAAAAGTTTATTCTACGCTATCAAATACTTGATTATAAATTTGACTGATCCTTTTTTTTAACTCTTCTCTATTACATCTCGTCCTAGCTTTACTAACGGATGAATAAAAGCTCTTTTCGATTAAATTATGATCAGTTAACGCTAAATTAATCCAATTATTTATCTCATTTGAATCTAAAGGATTATTAATCAAAAATCCGTTCTCACCATGTTCAATAATTTCTGCCATTACATTTCCAGGGTTTGATTGAATTGGAAAGCACCCCATTCCTATAGCTTCTAATAGAGCATTAGGCATACCATCGGATAAACTATTTGCTATATATAAATAACCATTATTCATTATCTGCAATAATTCATTATTAGGAATTGAATTTTCTTTAGTAAAAACAGCTATACTAAGCTTTTCAAATTGATTATTTTTTTTAATAAAGTCAATAACTTCTTGATTTGCACCAAATAAAACAATCTTAAACTTCATTAATAACTCAATCAGCTCTCCATTTAAAGACTTTAATATTTCAATTCCTTTTCCAACTCCGTCATTGTATGCTTTTATTACTATTGTGTCCCTCATTTCAGGCTTCAATAACTTTGATTGTTCAACAGGAAAATCAATTCCTCCATTCCCAGGTAAAACTCCCAAAAAATGATTATTGAAACCATTTTTTTTTGCTATTTCAAAATCTCTAGAACAATCAGAAATCAAGAAATCGATACGTTGCATAATTTCTCTAAATATTTTTTCTTTAATATTTAAATTTTTAAAGTAATACACATCACTTCCCCATGATGAATAAATCCATTTTATATTTTTATACTTACTCATAACAGAGAATATAGGTATACAGGAAATTTTAAGCTCAAAACTATGAACTATATCTGGCTGTATTTCTAATATTTTTTGTTCAAAAACCTTTGCACAGTCTCTTTCATTAAATTTTTGGATAAATGTATATAATTTAGGTATTGTTTTTTTTAAAAAATACCTCCATGGATAATCCAATCTATGTTTCCATCCTACCGTTTGTTTAACCCAATGAATTCTATCTACATATTGACCTCCATCTGTAACATCAAACCAATAAACTTCATGTCCAATACCTTCAAGCTGTTCGACCCATCTAAAAAAATGCAAACAAGGCATAGAAACCATTAAAATCTTCATAATTATTTAATTTATTAAACATTTCTCAACATTCTAACTAGGTTTTTTTTATAAACTAAATTATGGTTATTCAATTAAAAAATATTAAAACTTTTTTCTAAAGACTATGCTTTTAGCTTAATAAATATTTCTCTTAAATAATCAGATGATAGATATTGCATCAAATCATTCCTATCCATAATTATATTTTTATTCACTAACCAACTATTATACAAGCTAGTAATCTGTTCAGCTATTTTTTCCAGATTATTTAATTCACTCCAGTAAGGATAATTTTCCCCTAATAATCTTTTAGATTCACTATAATTGGGTCCCAATAAAAGTATCGGTCGTTTAGCATAAATACAATGAGGGAATTTTCCAGGTAAAAATGGACTGATTGGACCACCTGCTTCCAAAATAACATTCACCATTACTACTTTTTGCATGACTTTTACGTTCTGGAAAGGTAAATATTCTTCACTTATATAAATTTGAGGAATCGTCAATTGCTTCTCTTTAATAAATACATCAAAACAAGATTTTTTACCTATAAACAATAGTTTTGAATGATTTTTAGCTTCAGGATTTTGATGCAAAAAAACTTCATACGCTTCAATTAGTGTTTTGGGATTTCTAGCTTCCATCATACTTCCGGCATGTAAAACATTAAAAAAATCAGGATTAATAAAATCAGGTAATAAAGTTATATCTTCTTTTTTTATATTCTTTTCAAAAATTTGGTGAGGAATTATGATTGAATCATTCTTTTGTCCATGATAATAACTTTTCATCCAATCATCTAATAGCTGACTAGGATATAATAAATATTGTGATTTATTGACTATTTTCAAAAAGAAATCTCTCTTAAATTGATACCCCGGCTCTACCCAATCATAAGGTCTGGGATAGCAATGCATAGGATAAGGATCATGAACATAGGCTAGCCATTTGTTATGCAAGCGAGGCAAAGCTAAAAGAGCTCTATGCGGGCGAAAACTAGAACCATAACTAAGTGTAAGTACCCAATCGGGCTGAAAATTAGTGTTTTTTTTCAATGCTTTTTTAATACTATTCACATCATTAAAAAAAGTAAATGAAAATCCTATTAACCTTTCAACTATTGGATTGATATTTATTTTAAAAAACTTAGATATTTTACGCTGGGATCTACTTAAAAAATAAGCGGCTGAAAGTTTAATTTCTTTGATAGACTCACATTTTATTCCCTCTAAGTGTATTTCTTTTCTAGAATAATGATATACTAACACATCAAAACCGGATTTCCAAAGATTTTGGATTAATGCCACATTGGCTTTAGCACCACTGTTATCATCTTCATTAATCGAATCAACAACTATTAATATTTTCATTTATATTTTACTTGCTAAAAAATTAACAATCTGTTTTGAAGCATCACCCGTTCCATAAGGATTTTTAATATCTTCAAAAGCTGAAAAATTATCTAAAACAGAATGAATTGTCTCTATAATTTTATTTTTATCTGTGCCAACCAAAGTAGAAAAACCAGCTACAATTCCTTCTAGTCTTTCCGAAATTGTCCGAGTTACCAAAACAGGCTTCCCTAAAGAAGGTGCTTCTTCCTGTATTCCTCCTGAATCGGTGAGAATCAGAAAAGAGTGTTGCATCAACCAGACAAAGGCAGGATAAGATACCGGTGCAATAAGATAAATATTTTCCTGATGAGCTAATTTTTGATATACAACGTCTTGTACATTCGGATTCAAATGAACAGGATAAACGATACTTACATCATCTCGCTTTGCAATTGATGATAGGGCATTACATACATTTTCAAAGCCATCCCCATAATTTTCCCTGCGATGCCCTGTAACCAAAACTATTTTTTTACCTAATGGAATCGTCTTTTTTAAGATTTCAATTTCTGGAAGCTCATATCCCTCTTTTGAAATTTTAGTCAGTGTCCACAACAAAGCATCAACAACCGTATTGCCTGTTTGTACAATATTTTCCTGAAGAACCCCCTCATTTAATAAATTTTGAGTGGCTACGGCTGTGGGACTAAAATGGATATCGGCTAACTTAGTTGTCAATTGCCTGTTGATTTCTTCCGGAAAAGGGGCTTGTTTATTAAAACTACGTAATCCTGCTTCGACATGTCCTACTTTTATCCCTAAATGAAAGGCTGCAAGAGCAACTATAGATGAGGTTGTAGTATCGCCATGTACTAAAACCAAATCAGGTTTTACTTCTTTAAATACTATATCAATATTAGACAAAATAAGAGCACTGAGACTATTTAAGGTTTGATTTGGTTGCATTACATCCAGATCATAATCGGGAACGATATTAAAAAAATCCAATACCTGATCTAACATTTCCCTGTGTTGGGCGGTTACACAAAGCTTTACCTCAACATTAACTTGTTTTTTTAATTGATGGTAAACAGGAGCCATTTTAATTGCTTCCGGACGGGTACCAAAACACAACAGTATTTTCATTAAATTTTTATTATTTGTTTTTTAAAACGATAAATTAATAACCGTAGTGGTAGGACATTGTAAAAAAAAATCCATCTTTTTTTTTCAAAAAAAGACAATTGCATTACATCTATAATTTGATTAAACATATTATACTCTTTAAAACCTAATGATAGACATACAAAATATCTTTTAATAGAATAATTTAGTAATTTTTTATTTGCTAAATTTTGTACAATTAACAAAGCTGCTTCTTTCTTTGCCTCAACTCTTATTCTACTGTTACAATTAAACTCATACGTTTGTGAATCAGGATGTTTCCTTGCATATAAAAAAATTTTATTTATAGAAATTCCTTTTAAACCAATAGAAATTAATCTAGTAAAATACTCCCATTCTTCTGCATATAGTAATCGATCATTAAATTTTTCTCCCTTTAAAGACTCTTTTTTCCAAATAACACTACAAGTATTTATTGGTAATTCATTATTTATAATTTTTTCAATTTTATATTGGTCAATAAAAAAAGACTCATCGTTTATATAGAATTCGTCAAATAATTTCAAATCAAAATCATCATAAAAAACAGTTCTTTCAAATTTACAAAAATCAATAGACCTCGTAAAAAATTTACTAATACAGGTTTCAAAAGTCAAAGGATGTATAATATCATCACTATCAAACCAATAGACATAATCTCCTGTACTAATCTCTAATCCATAATTACGACTTGCATTTGCACCTTTTAAGTAGCCTTCTGGTTTGGTAGTAAATACAAATCGTTTATCTTCTAAAAAAGGTTTTATTACTTCAATAGTATTATCTGTTGATTCATCATCAACAATAATGCATTCCCATGATTTAAAAGTCTGATTTAAAACCGATTCTAATGTTTCGCTAATTAAATGAGCACGATTATACGTTGGCATTATAATCGATATTTTTGGACTTTTCATAAAATTAAATTAAACTCGTCATAGATTCTTTTTTAATACTCACTAGTAATTTCAAACAATATTTACTACTTAAAAAAAGAATATCCTTTATTAAAAAAAAGAAAAAATATATAACCAATACTTGCTTTAAACATTCCGATAAAATCATATAGTTTTATTTGTTTAATTAAAAGCTTTTTAAAAAAAAAGAACTTTGATTCATTATTCTGAACTAAAGCTTCTCTTAGGAGAAACTTACATCTGTTTTTATAAAATGTATTCAAAATTAATAAATTAGCACTCTTATTCTTCTTAATTAATTTTAAATGTTTCTCAATAGCATAAAATTTAGACTTAACTTCTTCTAAATTAAATTTATATATTTCCCTAGATAAAGAGCCTTCATGTAATCGATATTTGATTAAGGGCTTATCTATGTAGATTATTTTAGGATATTGGTATAACATCGATAAATTAAAATCCCAATCATCTAAATTTCTAATATTCTCATCAAATAACTTTGGTTGTTGCTCCAAAAAACTACGACTCCATAAAGGTCCACAAACATAAAAAGATATTTTTTCTGTAAAATAATCTTCAATAGTATTTTGAGAAATAATATTACTTTCATTTCGTTTGATTCCTGTTTTAAAATCAATTTTTTCTAACTTAGCAACTACAGCATCAATATTTTTTGAAATATGATTGATATAAATTTGTAAAGAATCAAAAATATATAAATCATCACTATCAAACCATTGTATATAATCACCTTTACTTTTTTCAAATCCAAAATTCCTACAAGATGAAGGTCCACTTAATCTATCTTTAGGCCGATTATAATACTTAAATCTATAATCTGTTTTACAATAACTATAAATTATATCTTTAGTGTTATCTGTACTATCATCATCTACAATAATACATTCCCAATTACTATATGTTTGTACTAAAATACTATCAAGCGTTTCATTAATTAAATGTGCTCTATTATATGTTGGGATTATGATGGAAACCAATGGTCTTTGAAATGTTAAATTTTCTACATTCATTTTCTAGCATAATTTAAAAATCTATAACCTTTACCTAAAAATCTAACACTGACTAGAGAAAAAAGAAACGAACATCCTTTGAAAAAGGAAAAATAATAACAAATTAATCTAAAAGACGGTTTTAAAAAAGGAACTAGAGTTTTTTTATCAGCCAATGTATGCATATAACCAAATAAAAACCATTTTATAAGTTTTGAATTATCATATTTTACTAAGTCATTGACAGCATGAAATTTTATTACTGCTTTAATTAAATATTGCATTTCATTTTGCCTATTCAGCATAATATCATCCCTATCAAACCATTTAACATATTTTCCTTTTATCTTAGAAAAATCATAATTCCGACAAGTATTAGCTCCTTTTTTAAATTCTTTTAGTCTTAAGATTTAAATCTTGAATCTTTTTTTGATATTCTTGCATTAAAAAAAAAGTCCCATCAGTGCTACAATCATCTACAAGAATACACTCCTACATTATTATAAGTTTAATCAATTATACTTTGCACATCCGTATTTATTTCTAAATAATTAGCTTTACTTTCTCTATTCAATTTTACACTATGAGAAATTTTATCAATATCTATTCTTTTGAATTTTTCAACATAAACTTTCGATTTCACCCAATCAAAAACCAACAAACTTTGAATACTTCTTTTAAGTAGATACATTTTAAATTTTAATAGTTGTTTATAATCATCTGTGTTAACATTTCCATATTTCACATAAATATTATTAATAAACTGTCTAAAATATTTCTCAGTTCCTACAGTTCCTAATTGACTATTATTATTATTACTATCATGATACACTGTAGAATTAGGAGTTATACCTATTTTAAAACCGTGAAATAAAATTCTTTGACAATAGTTGTCATCTTCCCCATATAGAAAAAAAATAGGATCAAAACCTCCAACTTTATAAAAAACTTTTTTAGGAATAAACCAAGCAGCAGCATTTATAAATTTGGTAAAATATATTTCATCTAAAGATTTAGAAACTATTAAATCAGAAATTAAAATAGACGCATTTGCATGTGTAAAAGCTAAAAAGCTCCTATCAACTTTACTTCCGTCACCATTTAAATGGATTGGGGATATAATACCATAATCAGGATTCTTTTGGTATGCTGTAATTAAATTTTTCATACAGGCTGCTTGTGCAAATGCATCTTGATTTAATAAAAAAACGGCATCAGCACCGTTTTGTAAAGCATAACTTATACCAATATTATTAGCAATACCAAAACCACGATTAACGGATTGCACTAGAACTTTTACACATGAAAAATTTGTTTTTATATATCCGACAGTTTCATCCGAAGAATTGTTATCAACCACCACCACTTCACATTGATTAATAATGCTATTTAAGCATTTATCAATCCATTTCATTCCATTATAAGTAATTATTATCGTAAATACTTTCATCTCTTTTAATCAAGTACATTTAAAATATCTTTAAAATTCTCAGTTGCCCTGTTAAATCAATCCAAAGCCTTGTATCACCATTTTGGCAGATTACCAAAATTGAATATATAAGTATCAAACCTATTGTCTTTTGACTGTCTAACGATTGTAGAGTTGCTTCAAAAAAGTCATTTCATAATATGGCGTAAACTACGACCAACATTATCTCAAAACTTCTTTTGTAACTTCTAAATAAGCTGTCCCCCATTTTTGGCATGGCTCCAAATGATTTCCCTCTGCCCATTCGTTCCATGCATTTATGAATAAAAATTTCTCTGGAATGGCATACCACGGATAACTCTCTTTGATATGATTTAACCAGCTTTTATACTTCTCAGGAGTCGAATTATGTAATACAAAAGGATTTTCTTTCCGTCTAGCCGAATTATCCCACATTGGGGTAATTCCCGGATAAACATCCTTTTTAAAACCTAAGCTTATTTGAACATTACTATAATTACTATAATCCTGATAACTTTCAAATCTGTTAAGCTTAATACCTAATCTTTTTTTTATCCTATATCCTAATAATACTTTAAGCCTATGTTTTATTCTTTCCATTCTAGTGACACCATAAGATATTTTTTCAGATTGAGCTCCAAAATTGGGCTGAAACTCAAAAGCAAAATCGAACCCCATACCTTCTGGAGGAAATTGATTTTCTACATTTTGAGAATAACCTAAATACAAGTCTGGAAAACCAGCATTTTGTACTGCTTTTCTCCAAATTTTAATTGTTTTTTGTACATCAGGAAAAAGATTAGGTCTGTAAATTATAAAAACAGGCTTACCTTGAACCTTTATGTACCTATCATCCTTAAAAAAAGAAATTAAATATCGTATATGATTATAATCATCATCAAAACTATACTCTTGCTTAAGCAATATTTCTTTATCTAAACCATCCCAAGTTCTTGTCCAATTTTCATTTGCCCAGCACATCATAAATGGCAAATCTTCTTTTGGATTTTGCATCTTCCTATCTAATGGTTCATGCAGTAATCTTTTACTATTAAACCAATAGTGATAATAACAAAAACCGTGTATACCATACTCTTTGGCCATGGCTTCCTGAGCCAAACGTGTTTCCTCCAAGCGTAAATCATAGAACCCTAAATCAGTTGGTAAATGTGGTTGATAATGTCCCTCAAAACGCGGTTTTGCTTTAGTTACATTAGTCCACTCTGTAAATCCCTTTCCCCACCACAAATCATTTTCAGGAATAGGGTGAAATTGAGGAAGGTATATTGCGATAGGTTTAATTTTCTGATTCATTACTTATAAATTAAAATATCTCTTAACTTTTAATAAAACGATCTTAAATCCATTTTTTTTCATTTGGTAAGGAATGTATTTTTTTAAATGAGGATACATTATTCTCAATTTAAGAAAATACTTTTGTTTATCTATAAATTTTTTATTTGCATTAAGTATAATCTTTTCTAAACCTACATTTGAAATTCCAACTTGTTGGTCAATGTGTAATCTATATTTAATTAAAGATTTTTCTATAAAAAACAACCCTTGTTGCGCAGCTGCATTTGTTCCTAGCCAACTGTCATGCCAATAACCTAAAGGCAATTCTATTGGAAAAATTGTATTTTTTAAACTCTTTTTAAAACAAACCGTTGCACCAGTAATTTTATTATCTCCTTTTATCAAACTATTAAAAGCTAAAGTATTATTGTTCCAAATCGATTTCGTTTGATCATCAAACTTCCATTTATCCCAAAGTGTTTCATTAATAAATCTTTCATTATCATCAATTAAATCTCCATTAGAAAATACTAAAATACAATTTTGATTTTTTTCAAAAAATTGACAATTTATTTCTACTTTTTTAGGATACCAAATATCATCTTGATCTGAAAGGAAAATTAAATCTCCAGTTGTTAATGAAATTGCTCTTTCAAAATTTTTAATTGTACCTAAGTTTTGGCTATTCTGAAACAAACTGATTAATTCTGGATAGTTATTTTTATAAGAATTTATAATTTTGATAGTTTCATCAGAAGAATTATCATCGCAAATTATAATTTCGTCAACAGCAATAGTTTGCTCCAAAATACTATTGAGTTGTTTTTCTAAAAAACGACTCCCATTATATGTACACAAAGCTACTGATAATTTCATTATAATAATTTAAGTTCTTTTTTAAATTACATCATCTTTAAAAAAGACAAAACCTAAAAACATGTTAGTAAAAAGGTTAATTACAATCTTTTTACTTTTTAGTTTTTTACGAAAATATTCTTCATTTTTCTGGATGAGCAAGATAGCTTTACAATATTGTAAATGATATTCTAAATTATACTTCTTAACAATATATTCCTGATTTGACATAAGCATATTTTCAGAAAAAGATCTAATCATAGAAGAACTAGAAACATAATATTTAAATGTAATTTTTTTTAAATGATAAAATTTAACTCCATGAATGCCTAAAGCGATCCAAAAGTCCCAGTCTTCGTGACCTTGATGTGGCATATTTTGATCATAACCACCTACTTTTTTCCATAACTCTTTTTTATAAATTGCACAAGCATCAATATAATTATGAACTAAGATTTTTTCTAGTTGATAATCATCGACTTTCCAAATACCGGTTTGTTCTCCAAAATACTCGGCATGACCATGTACAACCCCAATTTCTGGATTATTTTCAAAAACGTTTATCGCATCCTGAATAAAATCCCTTTCAATGAGATTGTCTGAATCTAAGGGTAATATATAAGTTCCTGTTGCTTTATTGATTCCAAAATTCCGGGTTTTACCTAGTCCTTCATTCTGTTTAGAGAAGTATTTAAATCTATTATCTTTATTTACCCATTCTAAAGCAATTTTCTCGGTATCATCTGTTGAGCCGTCATTAATTATTAATGCTTCCCAGTTCTGAAACTCTTGTTCTATGACTGAATTAAAAGTTTTATTCAAAGTTGCTTCAGAATTGTAACACGGAATAATTATACTTATTATTGGATTCATGGATACAATTTTTAAAATCTATACAACTTTTTATTTATTGCAATTGTTAATTCACCTGATTCAATTAATAGGAAATTATTATTTTTTAAAACTTGGTAAATATCTTGCCTAATGTTAAATTCATCATGTATTTCAACAACAATTACTTTTGTTTTATCAAGAAAAGCCAAATTTTCTGATTCATCAAAAATAAATCGTTCCGCTCCCTCAATATCGATTTTTAACAACGTGATTTCCTCTAACTGATGTTTTTTTATAATTTCATTTATTGTTATCCCTTTAACTTCTCCATTTTCTCTTTGAGTTGTTGTTAATGACCAGTCTTTTCCGTCTCTAAAATGATTTTCGATATAAAAACTTTCATTTTCCTTAGCCGAAAGTGCATTTTCTAGAAGTGTCAAATTTATTGTAGTGTCTAATGAGGAAACGTTTTTCTTTAAAATCTCAAAATTAGATTTTGAAGGTTCTATACAGAAAATCTTATCGAATATTTTTTTTTGAGATAGATAAATAGTCGCAAATCCAACATTTGCACCAGCATCAATTAAAACGCTTTCTTTGAAATCGAACTCTTTATTTAAATTTAAAACAGAAGAAACTGTCGAATATTCTTCGAAACTAAACACTTGATTAAAAACCGAATAATCACTATGATTTTGATCCCTGCAATAGATTTTTTGATTATTTTGTAAAATAAAAGTATAAAGCTTTCCTTCTTTTTCGAAACTTTTAATATGATTATTGACCTTTAGATTATTTATAAAAATTTGACACGGAGAAAACTTTATTGGAAATAAAACACGATAAATTTTTCTAAGTTTTTTTAATTTCATTTTATGATGATTGAAATCTATCTTTTATTTTTTTTGCAGGAACTCCTCCAACAATTGTATTTGGTTCTACATCTTTTGAAACTACAGCTCCAGCCGCAACAATTGCACCAGAACCAATAGTTACTCCATCCAGAATTTTGACTCCCGAACCAAGCCATACATTATCTTTTATAACAATTCCTTTTCGAGTTTCGCCTTGTTGGTTAATTGGTATATCTGGATTGCTAAACTTATGATTTGCAGGAATTATTAAACATTGACCGGCAATCAATACATTATCGCCAATAGTTAAACCGCCATGACCATATAAAATAGTGTAAGGATTAATGGAACAATTTTTACCTATTTTAATAAATCCCCCATATGTCATAAGAATAACACCATATAGAATTTCCGTTTTCTCATCAACTTCAATATTTCCACCATAAATTGTATCAAAAATTACATTCGGATACACTTTAGTTGAGTTATGTAAAAAAACATTTTTCTTTATGTCTTTTTTTAAATGAAAAAATTTGAGAAATCTATCTTTCAACTTCATTCCATTCACATTTAATTTTTAAATCTCCAATTTTACCGTTATAAATTTTGTAGTCATTTATTAAATCGACAATTTGAAATGGACATACATCTTCGATATAATCATAAACTACATTATCACTAAAAGTCGCAACATCTAAACTATAAGTGCCTTTAAGCAGTAAAAATCCGGGGATTTTACAACCTATTTCTTTATTCTGTTTATTAATTTTACATACATCTGTAAAAACTTTAGTTTTATCTGCATTTAATAATGCAATACCAACTCTACAATCGGTATTAATTTCAGAAAAAGTTATGTTTATTAAAATATCATCTTCGTGTCTGTGAATACCGTCAATTCCCTGAATTTGGATTTTTTTAATTCCATTTGACCCCTTTTTAATGTTAGTGAAGATTCTGGAGTCTTCCGATTTATTTTCACTCATTAAATAATATTGAACACTATCATCAATCCCCCCCTCAAAAACCACCTTCCCATGCTCCAAAACAATCCCTCTAGTGCACAAACTCTTCACCGCCGCCATATTATGACTCACAAACAAAACCGTCCTGCCTTCGCCTTTAGAAATATCCTGCATTTTGCCAATGGCTTTTTTCTGGAATTCGGCATCGCCTACCGCGAGAACCTCATCAATTACTAAAATTTCTGGTTCAAGAAATGCGGCAACTGCAAAAGCCAAACGAACCGTCATCCCGGAACTATATCTTTTAACAGGAGTATCAATATAACGCTCGCAACCCGAGAAATCAATAATTTCGTCCAGTTTAGCAGTAATTTCTTTTTTAGTCATTCCGAGGATAGCGCCATTAAGGTACACATTTTCTCGACCTGTTAATTCGCCATTAAATCCTGTTCCTACTTCTAATAAAGATGCTATACGCCCCCGTGACTTTATGGTTCCTGTAGTAGGTGCAGTAACTTTAGATAAAATCTTCAAAAGAGTAGATTTTCCTGCTCCATTTTTTCCTATAATGCCTAAAACCTCTCCACGTTCTACCTCAAAATTAATATCCTGCAAAGCCCAAACATAGTCAGATGTTCCTTTAGTAGCACGATCATTAGTTTCTCCAATTTTTAAATACGGATCTTCTTTCCCTCGGATGCGATGCCACCAGCGGTTTAAGTCGTGAGATAAGGTACCGGTTCCTACCACACCCAATCGGTATTGTTTAGAAATATTTTCGGCTTTTAAGATGACGTCTTTCATAGTGGGTTTAGGTTATAAAATAAATTTCAGATTTCTTTTTACTCCCTGCCCTTAAAAGTAAACAGAAATAAGAACGTTTTTATTATTTCTTTTTTATTTCGCCAGCCCTAAAGGGTGGAAAAAAGAAATGGAATGTCTTTATCTATCAAAAATATAGTAATTTCTTGAAATTTTCGGCTCCCTTTAGGGCTGGGGAAAAACGAAAATTTACGAAATCTTACACCGTATCTATAAAATTCTTTTCCGTCTTATTGAAAATTAAAAGTCCCATAAAAAATACTGCTACTGTGACTAACAAGGTATAACTTAATCCTAAAACTGAAACTTGACCCATATCTAATAATAAATATCGAGTAGTTTCGACAATATAAGCTAAAGGATTGTAGTGTATCAACCAGGCATATTGGGGCATTTTCTCTTGAATCAATGCCATTGGATACACCACGGCTGACAGATACATTAGCAACTGAACTCCAAAACTAATTAAATAACTAAAATCACGGTATTTTGTCACTAAAGAGGATATAATCATCCCTAAACCCAAGCCTAAAATCCCCATCATAACTACTAAAACTGGAAAGAAAACCACATAAGGATTTAGACTTACAACTGCTCCACTACAATAAAAATAAAGGTAAAAAGCAAGAAATATAAAAAACTGGATTCCAAACTTCAACAAATTAGAAATCACAACCGAGAGCGGCATAATGAGTCTTGGAAAATACACTTTGCCAAAAATTCCAGCATTAGACGCAAAGGTATTAGATGTCCCGTTTAGACAAGCCGTGAAATAATTCCACACTGTAATTCCTGCCAAATTAAACAAAAAAGGAGGAACAGTTCCTGTTGCTATACCCGCCACAGTATTAAAAATAATGGTAAAAGTAATTGAAGTAAACAAAGGCTGAATTAAATACCAAAGTGGCCCTAAAACTGTTTGCTTATAGACTGTTACTACGTCTCGTTTCACGAAAAGCAGCAACAAATCACGGTACTGCCAGACTTCCTTAAGGTTGAAAGAAAAAAATTTGTTTTTAGGTGTTATTTCAAACAACCAATTTTCATCCTGTTTATCTGTTTGCTTCATTTTTTATTATACAAGCCTTTATCTAATTTTAAAGGTAAATATACTACCCAATTTTTAGTCTCACCAAAAAAACTGACTACTGTTATAAAAAAAGGTTAAAAAAACGGTTTCAATAGTAAAATTCTGCTTTATTAAATGTTGTGGGTTAGGAGTTGTGGGTTATGGGTTATGAGTTGTCAGTTCTAACTTCTTCACTCTTCCATCTTCCAACTTCCATCTTCCAACTTCCATCTTCACACTTCCATCTTCACATTTCACATTTCACTCTTTACTCTTTACTCTTTACTCTTTACTCTTTACTCTTTACTCTTTACTCTTTACTCTTTACTCTTTACTCTTTACTCTTTACTCTTCCATCTCCCATCTTCCAACTTCTTTCCCTATCTTTGCAGCATGTTTACAATTTTCAAATCCAAACCGATTCTTAAGGATCTCATTCCCGACAATCATATTGATATACACTCTCATCTACTACCTGCAATTGATGATGGGGCAAAAACCTTTGAAGATGCTTTGCGTTTAACCCGGGCGTTGCAAAATATTGGAATCTCACAGATAATTACCACTCCGCACATTATTCAGCATGTATGGGAAAATACGCATGAACAGATTATTGCCAATAAAAACAATACTGTTGAGAAACTCCATGAAAACAACATTAGAATTCCGTTTCAGGCTGCTGCCGAATACTTGATGGATGACCAATTTGTTCGTTTATTTCAATCGAACCATTTATTGACCTTGAAGGATAATTATGTATTGGTGGAGATGTCGTACATCAATGCTCCTATCCAACTGTATTCTATTTTATTTGATTTACAAGTTGCAGGCTACATCCCGGTTTTAGCACATCCCGAACGTTATTTGTTTTATCATGAAAATCTAAATGAATACGAGAAGCTCAAAAAAGCAGGTTGTTTGTTTCAACTTAATTTGCTGGCTGTAACCGGTTATTATGGCGAGAGTATTGCTAAAATTGCAGAACAATTACTTCAAAAAGGAATGTATAATTATGTGGGCTCTGATGTGCATCATGATAATCATATTGCTGCCTTTGATCAAAAAATAAAATTAAAGGATAGTACTCCGCTTAAAGAAATCATTGTAAATAATCAGTTTTTTAAGTTTTAGTCTTTTTATCAAAACTTACACAAATTATTTTTTACAATCTTTGCGTTGCCTTGCGGTTGAATGTTTTTACCACATAAGTCATATACGTTTTTGACTTAGTATTTACTAACATTCTTTAAATTATTTCCTTCAAGTTCATATAAGATAGAGAACTATTCTTTTTACTCCTTTTTAGAAGCACAGACTACTTTCTAATAAAAAGACTTAGTGAAACTTTCCGAAAAAACTTAGTGGACTTTGTGTTGAAAAAATACCGCAGATTCGCAGATTATTTTATAATTCTATGGGCAAAACTGCATCAGCTTTACGTTTAAAATTTAACACATAAATCATCTCCGCTTTTTTTATGTGCTGATGGATAATGAATTTAATTCTTAATTCTTAATTCTTAATTCTTTTAAACTTATTTATCTAATACTTCATAAGTGGAATTCATGCTTTTAAACTCAGGAACTATTTTTTTCATCTTACTAACAATTACATCTTTTTTATGGAAATTAGCAACGCTTATCAATTCTTCAATTTCATGATGTAGAACTTCAAACTCTTCTTGAATTTCTTCGGCAATCATGATTTTATGATGGTGAGTTGCAATTGTTTTTGCAGTATCATTCAATAATTCTTCATATAACTTTTCCCCAGGTCGTAAACCTACAATCTTTATTTTAATATCTTGATCAGGAATAAAACCAGCTAGCTTAATCATTTTTCGAGCCAAATCAATAATTTTTACGGGTTTACCCATATCAAAAATATAAATCTCGCCTCCTTTGCCCATAGCTCCCGCTTCTAAAACGAGCTGGCAAGCCTCGGGAATAGTCATAAAATACCTAATGATATCAGGATGGGTAATGGTTATTGGGCCTCCAGCGGCAATTTGTTTGGTAAACAATGGCACTACTGAACCATTTGAACCTAAAACATTTCCAAAACGGGTTGTTATAAACTTCGTGCTTTTACTATTTTTATCTGCATTGGATTTTAATTGTAAAGATTGTACGTATTTCTCCGCAATACGCTTACTTGCCCCCATTACATTGCTGGGATTAACCGCTTTATCTGTAGAAACCATCACAAAGTTCTTTACTTTAAATAAAGAGGCTAAATCGGCTATATTTTTAGTCCCTTCCACATTGGTCAAAATGGCTTGCGAAGGATTCTCTTCCATTAAAGGCACATGTTTATAAGCAGCAGCATGATAGACTACTTCAGGTTTAAAATCACTAAAAAGAATACGCATAGCATCTTTATTTCTAATATCGGCAACAATGGTTGTAATATCAACTGAAGATTGAAGAGCCCCTAATTCCAAACATAAGTTATGCAAAGGGGTTTCGGCCTGATCTACGGCTATAATTTTTTTAGGCTTAAAAAGCATAACCTGCCGTACTATTTCACTACCGATAGAACCCGCAGCTCCAGTTATCAAAATGGTTTTGTCTTTTAACTGTTTCGAAATTGCCTTTCCGTCTAAGACAATAGGTTTTCTATCTAATAAATCTTCAATTTGTAAACTCTTAACTTTTTGAGAAATCTCTTTTTGATTTTCCCAATCCGAAATTAAAGGAACTATATATACTTTGAAATTGAATTCTAAACATTGTTCCACAATAACTAATCGCTCTTCTTTAGACAAGCTTTTATCGGCAATAATTACCCCTTCGGCACCTATTGAGCGCATTAAGGTAGGTAGTTTTTTCTTTTGTGTTAAAATAGGGAGATCCATCATTCTCTTAGAAGAATTTTGGCTGTTTTTATCAACAAATCCTACAATTTTAAATCGGGTAGGCATTTCTAATTTTAAAGCATTGGCAACAGCAAGAGCATTGGCATCAGTTCCATAAATTATGGTACGAGGTAGTTTGATATCGTTCCTTTCCGAAAAAAAGTGTTCAAAAACTTGTTTAACTACTACCCGATATAAAAACAAACTACAAAAAGACAGCACCATATTGATAAAAAGTGCCGTATTTAAGTAAATTTTGCTTCCATAAAAAAACTGAAATACCGAATTTAAAACAACAAAAAAAACTAAAACGGAAACTTGAGAAAACAACAACTTAATGGCATCGGTATACGAAGAATGCCTAATAATCCCAGCATAAGTTCTGAAAATCCAAAATGAAATAACATTAACTCCTAGTAAAAGAAAAATAAAAGGTGTTTTATTTTCATTGATGATATAATATAAACCTACACCATCAGTAATCAATTTTGTAAAGAAAAAACTAACAATTAAAACCATTAAATCTATACCTACCACAATCCATCTAGGCAAATACCTTAAGTTGCGAATAGTAAGCGCCCAATCTTTCCTTGAAAGAAAACTGGCAAGCATTCCTAAACTATTTATTTTTCTATTCGTACTCAAAATATTCTTGTATAATTTTAAACATCAAAAATATAACATATAAATGTTAAAAAAAAATATCCAATAATATTACAACTTATGCTTCAACAATCCCAATAAATATTCTCCATAACCTGACTTCCTCAATGGTTCAGCAAGATTTTTCAATTGTTGATTTGTGATAAAACCCTGTCTCCAAGCCACTTCTTCAATACAGCCTACTTTTAATCCCTGACGCTCTTCAAGTACCTGAACAAATTGCCCTGCTTGCATTAAACTATTAAAAGTTCCAGTATCTAACCAGGCTGTACCTCGGCTCAAAATCCCAACTTTCAAATTTCCTTTTTCTAAATAGACTTTATTCACGTCGGTAATTTCATACTCCCCTCTAGTACTCGGTTTGATATTCTTAGCGATTTCTACAACCGAATTATCATAAAAATACAAACCTGGCACTGCATAATTGGACTTAGGTTCCAGAGGTTTTTCCTCTATTGAAAGTGCTTTGAAATTAGCATCAAAATCGACTACACCATAGCGTTCTGGATCGGATACATGATACGCAAATACCACGCCACCCTCTGGATTCGTATTGGATTGCAACAATTCATCCATATTAGAACCAAAGAAAATATTATCTCCTAAAACCAAGGCAACGCTATCGGTTCCAATAAATTTTTCGCCAATAACAAAAGCCTGAGCCAATCCATTAGGAATAGCCTGCTCAGCATAACTAAACTGGCAACCTAAATTAGAACCGTCTCCTAATAATTTTTTAAAATGAGGCAAATCGTGAGGAGTAGAAATAATTAATATCTCATTGATTCCTGCCGTCATTAAAGTTGATAAAGGATAATAAATCATCGGTTTATCATACACAGGCATCATTTGTTTACTCATGGCTAAGGTCAGGGGATGCAAACGAGTACCGGAACCTCCGGCTAATATAATTCCTTTCATATTTTTACAGTTGTGAATTGTGAGTTGTGAGTTGTGAGTTAAAAAACACAAACAAATAACTTACAACATTATTACAAAGCTATTGTTTTATACAAATCACGAATATTGTTTCTCATAATAAGAAGCATAAGCACCCGAAGTAACATGGTCTAACCATGTTTGATTTTGCATATACCAATGTACGGTTTTCTCTAATCCTTCTTCAAAAGTTACCGAAGGTTTCCATCCTAACTCTTGACTAATTTTGGTGGCATCAATGGCGTAGCGCAAATCATGTCCAGGACGATCTTTTACATAGGCAATTAATTGCTCAGATGTTCCGATAGCTCTTCCCAGTTTTTCATCCATGATTTTGCAAAGTAGTTTTACCAAATCAATATTCTGCCATTCATTAAAACCTCCAATATTATAAGTATCATGATTTTTACCTTCGTGAAAAACCAAATCAATCGCCACGGCATGATCTTCTACAAACAACCAATCGCGGGTGTATTTCCCATCACCATAGACAGGTAAAGGTTTATTTTGGATAATGTTATTGATAAATAATGGAATTAATTTTTCAGGAAAATGAAACGGACCGTAATTATTAGAACAATTGGTCAAAACATAAGGCAAATTATAGGTCTCCCCATAAGCCCGTACAAAATGATCGGAGCTGGCTTTGGATGCCGAATAAGGAGAATTTGGATCGTAAGCGGTGGTTTCGGTAAACAATCCCTCAGCCCCTAAACTTCCATAAACCTCATCGGTGCTAATATGATAAAAACGCTTTCCTTCTGAATTATCCTTCCAAATGGTTTTAGCTGCATGTAATAAATTAACCGTTCCTATTACATTTGTTTTTACAAATGCCATAGGATCAGTAATAGAACGATCAACATGCGATTCGGCCGCTAGATGCAACACTCCATCAAATTGATGTTCTTGAAACAGATTATGAATAAAATCAGCATCAACAATATCACCTTTTACAAAAGTATAATTGGGTTGTTTTTCGATATCGGCAATATTCTCTAAATTACCTGCATAGGTCAACGCATCCAAATTAAAAATTTGATACTCTGGATATTTATTTACAAAACGCCTCACCACATGCGAACCTATGAATCCAGCACCTCCAGTAATTAGTATTTTTTTCATTTTTTTTATTAGTCCTTAGTTGTTAGTTGTTAGTCCTTAGTAATTAGTCCTTAGTAATTAGTGATTAGTACTAAGTGTTTAATGATTAGTCTTTTCTCTTTTCTCTTTTCTCTTTTCTCTTTTCTCTTTTCTCCTTAGTACCTAGTCATTAGTAAAAAGCAATTGCATACAGAGCCTAAGACTTTCTTTGTAATGAGGAACGACAACCCCAAAAGTAGCCTTAATTTTATTTTTATCCAACAAAGAAAAAGCAGGGCGTTTGGCGGGTGTAGGATAGGCTGAGGATGGGATTCCACTAATTTCGCAATCAAAGCCCCCAATTTCTTGAATCGCTAAGGCAAATTCAAACCAACTGATCTCGCCTTCATTCGAAAAATTATAAATCCCAGCTTGCCAGGTATTGTGTGTCAATATCGTTATAATGGCTTGCGCCAAATCTGCTGCATAAGTGGGACTTCCTATTTGATCGTTGACCACATTCAAACTATCGCGTTCTTGCATTAATCGGGACATGGTTTTCACAAAATTATTCCCAAAACTTGAATACACCCATGAAGTTCTGATGATAATGGCATCGGGGTTATTTTGCATACAGGCTTTTTCTCCTGCTAATTTAGTAATTCCATACACATTTATCGGATTTGTTGGAGCATCTTCAGTCAAAGCAACAGCCGAATTTCCGTCAAATACATAATCCGTCGAAACATGAACCAATTGACAATCGTTCGCTTGACTCCATTGAGCCATAATCGCCACCGACTGATGATTCAACACATCCGAAAGTTCAAATTCAGATTCTGCCTTATCCACTCCGGTATGTGCTGCACAGTTAATTATGATTTGGGGATGAATTGCTGCAATTGAAGCCTCTAAATTTTTCAAATCACACAAGTCTAATTCTTGGTAGTCTGTAAATACCCATTCGAAATTAGAACCTTTAGATAAGACTCTTAATTCTGAACCTAATTGCCCATTAGCGCCTGTTACAAGTATTTTTTTCATTTATTTCTTCTCTAATAAATTTTTAGAATTAAAACGAATTAATCCAAATTATAAACTTTCTTTAAGCATTCATAACTCATTTCAAAAACCTTCTCTATCAAAAACTTACAACTTCATCATCAGCTCGATCGTGTCATCCTGAACTGAGCCTGTCCTGAGCTTTTGTCGAAGGGTAGAAGGACTTTGCAAACTTTGCGATTAAAATAAGCGAAGCGCCTTTGTGCTCTCTGCGGTTAGACCATTTTTCAATATCATAACTCATAACTCATGACAGATAACTCACAACAGTAAACCGTAAACTGACAACACACAACTCACAACCAACAAACCAACAAACCAACAAACCAACAAACCCACAACCAACAACCAACAACTCACAACTCACAACTCCCAATCCATAGCCGCAAAACCTGGCAATACCAAATCCTTTTCCGAGACAATCACCTCATCTGAACTCAGTTGCCAATCAATATTTAAAGTAGGATCATCATAACGAATGCCTCTTTCGCTTTCTTTATGATACAACTGATCCACCTTATACAAAACCGAAGCCGTTTCACTCAATACTGAAAATCCATGAGCAAAACCATGCGGAATCATCAATTGTTTTTTATTTTCGGCACTTAAAACTACAGAAAAATGTTGACCAAAAGTGGGCGAATTTTTCCTTACATCCACTGCTACATCGAGAATTTCTCCTTCTAAAACCCGAACCAATTTAGCTTGAGCAAAAGGATTATTTTGTAAATGCAAACCACGTATTACACCTCTTTTAGAAAAGGATTGATTATCTTGAATGAAATTATAATTTATTCCATTTTCTTTAAACTTAGCCTGGTTGTAGGCTTCAAAAAAATACCCTCGTTCATCAATAAAAATGGAGGGATTAATAATGATTAAATCTTGAATAGGTGTTTTTTCTATTGTCATTTATAAGATTGTATAAATTGTAAAGCACCAAAAACTTATAAAACATAGCTTTATAAACTTTTGATGCTTTATTACGTGTTTGATAATAAAATTATGAATTAAATATTTTCTTGTACCAAGGTTCTTTTTCAACCTTTACACCATAACCATAACCGTAGCCGTAGCCTTTAGTAGTATCCGTATCATTCAATAAAATACACATGTTAGGTAGTTTTTGATCTTTATACAGTCCGTTAGGAATATCCAGCATGCGTTTTTCTAAGAAATTAGCACGAGCTACATAAATAAAAGTATCTGCATGTTTAGCTATCAACAAGGTATCTGTAACTAAACTAACAGGAGCGGTATCAACTATAATATAATCGTATTGTTTTTTTATAGTTTCAAAAAAAGTATCGACTTTTTTACTCATCAATAGTTCGGCAGGATTGGGTGGAATGACTCCAGCTGGTAATACATGGAAATCTTCAAAGCCTTGTTGTTTTATAATTAAATCCTCTAAAACTAATTCTTTTGAAGACAAATAATTGGTAAAACCTCTATCAGGCAGTGTTAAGTAATCATCCAACCTAGGATTACGAATATCCATACCAATCAACAAAACTTTTTTTCCAGACAACGCAAAGGTGGCCGCTAAATTCACCGATACGAAAGTTTTTCCTTCCTTTGGAAAAGTCGAAGTTAAGAAAATAGTTTTGGCCAATCCTTCTGGTACCTTGCTGACCATGAACTCTAGATTGGTTCGAATAATACGCAAGGCCTCGGCAGAACTCGTCCTACTTTCGGCTTGCATAATTGTTGACGCATCTTCAGAAGTAGGCACATCGCCAATAAAAGGGATTAGTGTTCGTCCTTCTAAGTCTAAACGGCTTTTTATTTTTGTATCTAAGAAATCCATCAAAAATATAACCCCAATAGGAAGTAACAAACCTAACAATAATGCTCCTAAATAGATTATTCTAGGATTGGTCGAGACCGCACCCGTTGACAATGCTGCATCAATAACTTTAGCATTGGGTTCAGTGGAAGACAATGCCAGAGCAGTTTCTTCTCTTTTTTGCAACAAATACAAATACAATTCTTCCTTCACTTTTTGTTGGCGTTCAATTGCTCGAAACTGCCGCTCCTGAGAAGGTATTTTTTGGATTTTGCTATTGTATAGATTTTCGTTTTGTTCTATATTCCTTTTTTGGATTTCCAGTATTGACTTACTTTTTGCTAAACTGGATAATAAGGTCGATTTTAAACTGACTAGCTGCTGGTCTAAACTAACTAAAGTAGGATTAGAAACCGTAGCCGTTTTTAGCATTCTATTTCTGTCTAATATCAATTCATTGTAAGACGAAATTAAAGACGAAGCCCCACCATCTAAATCAGAAAAAAGATTGGCTGGTAACAAATTGTCATTAGTGCTTTTTTTAACATATTCAAGTACGGAGCCTAATACATTCAATTGCACCTGTACATCAATAGCTTTCTTATTAAACTCCTTAGAACCAGCTGCATAAAGTTCTGATTCCGATTCTAAATCAGTAAGTTTATTACTGACCTTAAAACTTTCTACATCTTGTTCTACCCCTTCTAGCTCCTTACTAATTAAAGCCAATCTATTCGCTACAAATACAGAGGTATTCTTTGAGATAAACTCTTTATCAGCCACTGCATTTTCATTGTATGTTTTTACAAGAGTATTCAAAAATAGCTCTGCTTTTTCCTCAACACCATCAACAATACTTAATACAACAACATTACTCCCTTTTACTAATGGTTCAATAGACAAACGGCTTCTATAACTTGCTGCAACATTTTTCAAAGGGCTTACTACAATGGATAATGGAGTGCTAGTAAGCTGCTTTATGCTATTTACTTTAGTAATAATCAAATCGCCATATTGAGTCTTTATAGGTTGTCCATACGTAAATTGTTGCTTTCCGTTTATTAAATTACCATCGCTTGACAAACTAAAAGTTCCCGACTCATTCTCGACAAAATCAAATAGCATGTATTTTTCATAAAAATCGGGACTTTGATTCATGAAATGAATTGCTATAGGAGCTTCATCAAAAAGTTCGATATCCAATACATTACCATGAGAAATAATTGAGATATTGTAATTTAATTTCTTAACAACAGCTTCTGACAATGTTCTTGATTTCATAATCTCAATCTCATCATCTACATTTCTAGACCCATTATTAATTCCTAAATCAGAAAAGGCGGCTGCTTCTGAAAGCCTACCTCCTTTTTTAGTGTCTTTCATTAAAATTTTAGTCGAAGCATTATAAACGGGCTGTGTGTATCTTATTTTAAAAAAAGCGATACACAGGAGTATAGCAACACTAACTACAAGCCATTTCCAATGAATTAAATACTTATTAAGCTCTGCTTTTAGATCAAAATCTTGTCCGAAATCTTCATTTGATATATTATTCTCCATTAAATTATCTTGTAAGTATTAAAGCAACTGAAATTAAACTAAACACAAAAGACGTTAAGGTTGTCACTAAAGCCACATCTGGACTTAATGTTCGGTATCTTGGTTCGACATAAATAACATCATTCTGTGCCAAGTAATAATGTGGTGAATTGATAAAATCAGACTGTGTAACATCCACTCTGAAATACGATTTCACACCATCGATTTCTCTTATTACCAAAATATTTTTTCTGTTTGCTGTTGGTTTTAAATCTCCTGCTATCGTCAAGGCCTCTATTAATGTTAGCCTATCGGTAGCAGAAGGAATTATACCTGGGCCATTTACCTCTCCATGAACGGCTACTTTAAAATTTTCAATTCGAATAGTAATAATTGGATTTTTAATGTATGTGGCTAGTTTACTTTTAAAAACGTGCAAAGCTTCAGATCTAGTTAATCCAGCTAATTTTATTTTGCCTAACTCCGGAAAATCCACAAACCCATTGGCATCAACTAGATAATTACTGACAATCGATTTACTTCCGCCTGCTTGTCCACCACCACCGATAACATTGATAGGATTCAAATTAAAGGGTGCTGTAATGGTAGGATCTGCTGCCGAAATATTAATCGTTAGTAAGTCATCTGGTTGAATTCGTATCTCATACGAATTCAATTTGGCAGTTGCCATATCATCAATATTTTGATAATATAAGATACTTTTTTTAGGAGTACAAGAAAAAAATAGGATCATCAAAAAGAAGAAAACTGTACCTTTTGAAAAACAAAAATATTTCATAGAATTATAATTTGGATGCAAATATAAGAAATTAGCCGTCTAAGCTTTATAATACGCTAACAATTCTTTTGTAGAATTATATCTACAACTGCATAAGCTCTAAAAACACCTTTTTAATTCTCGCTCTGTCTTCGTTCACCAAATTAGATCCAGAAGGCAAACACAAGCCGTTTACAAAAAGAGTTTCAGCTACTTGAGTTCCATAATAGGCATACTTTTCAAAAATAGGCTGTAAGTGCATCGGTTTCCACAAAGGCCTGCATTCTATATTTTCTTGTTCTAAAACCAATCGGATTTGCTCCGCAGTTATTCCATTCGTTTTATCCGAATCAACCACAATAGCGGTCAACCAATGATTGGAGACATAATCAGCATTTGGACTTTCAAAAACCGTGATTCCTGCAACATTCTGAAACAATTCTTGATAAAAATCATGCATCTTTCTACGCAAAGAAACATGCTTATCCAGTACTTCCATTTGTCCACGACCAATTCCTGCACAAATATTACTCATGCGGTAATTGTATCCTATTTGGGAATGTTGGTAATGAGGTGCATTATCTCTAGCTTGTGTCGCTAAAAAAATAGCCTTCTCTTTTACCTCTTTATTAGTACTAACAATGGCACCACCTCCAGAGGTAGTAATGATTTTATTTCCATTAAAAGATAAGATTCCAATAGCTCCAAAAGTGCCGCATTTTTGTCCTTTATATAAACTACCTAAAGCCTCTGCACTATCTTCTAAAATAGGGATTTGATATTTATCTGCTACCGTTTTTATTTCGGTAACTTTAAAAGGCATTCCGTATAAATGCACCGCTATTATAGCTTTGGGCTTTTTGCCTTTAGCAATACTATCCACAATAGCTGCTTCCATGGCAATAGGACATAAATTCCAGGTTTCTCTTTCGCTATCCACAAAAACCGGAGTAGCGCCAAGGTACAAAATAGGATTCGCTGAAGCGGAAAAAGTCATACTCTGACAAATTACAACATCACCAGCCTGAACTCCTAACAAAATTAATCCCAAATGAATGGCAGCTGTACCTGAACTCAATGCTCCTACATGAGAATCATTTCCTAAATAATTTTCTAAATCTTTCTCAAATCCATTTACATTTGGTCCCAATGGAGCAACCCAGTTGGTATCAAAAGCTTCTTGTACAAAGTTGCGCTCATTTCCTCCCATGTGGGGAGATGAAAGCCATATTTTTGAATTATTCATATATTATGTATTATATCTATTTTAACTAAAATCAAATTTTATTTTAATTGATTCCCACCGTAGAAACCATTCCTCTCGACAACACTACCGTCAGTTCGAGTTGAGAACTAATTTGCGATAGAAAATGAGTTCGAAGTATCGAGAACCATAGTGCAATCTAAACTTCTCGATTATCTTCGCTCCGTTCAGCTTCGCCTCGGGTCATTTTGGCTTATTCAAAACACCAATCAAATAAAATCTATCAAGCCAAAACACTCGAAGTGACGAAACGAAAACCGTCAGTTCGAGGTAGAATTTTTTACCAAAAAAAGCAATATAAAATGACGTTGATACTTTGTTAATTCTCGATTAAATTATTTTTTTTGGTTGTCCTTAGCTTTCGCAGTCGAGTGTCAAATGTTTGAAGAATGCGTAAAAAGAAAAGTTGTTTGATCCGCCGCGGCGGAGAGTTCTTTTCTTTTAGCATTCGAAAACTAATTTGACCGACGAGAAAGCGCAAGACTTGATTTTTTTGTTTCTTTTTTGATCAAGCAAAAAAGAAAATTAATAAATCTAATTTTTCTCTTTTAATAAAAACGTAAATGGTAGTTGAGAACTAATTTGCGATAGAAAATTAGTTCGAAGTATCGAGAACCATCGTACAATCTAAACTTCTCGACAACACCACCGTCAGTTCGAGTTGAGAACTAATTTACGACAGAAAATGAGTTCGAAATATCGAGAACCATTGTGTATCCAAACTTCTCGATACATTTTGGCTTATTCAAAACACCACTCCAATCAAATCTATCAAGCCAAAACACTCGAAGTGACGAACCAGAATTCGTCAGTTCGAGTGAATTTTTAGAAAACGCGAATAGCTTTTGCTGAAAATTAGTATCGAGAACCATCGTACAACTTATACTTCTCGATACATTATAACTAGCAAAATTATTTTTTGCTTTTTATAATCCTACCCGGATTACCTACTACAACAGCATAATCAGGAACGTCTTTTAGGATTACCGAACCCGCTCCAATAGTTACCCACTTCCCTAGGCTAACACCTTGAATTACACAAGCACCGATACCCACATGAGTACCTTCACCCACTTTAACTCCACCCGCTAATGACACATGAGGCGAAAGGTGTACATAATCTTCAAGCACACAATCATGTTCCACTACAGCAGCTGTATTAATAATACAATGTGCTCCTACTATAGCATCGGGATTTACAATGGCACCCGCCATTAACACTGTTCCTATTCCAATTGTAGAGAAGCTCGAAACAATGGCTTGGGGATGAATCGCCCGATAAAAATTCCCTCCCACTCTTTGAACGATTTTTTTTCGAATAGCATTATCGCCAATGGAAACAATTACCCTCTGTTCTCCATCCTGAAGAAAGCCATCCGAATGTAGCACCGGAATCCCTAACAATGTTGTAGTTTTGGGATTATCATCAACGACAGTGCTAATATTTATATGGTTGCATTTTAAAATATCAATAACCACTTTGCAATGACCACTTGCTCCAAATAAAATGATTTTATTTTCCATCGAATGGCTCTATTGTTGCAACATCAGCTGCATTAATACCTTCACTTTGTACCACTTTCAAAATAGTTTTGAATAGAATTTTAACATCTAAAACAAAGGAAATATGATCGACATAACAAACATCTAGTTCAAATTTTTTTTTCCAGGAAATGGCATTGCGACCATTCACCTGCGCCCAACCTGTAATACCCGGCTTTACTTCATGCCGTCTATTCTGAAACTCAGAATACAAATCCAAATAATGAACCAACAAAGGTCTTGGTCCTATCAAACTCATATCCCCTTTAAGCACATTCAACAATTGTGGAATCTCATCCAAAGAAGTTTTACGAACAAAACTGCCTATTTTAGTCAATCTTTGAGCATCGGATAATAAATTCCCATCAGCATCTTTTTTATCGTTCATCGTTTTGAATTTGATAATCTTAAAAATCACACCGTGCTGCCCCGGACGCAATTGAAAAAAAAATGGCTTTCCAGCATTAGCAAAATACAATCCAACAGTAACAATTATAAATATAGGACTCAAAATGATGAATCCTATTAAAGCGGTTACAAAATCAAATATTCTTTTAAAAAAAAACTTATACATTAGAATTAGTCGAATGAATTATTGAGAACTTGGACTTTAATCTCAAAAAACGATTTTCAAAATAAAAATAACTGAAATGGGATATTACTACTGTAAATGTTATAATTAGACTAAAAACTAAAATAGTATATATCAATTCATTGAAATAGTTTTTATTTATGAAGAAATGTGACACTAACAATATCAATAAAGGATGATATACATAAATCCCAAAAGACAATCTTCCAAGATATGACATAATTGTATTTTCTAAATTCACAACTCTATTTTTAACATTTATCTGACCAATAATAATACAAAGAGTCACAAAAGCAATTAAAAAAATCTCGATAATTGAATTAAAAAAATTAAGTTGATTTGTAATTAATAATAACATAATAAACCAAGAAAAATATTGAACAAATTTTAGATTTAAAAAATCTATTATTTTACTTTTTTCAAGATATAAAATTGCACCAAGAGCCCCAAGTAACATACAGTCAAATCTATTCACAACTGAATACAATGCTATCAAACTAAAGGGCATTTTATACCAAATAAAGATTCTAAACAAAGCCAAAACTGTAATTAAAAATAGAATTACTTTTTTTAACTTTAAATTACAAAAAACAAATAAAAAAGGCCAAAATAAATAAAATTGTTCTTCAACTCCAATTGACCAAAAATGATCCAAAGCTGGTAATGCCTTCTCCGTTACAAATGGTACATTTGCTAAAAAAAAAGAATAATAAAGAAAAGTTGAAATTGACGGTAAATTTCCATACAAAACAAATAGTGTTATAATAACAATAAAAAAATAAAGATAATATAACGGCCAAATCCTTAATATTCGCCGAATATAAAAAGCCTTAATATTTACATTTCCTGTTTTTTCAAACTCTTTGTGCAATAAAAATGTTATAAGAAATCCACTTAAAACAAAAAACATGGTTACTCCATGTTCTCCTAAAAGCCAACCTCCTGGTTTATGTTCCTCATTAAAACCAAACAAGGAGGTACAAGTAATATTAAATTTATTTAAAGCTAAATTTATATGAGACATCATAACACCAATAGCTGCAATAGTTCTGATACCATTTAAACCTGGTAAAAATATTGGTTTATCTTCCATCAATCATTTATTTAAATCTGTATATTCTTCCAAAATTGCCTCCCAAACCACTTTCTGCTCATATCGGGAAACAATCATTTTACGAGCATTTTGCTGCAATTCATTATAAAACGCTTTTTCTATCATCATTTTCAACATAGCTTCCCGAAGTGCTATTGTGTTTTGAGATGGAATAATAATTCCGTTTTTTCCATGCACAATTATCTCATTAGAACCATTAATATCCGTTACAATTGCAGGCAATCCCATAGCTCCAGCCTGTAAAACTACATTAGGAAAACCTTCACGATAAGATGGAAAAACCAAGCAATCCGAAATACCATAATACAAACGTACATCATTTTTAAATCCAACTGAAATGATATTTGTGTTGTTCTTGATTTCTTTTAAGGTTTCGGAATGTAAGGGGTCGAGATCCGATTCTAAAGGGCCTACCAAAAGTAGTTGTGAGTTGTGAGTTGTGAGTTGTGAAAAGGCTACTACCAATTCATTAATCCCTTTGTCTCCAACTAAGCGACCAACGAAAACAAATACAAAATCATTTTCGCCAATACCCAACTCTTTTTTTAAACATGCCTGTTCTTGAAAAGCTACTTTCTCTTTAGCAAAATAAGTGGTATCAATTCCGTTTACATTACCATTAGCAATCACTTTCAAAGGTTTTGATGTAATTTTATAGTGTAACAAATCTTTCTTAACTCCTTGTCCTTCGGGGTAGATATGCGTGGCACAAGCACATAACAAGCGATCCATGAAAATTAAAAGCTGCTGCAAAAACCCTGTTTTACTCGGGAAAATTAATCCTGTAAAGGTATGGATTCGAATAGGTACCCCCGCTAGTTTACCCGCTAACATAGACAACAATCCTGCTTTGGGCGTAATCGAATGTACAATTTCAGGTTTTTCTCTTTTAAACAACCAATACAATCTCCATAAAGAAACCAAATCTTTTAGCGGACTGATATTTCTTTGCATTGGAACGGATGCTGTTTTTACTTTTTCTCTTTTGGCAACAGTCTTAAGATGTTTATCCTCACCAGAAACAGCAATTACCTCAAAATATTGATTTAAAAACTCCAACTGTCCTTTGAGTAAAAAATCCAAAGACATCGCTACGGTGGAAGTGCGGATTATTTTATATTGACGCATATACTTCTTGGTATAAATCAATATGTTTTTGAATCATATTCTCTATATTGTATTGAGTGGCTCTAAGTTGACAAGCCTGAGCTATACGATTATATAAGCTTTCATCTCCCAGAAGTTCCTGAATGCGTTCAGCTAATTCCTTAGCATTCCCTAATTCAAATAAAACACCTGCTCCTTTCACTACTTCAGATAATCCAGGAACATCTGATGCAATGACAGGTTTTTTTGCTGCCATACCTTCTACAGCTGCTAAACCAAACCCCTCTTGATGTGATGATACAATTACAACATCAATATTTTTTAAAATTGAAAAAACATCTTTTCTAACCCCCATAAAATGTACTCTATCCTCTAGTTTGAGTTGTATAACTAAATTTTTTAATTGCTTTTCTCTTTCTCCTACTCCTACTAATAATAAATGAAAATTAGAGGGCAAATATTGTAGAGAACGAATAGTTGTATCCTGATCTTTTTGTTTTCTAAATCCCCCCACCTGAATTAATAACTTATTATTATGATGAAAAAACAAAGAATCTTTTGTTAATTTTTTTTTTGCAAGATTTACCTTAATCAAATTGATGCCGTTAAGAATAACGATATTTTTTTTACCACTTCTTAAATGCTTTATCAATGAGTCATTTACTCCTTCTGAAATAGTAATTATTTTTCTATAACTACTATAAAAAACACGATCCAATATAGAGAATAGAGGTAATTCCATTCTTCTGTTTGAAGTACTATGCTCAGTAAAAAAAAGTTTGATTTTTGAAAAAGATATTGTTTTTGCCAAAACCACCCAATATTGGGCTGGAAACAAATGTACATGAGCTATATCATATTCATATAAATAACGAATTAGCTTAAATATATTAACTGGATTATAAACAGAATGAGAACCTAGTGAATAAATTTTACAACAATTTAACGCTTTCAATTCCTCCATAAATGGATAATTTGTGCCATTTAAAACTAACAAATCAACTATAATCCCTTTTTCTTTGTATAGAGGTAAAGTCTCTAATAATAACTTTTCAGCTCCTCCTGTTCCTAAAGAATTGATAATTTGAAGAACTTTCATGATTTAGTTTTATATCGAATATACACATTTAATAAAATTCCAAAAGGTACAGCCGTAAAAACCAACAATGGTTTATCTGATTTAAACAACCACGAAAGTTTATTGGCAAAAAATGATGAGGACACTAAATGAATAGCATTTTTAAAACGCTCCTCAAAAGTTTTTGCATATTTAATCCGGCTAACACGGGAAAATGCAAATCCATTAGGATGATTGCGGTATTGTTTGAAAATATTCATGGAAGAACCATCTGCCTGATATTCTACAATACATAATATTTTATTGACTGGTTTTAGATGATAATCCTGATCAATTAATAAATAGAGGTAGTCCAAAGGGACAAATCGCTCTTTTTCATAAAGAGGATATTTAGGATACTTTTTTACAATTTCGGTGCGATATACTATTTTTTTGTCTCCTTTTATCTTATGCAAAGAATATAATTCATTCAATTTAACCGCAGTTAAACTCTCTGGAATTCCAGTACCTATAATCTCTCCATTTTTATTAGCATCAAGTCCTAAAATTCCAGCATATTTTTCATCAAGATTTTCACATTCTCTTAAAATAATTTCAACTGCATTATCCGGCATAAAATCATCTGAGTCAATACATACATTAAACTCGGATTTAATATTTGCGTACGCTGCATTATGAGCTCCATGCATCCCCTGATTCTCCTGATAAACATACTGAATCTGTATTTTATCTTCAGTCATCCATCCCTTTATCAATTCCTGAGAATTATCGGTTGAACCATCATCTACAATCAACCATATAAAATCCTGACTGGACTGATTACATAGACTACTATATAATTGAGGCAACAGATAGGCTCTATTATAAGATGGGGTAAAAACAGTTAAACTTTTCATTTATACAAGTATGACATTCATTAAAAAAGTAAATCCAAAATAAGCTAACAGAACCAATCCTAAAACCTGATGCTGCTTTTTGATTTGAATTTTAGTTAAAAAAGGATACACAATAACAATCCCCATCATAAACCAAGATAAATAGGCAAAACGATTCGAAAAATTAGCCCGGATAACCAATACCCAAAAAGCGTTGGCTGCTAAATACACACAAACTAATCGATTATATCTTTGATCAGTAAAATTCTTTTTAAAGATAAAAAAGTAGGCTGTATATACTGCCGAAGCACTGTATAACAAAAAATCCCATCGAAACCCACTGCTGCTAAAAGAGTCATTATTAATATTTCCATCTGTTAAATAACTACTTCTCTCATCGGCCATAAAACCAGCAAACAAACCTTCCCAAAAACCACCAGAGACTAAGGATAATGGAATACACAGCAACCAACCATAAAAATATTTTTTGGGATTAGAATAAAAATAAGTAAGTATTAAAGCAGCTACCGGTATAGCTATAGATTTATGAAAACCAAAAGCAATAATTATAAATAAAATTTTAATACTTAATTTATCTCTGGATAAGGCATATAAAAAAATAGAAGTCGCAATACCATTTCTAATCCCATTAGTACCAAAAGACCAAAATGAAAAAGAAGTTATCAATGCGAGAAAAGCATAAAAAGCATAGTCCTTAAACCACTTTTTACAGGCCACCCATAAAGGTAATACATACAATATTGCGCAAAGTAGGAAAAATACCTCTACGCTCATCGTCTGAGCACAAGTTCTTATAAAGAATTCAAATAGATAATCTTCTTTAAAATAAGAATTATCAATCCCTAATTGATATTTATTAAATATTTCCGCATATGTCCCCATATCACCAAAAACAAAACTCAACGGTCTAAAACCAATATAAAAAATTGTAAAAATCACTAAAAAAGTTGTCAAATTTCGGTTCGATTTAATATTTTTGGAATCTGTTATTGGTACCGACTTAGATCTAAAAAAAAATACTAACATTACGACTAACAAAAAGTAATAATAGATTTTGGTATAAAAAAATACAGGAATAAAATCAAACATAATTTAAGAATTCAATACATCAATCCAATGTTGCATCACAACTGGAGTCGAAAATTTAAAACTATTTCTTTTGGCTTGTATTCCAAAAGCAACTCTGTTGTTTTCATTTTCTATTAAAAATAAAATTTTTTCAGTCAAATCTTCTATACTTTGATTTTCGACCAACACCCCATCTTCATTGTTTGTGATAATATTGCGAGGACCGTGAGGACAGTCAAAAGAAACAACAGGTAAACCAACCGACAAAGCTTCTAATAAAACCATAGGAAAACATTCGGTTACGGAACTCATGACATACAAACTATAATCTGTAAAAGTTTGAACCATATTAGAAGAAGTTCCTTTAAAAAAAATTACTTTTTCTAAATTATACTCCTTGATTAAAATTTCTAATTGCTTTTGAGTTTCCAAATAATCCTCCCCAAAAAAATGCAATTCCCATTCTGGAACAACTGCGTGTACTTTTTTCCAAGCTTGGATTAATTTATCAAAACCTTTTACTGGGGCAATTCTGCCCGCTGCAATTACTTTTTTATTCGTCAGGCTTGCTGTTCCTTTTGGAATGCTTACAGGATTAGGAATAACAACAACGTTATCACTATTGTAATAGGAGACCTCGTCTTGATTTAAAACTATCAAATAATGGTACTTTGATTCAATCCAATCATTAAACTGATTATAACTCTTTTTAAGAAAAGATACATTTTGTTTTCTTAATTGTGATTCGAAATAACGGGAAGAATGAAATTCTTTAATTTTTTTTGCCTTTTTATACAAAAAAGGAATCAAATAAGTTTCATATCCAAAATTAGATACAATAACCACATCAGGTTGAAGCTCATGTAGAATATTATTTAATTGATAAATATGATTGGGTAATTTCTGCAAATTAGCCCATGAAAAATAACTCTTTTTTCTATTATAATTAATCGCTAAATCTAACAATTGTATTTTAGCACTTATAGCATAACAGGGAGCTTGTTTTTTCTGTTCATTTGTCAAAACAATAACCTCATAACCACAAATATCAGCAAAATAATTAGCCTTTTCAGCCAATACTTTTTCTATTCCTCCATGAAGATAAATTTGATCCGTACTAAAGATTATTTTCATACACAATTGTTTTAAAGAGCGAATCCCATTTCTCAATAATTTTTTCAGGTAGAAAACGGCTCACGTTTTCATAAGCTGTAGTTCCCATTTTCAACCTTAAGTCTTCATCTTCAATCAAGGCTTTTATCTTAGCCACCATTATTGAAACATCTTGAGCAGGAATCAAAAAACCATCTTCCCCATCACTAATAATATCCCTCGGCCCTGATGGACAATCAAAACTTACACAGGGAATCCCACAAGCCATCGCTTCTATCAAAACCATTCCAAATCCTTCAGATCGGGAAGGCAAAACCATAATAGAAGATTCTAAATATTTTTGCTGTATAGCAACAACAGGTTCAAAAAAAAACACCTTATCCTTTAAGTTTAATTTTTCTGCTAATCTAACAAATTCTTTTTCAGCATCTATTTTACCGTAAATTGACAACTTCCAATCTGGATATTGAATTATTACTTCTTTCCATGCTTTCAACAATAAATCGTAGCCTTTATTGTAAGAATGAGAACCTACAGCTATCACTTTTTTTTGATCTAATGAATTACCTGAATGGGGGGCAAAACTCAGAGGATTGGCAATGGCAACAATGTTTCTTCCTTTCCACTCCTTTATATTAGAATCAGTTAAGACTACAAATCTTGAAAAGCACTTCAATTGGGATTGCATTAAACTACGAATTAATTTCCCTGTGATGGAATTATTCGTGTTTAAATTTACGGAAGCATGACGCTCGTAAATAATTGGTATTTGAGTTCCAATTATTCTAGGAACAAAAAAGCCTTTTAAACCGTCGTCACATACTGAAATCACATCTGGTTTGACTTGCTTAACTATTTGCTTTATTCCTTTTTTATAATCTAATAAATATTGAATAGGACTATCTCTTACTGCAATACTATATATTTTTATTTTATTCGAAAAAGTATAAAATGGATTTTCAGCACTATTATTCAAACAAAGAATACTAACATCATAACTATAGAGTTCAACTAAATAAGAAGCTTTAATAGAAAGTACTCTTTCTAATCCACCTGCACCATTAATACCATTTGTTATATATAAAAGTTTCATTATATTTTTACAATTTGCAAAACCATACTATTTACTTTGTTTACAACAATAGAACTACAAACACAACAAAAAACTAACAACAAGAATATTGGTAATACATAATGAGCACTATAAATAAATGATTTAAAAAAAATCATATAAAAAAACATGTGAATTAGCCAAATATTGGTAGCATGAGGTGTAAAAAAATCAAGTAATTTACTCAAAAAAGAATTCAATTTAATTTGTGTAAACAAAAATACAAACACCAAAGCGGTAAAAGGAGCGATAATAAAATTGGGCACTAGTGCATGTACTAAAATCAACAAAATGGTAACTAATACAAATAAGCCATTCTTATTTTTTATGTCTATTAAAAGGTTAGTCACCTTAGTATTCCATTTGAAACGCAATGCAAAAACACCTAACATAAATTGAAACAAGGTACAGCCATATAGTACTACTTGTGTAAGAAACTGATTTACTATAACATTCGTATAATTAGCTGGCTGATAAACTCTGAAATAAAAACAACAAATATATACCCCAAAAAGTAGTATTAAAAAAAGATAAGGATTGATCTTATCCAAAAGTTGAAACCAGAAATAAGAGGTTAAAACAAACAAAACATAAATGGTAAAAAACCACCAAGCACCATTATATGAAGTAGCTATACCCAATAAATTTCCAATAAAAGTTAGTATTGAACCAGGGTAGCCTTCTTTTTGAAATAAAAGTCCTAAGCCTACTGGAAATAGTATAATAATTATCCAATAATTTAAATAGAGTTTTTTTAAACGTTTCAAATTACCTTTCCAATAAACTTTTGAGTTTTGTTTGTATTTAAAATACAATCCGTAACCGCTTACAAAAGCAAAAATGGGTACACATGCGTCGCAAAACAATGAGATATAATAAATTAAAGGTTTTGAACCAATGTATAGCACGGTTTTAAACAATCCTTGATAATCCAAAGTATTGAATAAATGAAGGCACAGCATCATTAAAACAGCTATGGATTTTAAATGATTGGATTGTTGCATCGAAATCATTACTTTTTAATTTTTAACTTCAATTCTGAAAATTTATTTTTAATCATAAAATAAAAAAAAGAACAGTAATAAAATCTATTCATTAAAAACCATAATGGAATTTCTTTTTCATTTTTAAACTGTTTGATGTATTTTTTAGGTAAATTCACTTCTAAAAAAAATCTGATTTGTTCAATACGTTTAAAAACAGCTGTATTTTTGTTAGTAGCAATATTACCGCAAACTGTAACAATAAATACACGAAGTCTTTGATTGATATAATTAATCAGTTTTAAATCCTCTAATTTAATTTTCCTCCACAATAGTATCATTAATTCATTACTTATTTCATAAGAAGATAAATAATCCGGATTTACTTTTGAAGAGACTGAAGTACTATGCAACCTATTGTAATTATATCCATGGTACTTGTTAATTATAATATTTTCGCAACAAGAAACATATTCTAAATTAAAAACCAAATCTTCCGACATCTTAACTTGATTATTAAAACGAATACCAAACTTGTCGATTATAGCTTTTCTATACAATTTAGCCCAAGGAACTCCCGCTGTTCCATTCAGCAAAGCATACATCATTTCATCAGTTTTTAAAACTGTAGTCTTTCCTTTGAAATCATTTATTGGCAAACGTGTAGCATAAATAGAATAATCATAATAACCACAACATACTAAATCAGCTTCATTATCTGTCATCGTATTGAGTAAGGTAGATAAGTATTCTGCTTCCAACCAATCATCCGCATCTACAAATACTATAAAATCACCACTTGCTTTTGACAAAGCATTATTTCTGGCTGCAGAAACCCCTTGATTTAATTGTTCATGAACTACAAACCGACTATCTTTTTCAACATAGTGCTGCACTATTGTAAGAGATGAATCTGTTGAACCATCATTCACTATCAGTACTTCAAAATCTTTAAAATCTTGTTGATGTATAGAATTCAAACAATGACTTAAATATATTTCTGCGTTAAAAACAGGAATAATAACACTGATTAAAATTTCTCTAAACACTACTATTAGTATTAAACACGAATAATCTAAAAATTAATTCATTTTCTGTTTGCTTCTCTTCCTGTTATAAAAGAAAAAATTTGGAAAAAAACGTAAAACCAATTTATATACTTTTAAGCCTTTGGGATCATTTTTCAACAATGGGACATGATAACTAATGTTACCCCAAATTTGTTTTTCATAATCAGTATCTTTTAATTCAATCAAAAAATCAATTAAAAGAACAATATAATCGTATTTTTTCTTTACTTGAAGTACAGACTTTTTCAGTCCGTTTTTTTCAATTAAGGAATCACACGTAGTAATTATTTTTACTACAGATTCAACTTTATTCTTATCAACAGCTGATCTCAATGCTGAATTTTCTCGGGCTCTATATCTATACAAAACATGATCGACAACTTGGAAACGACTTGGAAAACTATATGCTTCTAAATTAAAGCATACATCCTCACATATGGTAATTTTATAAAAATTCAACTTATTTTCCTTTAAAAAAACTCGATTATATATTCCAGCCCATGGTTGAATAAGCAATTCTTCTTTTTTAAAATAATCAATAGGAGACAGAATCTTTGTTGGAGCGTAAGAATAAATTTGTAAAAGTTTATTCGATTTATCTTCAAATAATTCAAAACCAAATCTTAAAATGTCTAAGGCATCTCTTTTCAGAATATCCTCAATTATTTTTAAGGCATCTTGCATTAAATAATCATCGCTATCAACAAACCAAATATATTCACCAACAGCTTCTGCTAATCCTTTATTGCGTGCAGCACTAACTCCGGAATTTACTTGATTCAATAACTTTATATAAGAATATTTTGAGGCAAATTCTTTACATAAATTTAAAGATTCATCGGTAGATCCATCATTTACCAAAATTACCTCTATACCTTCTTGCCATTGCTTGACAATACTATTTAAACACTCTTCAATATACAATTCAACATTATATACTGGAATAATTATAGATAAAAACATTAGTTTCCCTGTATTAATTCTTTAAACAAATGCTCCCATTTAGGCATAACATGCTCTGGATAAAAACTTAAACTTCGTTTTTTTGCTTGCTTTGCCATTTCAGTTCTTAAATCATCATTATTAATCAATAACTTTATTTTCTCTGCTATTTGATCAATATTCCCTACTTCAATTAAAAAGCCAGACTTCCCATCTTGTATAATTTCACTGGCACCACAAGGATAATCATAACTAACGCAGGGTAATCCTGCCGACATGGCTTCAATTAACACCATTCCGAAACCTTCCGCTTTGGGTGTAAATAAAAAAATGGAACTATTGAGATATTCATCCATAATACTACTAGAAGCACCCTCTAAAAAAACCCGGTTCTCTAAATTCAATTCTTTGATAAAGGCTGTTAATTCATTTTTTAGAATTCCCTCGCCATAAATATGTAAGTTCCAATCTGTTTTAGATGCTACTTGTTTCCAAACCCTGATTTGATCTTTATGATTTTTCAAATCATCTAATCGACCAACACTAATTACTCTTTTTGATTTATTTAAAGTATTTAATTCTTGTGGAACCTCTAACAGCATATTAGGTATTACAACTACTTTAGTTGCATAATGAGCATACTCACTATCTTTTTTTGTCAATAAAACTACAGCATCAAATTTATTAAATTGTTTGAAACTTTTTTGATTTACTATTTTCGTTTTAAGCTTCGAAATCCCATTTTTGGCTTTAATCATATAATTTACTGCTATATGTGAAGAATGAAATTCTCTGATTATTTTAGCTCTTGACCTAATACGAGGAATTACCTCATCATCATATCCTAATTCGTTGACAATAATAATATCCGGAAGAATTGTATCAATTATACTCTGATAGTGCTTAATGATTTTAGGGAGAGCCCTTTTTTTAGAGACATAAGGAATTATCTTTTTTGGAAAAAACTGATGAATATTTGCATCAATCAATTTTACTTTTACATCTATTGCATAACAATAATCTTTATCCAATTGTGCCGCTGTAATAATAAAAACTTCATATCCTGATTGATTAGCCAAATAATTGGCCTTATTTATCAAAACTCGTTCTGCTCCCCCTGGATTATATAAAGCTCCTGTGCAATAAACTATTTTCATTCATTTATATTTTGAAATGACTAAAATATTAAAAAACTTTACCCTATAAAACTATTTATAAAAGGCACTTTTTTCAATAAAACAATAAAAGACAAAGATAAAATCATGCACAAAATACTTGTTAGAGGAATAGCTATGAATGGATTTATAAATGAATAAGTTATTCCTAATTTATACAATATTGTTAGCATTAACACATGCGATAAATAAATCCCATAGCTATGCTTGCTTACAATATCAATTAATGATTCTAATTTAGTATTTTGAAAAGAAAAACTCTTAAAAAACAAAAACACCCCAATTGCTTCAATGATAACATTAGGAGATAAATAATCATAAAATATAGTATATACATTTCCTTGATGAATTGTTTTAAAAGCAGTACCTAAAAATGTAAATCCAAATCCAACAACATATATCAAAACGGACAATAGCTTTATTTTCTTATAATTAAATTTAAATGCTAAATAATAACCCAATACTAAATAATCTATATATCCCGAAAAATAAGTCAAATCTATAGCGGGGATAAACTTACACAAGTAGGGTTGTTTTACAAGCATCACGAAAAACCAAAAAATTATAAAATACCTAATTTCTTTTTCTTCAGAATTTAATACCCATTTATTTAAAATTGGAAAAAACAAATACAAGCCAATAAGCATATATATATACCATAAATGATAGGATGCTCCATCCTTGAATTGTAAATACACAAATTTAAACGACTCCAAAAAGTTCAAAATTTCTCCTTTATCATACTTTAAATTTAAACCATATACCACATATATAGAACTCCAAAACAAAAAGGGTAATAATATTTTAAGAAATCGCTTTTTAAAAAAACTTTCTATCTCTATAGGCTTCGCTAACAATAGAGCCCCTGTAAGCATCAAAAATATAGGCACACAAAAACGAACTGCACTGTCAAAAAAATTTCCAATCTGCCAGTCATTATTTTTTGTAACTCCGTATTCACATAATAAAGGAAAGGATACATGCAAAACAACAACAGAAAATGTAGCTAAAGCTCTTAGATTATTCATCCATACGATTTCAGAAGAGTTGCTATTCATAGTCTATTAATAACTTTTATCCATTTGTTATTTCTCAAAAATCTTATGAATTTCAGCTGTTGTATCTACAGCTAATAAAGCTTTGGAACATTTATCTCTTAATTCCCTATCCAATAACATTTGTTTAATACCAGCATACAAACCATTAACAGAAATGGGAACAATCAAACCATCCTCATTGTTCTTGATTAAATTAGATGCACTGGCAACATGAGTAGTCACTACGGGTCTGTCAAACATTTTAGCTTCATGAATAGTCAGGCAATAGCCCTCATGTAAAGAGGTTTGCACATATAAATCACAATCTCTTAAATAAGCATAAGGATTTAATTGTGAACCTAAAAGAACCAAATTATTTCCTATATTCAACAATTCAATTTGGGGTTCCAAAACAGACTTTAAATCACCGTCCCCTATAAGATACCATCTAAAATCAAAACCGTCTTTATCCAACCGCCTCACTACTTCAGGAATCATATCCTGACCTTTTTCTTTAGAAAGTCGTCCTAAAGTAACTATACGCAAGCCCATAAAATCGTCTGTAAAAGAATTTCCTTGAAACGCCCTACTCACTAAATCCTGTTTGCTAACTATATTTCGGAAAACATTTGACTTGTTTTTTAATCGAGGAAAAACTTGATCAAATATTTTTTTCGCATTATCAGAAACACAAAATATTTTGTCAAAACCAGAATAATATTTATTGCCAAAATTTGTATTTAATAATACCTCACGAACATCAAAGTGAATCCATTGGTATTTTTTTGGAGCTTCAATATGCTTTAAAACAAAGTAAGAAATAAAATCAGAAGGTCCTGCAAAAGCAATTGCCACATCAGCATTATAATTAGATTTATAATCCTTTAGTGCAGTTATATAATTATAATACCAAGATTTTGAAATTTTCACTTTTACATACCTTAAAATAGTATTCAAAGCATTCCAAAACTGTCCTTGTTTTAATTGTATTTTGGTTAAAGCTAATGGAGGTTCAAAAATAACTGGCTTTATGTTCTCAAAAACATTTAAGATTTCAACATGAACCCAGGTTGGTATTTCATTTCTTAAAATACCTCCATCTTCTAACAATAGTAAAGTTACTTTTATATTATTATCAGCTAAGGCATTAATAAAAGACAATAGTGCTTTTTCAGTACCACCCAAATTCATTTTATGTGACATTAAGAGTATGTGCTGCACTATTCTTTGTTTTTAAAAAAATTCATCTTTCAAATTATTAATTATCTCAACAGATATCTTAAATTCAAAAGTATAATTGTTTTGAAATTATTTAAGCTAAAAAAATGATTTGGGTTGGAGCTTAATAATAGAGTATTGTATCTGAAAATATGATTCAAAGCTGACGTTTTGTATCCTGCTTCACTCAAAGATTTACTTCTCATTAAAAATTGTTCAGCCTTCCATTTTTTTATTTCTTTGATAGCTCCTTTATTGGCTAAAAAACTATAATATTCAATCATATTATCTAAAGAGCTAATGCTCATTTCAAACCTCTTATCATCACTGACTTTACTCCAAACCCCAACATCACTAACCCGGTAACAGGCTCCATTAAAATCAAAATAATGAGTGGCTCCTAATTGATGCAAACGATATATTAAAAAAGTATCACCATTCTTAGCTTTTTCGAAATAATGGTAAAATGTATCATCAAAGGATATATTTCTATACAACAAGGTTTGAACAAATGTATCTTTATCTGCTTTAGTAGTTTGTTGATTTTGAATTAATACTTCATCATTTTCATTTACTACATTCCTATCATGGCAACACATTATATAGTTTGAATGCTGCTCCATAAAATCAACTTGTCGTTGCAGTTTAGTAGGCTCTGTCCAATAATCATCCCCTTCGCATAAGGCAATGTATTTTCCTTTAGCTTGCTTTAATGCCCAAATAAAATTAGGCATCATTCCTATATTCTTTTTGTGTTCTTTGTTTACAATATTTATGTTCGAAGGAATTGTTTCGGTTTGTAAAATAGCATCAATTTCTTCAGCTGTTTTGTCTGGAGAGCAATCATTAGCAATAATAAGTTCTACTTGAAAATTTACTTTTTGTTCTAAAACTCCCTTTATGGCTTGCTTAATAAATTTTTCATGTCCATAAGTTATCATTACCACTGTAACCATCGTATTGCTCATTATAAATTTCTTTTAATAACAGCCGGAACTCCGGCAACCATAACATTTTCAGGAATATTTTCACGAACTACTGCTCCAGCCGCAATAATGCTATTTGATCCAATTTCTACATCCGGAAATATTATAGAACCTGCTCCTACTTGTACAAAATCACCCAACTTGCATCTTCCTAATAAAGTTACTCCGGGAGACAATTCGCAAAAATTGCCAATTTGTACGTCATGGGCTATTATTGAATTATAATATATCATTGTACCTATTCCTATTGTTACATCATTACTGATTCTAACACCTGACAATATATTGCATCCTGGGTCAATTTCAACTCCAAAACTTCCTATTTCTGCCTGTTTGCTTATTGTAGATTCAAAGTAACCTCCCAATGCTTCAAATTTTTCAAATAATTTAAATCTAAGCTTCGGATTACCTATTCCTAAAGTGAATTGACTACCACTTTCTTTAAAGTATATTTTTGCTTCCAACTCACTTTTCAATACTCGAAATTTGCTGTAAAGCATTGTTGGACTATCATGACTTACATCATCATAAAAACAAATTTTTTCATTTGCTCCATTTTGATATATGATTTCCAAAACTTCTTTTGCAAAGCCTTTAGCACCTACAATAAGCATTTCACTATTTATTTTGAGCGTTAAGTAATAAATTACAGATCAAATCGACTTCTTCAATTGACAAATCATAATACAAAGGCAAACACAAAACCCTACTCGAAATATTTTCTGTTTCGGGTAATGATTGCTCTTCAACATAAGGAAGGGATTTAGACAAGGAAGGGTAAAAATACCTTCTTGTAAACACCTCATGTGTTTGCAAGAAATTGTAGCACTTTAACATAAGTGCTTCTGATTCAAAAACAAGTGGATAATAAGCATAATTATTCCTTGAGTTTTGATGCCATTTTGGCTGAACAGCTTTTAAAGCTTTTAATTTTTCATTATAACGCTCCGAAAGTAATTTTCGCTTTTCACTAATACTATCAATAAAAGTAAGATTTGTCAAGCCCATAGCAGCATGAAACTCTGAATTTTTACCATTTATACCTAAGGTAGCAAAGGCTTCAGGACCATCAAAACCAAAATTACGAATATAAGCTAATTGCTTTAAAAGCGTTTCATCTTTCGTAATAATTAGACCTCCTTCAATTGAATGATATAACTTAGTAGCATGTAAGCTACAAGTAGAGATATCGCCATATTCAAATATGGACTTTCCTGCAACCTCTACCCCAAAAGCATGAGCAGCATCATAAATAACCTTAAGATTATGTTTCTTAGCAATTTTGTCAATAGCTTCTACATCACAAGGATTTCCATAAACATGAGTTGCCAGAATTGCAGATGTATTAGGAGTTATTGCTGCTTCGATTTTAGATGGGTCCATATTTAAACTCAATGGATCTATATCTACAAAAACGGGCTTACAAGCTTCCCATACAATAGAACTAGTAGTGGCTACAAATGAAAATGGAGTTGTAAGTATTTCACCTTTCAAACCCAAAGCTTTAATCGCCATTTGAATTGCTATGGTTCCATTGGTAACAAACAGCAAATTCTTGACTTTCAAAAAATCTTTCAATTTGAGTTCTAAATCATTTGATAGAGGTCCCATATTAGTAAGCCAATTGCGCTGCCAAATGCCTTCAACATATTGGTGGTAATCTGAAATTGGTGGTAAAAATGGTTTAGTAACTAAAATCATAAGTTTAAAATAAATTATCAGAAAGATTATTAACTTTTTTTGGGGAAATAATAGTTTTTAATGGTTGCCAATAAAGGAATAAAGTATTGAAAACTTAATTTTGTTTTACTCAAAATTGTAGGCAGTTCCTGAATCAATACTTTTTGTTTAGATACAGTAATCAAATAATAAATATACACCATATATCTTGTATATTCCACTGCGCTAATGCCTTCCTTTCCAAGATCTTTATAAACTTCTGCTAATTCGACTACAGCTTCAAAACGTTTTAAATATTCTTTAGGAGTAACTGTATGGGTTTCCTGAGCTTCATGAATTCGCCAATGATAAACAGGCTCATTATTCACAATTATATCGCCAGTAGAAATACATTTAAGAAAGGAAAAATAATCGATATCTAATAAATTTCGATTGTATACGTTGACACTTTTGGCTTTTTCAGTATTATACAATTGGGAACCATGAGTAAATCCAAAATCATGCTGAAGATGAGCTAAATAGTCTTTATTATGAATCAAATAGGTATGCTCATTCAGCATTGTTTTTGCTATTCCAGATTCTTCTAATTTTTGAAGCGAGGTATTGCCTTTATAAAAGGCAATTTGATCCTTATTAAATTGCTTAATGATGGTTATTGCATTTTCTACGAACTTGTTATTTACCAAATAATCATCTCCATCTAAATTCATAAACCACTCCCCTTTTACTAGATTAAAAAGCGTAGCACTATAATTAGCAACTCTTCCTAAATTAGTTTCATTCCTATGAATAAGGACTTTCGGATTATTTTTGTAATCAGTCAAAAAATCAAATATATTATAGTCTGGAGAACAATCATCAGCTATAATAATTTGCAAATTATCATAAGTTTGAGCTAAAGCTGAATCTAAAGCTTCCTTTATAAATTGCTTTTGATTATAGGTAGGTATTTGAATGGTAACAAGTGGGAACATTAGATAGTTTAATTAAATTATTTTGCAGATTATACTTTTTTCATATTCATCATCTAACAACTCTGCTGTGGGTTCAAAAGAATCATCACCAAAATATTTATACTTTAATGGTTGTTTATATGTTGCATTAGATATACACCATTCGTATTCTACATCAATATGTCCAAAATCCAATGCTCTAATTCCAAGCTTTGCTAAATCATAAGCAAGAATCGTAGCTGTTGGACCTAATGCAATAATGACAATTTCGTCTTGATTCCAAGACTTTTTTGCTATATCTAAAATTTCTTCGTATTTGTTAAAAGCATTGAAAGAAGGAGCTATTATTCTTCGTATTGATGAGGTTTTGGAAAAAAAATCACTCCCAATGCCTAGTCGACTTTTTTCACCTTCAATTATCAATATACTTTTATTCACCCAAATTTGTTTGATTTTTTCAAATTGACTTCTAGCTTTTGATCTATCCTCTATATCCGCATATAAACGGGTTACACATGAATCGTAATATATCTTACTTCTATTAATACATTTATATATGATATGGCTCTTCTTCAATAAAAATTTTCTAACATAACGTTTAGCATCCTCTCTAAAAATTGAATTATTTACATAAACATAAGGTAATCCCGTAATATGATTTGGCAAATCATTATCATTTAGAACTTGTTGAAGTTTTAATGTTAATTCTTTAGAGTTTTCTTGAAATATGATACTCCCACCATTGAGCATACCAATTTCTCCATCTCCAAATCTACTAAGCGAAAAATTTCCAGATAACAACATATCAATTGTCTCATCTGCATTCTTTACATTTAATTGCTTTCTAAAGAAGGACATTATAAAATTGTAAACTTTAATTAGAAATTCTAAAACATCTAATACAATATAATATAATTTAAGAATATTTTTTTTCATTTATAGAAATTTTATATGTCAAGTAAAAAAATACTGATATTTATATACCTATCGAAACTGAAAATCGATTGGAAAAATCTTATTTATATTTTAAATTTTTAAAAACACTTTAAGTTTAATTTGTATGTAATTTTTTTATCAAAGTGATTTAATTTTTTTAAACAAAAATTTTATAAAATGTATAAATTTTACACAACTCCTTAGCGTTATGTTTAAAATTATGATAAAAATTTAAAATCGAAAAGACTTTATTTTCTTGTGATATTAAAACGTGTGTATTTCATATAACTTTCATACGTTATAAAATGAAAATCTAACTTTAAATCAAATCATTGTGAAGGATTAAAAAACTTTCAATACCTAAATCTTTAATCTTTATTTACCAAAATCTACACTATTTTTACTTTACTATTTTTGGCTTTCATCTATTATTACTTTTATCATTTTAGATGTTTTAACAGCCCCAATTGTAGATACATGATCTCCATCTGGAGTAAAACAATTATCTTTTAACTGTAATTTTGAAAAATCAATATAGTTTAAATGATTCTTTGCCACTATTTCAAATAATTCATCTTTATATTTTTTCGGGATTTTTTTATAATAATATTCATGTAAAGGTGTATTAACCATAACTAAATGAACACCCTGTTTTTTACAAAGACTAATAATTTTATTTAAATAATAAATATTAAATTGCGAAAATGAATTCAATTTACCGTTATTAAAATATTGAAATTTCAATCTTTTATTCATCGAAGAATCAACAGCAAAGGTTTCGCTAAATTGCTCTAAATAACCTCCAATAAAAGGGTAAACTTGTCCATTAAAAACCTGATAAAAACCAATATTCAGAACTTCCCTTAAAAAAGACACAAAATTAGCCTTATTCCAATAAATCAATCTCAATTGCTCTTTCCAAGGTAAAATAAAGAAATATTTAGGTGCAACTGAAGCAGAATAATCTCCACTTATAAATCTTTCATAATAATTAGACAAACTATGAAAACTCAAACCCAAATAAACATTTTTAATAGAAGGATTCTCGTCTAATAAATATTTCAATTTAAAGTATGAAAAATAAAACGATTCAGAAGCAATACCACAATTTAAACTTTGAGGTATTAAATTATCATTAAAAGTTTGTTGAATATGTGAATCTCCAATAAAAAGAGAATTAATATCCGGTTTTATCTTATAATCCGTTTTTACTAAAAAATTTAAACCTATAAGAACTACCAGAATAAATATTACAGGGATTGTTAGAAATACTACTACTTTTCTTAAGAATTGAGACATGGTTTTATTAAAAACTGAAAATAACTTAATTATTGTTTTCTCCATTATTATATGTAGTTTAGTTGCAAAATAACCGAGAACAATGTATTTAATCTCAAAAAGTCGAACTAATGAATAAATTTTGAAACTTACGCAAATGTCAAATTAAAGCCTTTCAACAACTTTTTCGGTAATATCTTGTTGTACAATTTCACTTTGTTTTTCTAACATTATTGCTTCTTTTATTTTTTTTGCTACTAGTTCTGATGCTACCGGAGACCAATGAGAATCATCAAAATAATACAAATCTTTTTTTGTATTTAATTGCTCTGACAATACTTCTTTTGAATCTATATAGAGGTATTTTTTATTTAATTTTTTGAAATTATCAAAAAAAACAGGTTTTAGTAGACTTTTCTTATCAAGTATATAGTCATAATACAGGCTGTATTTGTCAGGACAAGGTAAAAATATAAGTTTTATGTTTTTCTCTTTAAGTTTATCTGATAAATTGTTTAAAATATCATTGAGTTTTGTTGCGTTTTCAGCCACATTATTTTGCTTAGTTTTATCAAAATCTAAGTTATAAAAAAGTAACTCATTTGAATTGTTACTAAACAATAATCTTGTATTTAATTCAAAAACAAAAACTTGTTTATTAGATATGTAATTCTTATCAGTATAATATTTCAAAGCCGAATAAGGGAATTTAAAAATTGTAGATGAAAAAAAGTTGTCTTCTTCTTTATCTTTTGGAGTTGTATGATTAATGATTAATGAATCAATTTGCTTAATATCAATTTTACCCTTATTGTTTATATTTTTAATGTTATCAATTAAATGTCGCTCTACACCTTCTAAAACAACATACTGAATCTTATAAGTATCAAAAAAATCACCCTGACACAATTCAATTAATTTTTGAATTTGATTAAAGTTTGATATAAAGCGATTAATGTGCAAAACACTGAAATCATTGACCAAAAAATTTTGATAACCATCCTTACCTTGTTCTGAAAATGAATCACCAATAGTCAATATTTTATAGGTTTTATCCTTTGATGTTGACAACTCATCAAACATCATTTTATTTCCAGATGAAATAATTTTTTGTCGATATTCTTTATCTATCCCAGGAAGTAATCCTATACGCAATAAGTCCCCTGTATTTTCGGAGAGAAACAAAAACTTAATTATATATAGAAGGAAGAAAGGTACAATGAAAAATGCCGTTTTTGAAATAAACTTTATCATAGTTTAAAACTGGAAATAAATAAATTGTTCTCCTTTAGCTGCAAACCAAAAAATTGCAAAAATTAGCGTATAATACATGACATATCTTAGAGGAGCCTTCCAGGTAAAACCTAATTTTGAAATTGCATATTGTTCTTCCCTACCCAACCATTCTATAACTACAAAACCAACTATAAGCAGAAAAAGAAAAAGTGGTTTAATTGTAGGTACAGTAAAAAGTGTTTTAGAAAATATCCCTGAAATATAAGTTAAGGCATGACTAATATTTTCAGCTCTAAAAAAAATCCAAGCAAATACGGTTAGGGTAAATGTAAGTGTCATTTGAAATAACTCTTTCATAGTTGGCAACAATTTTCCCTGTGCGACGGTTTCCATATTATTACGGTTGGTCTTCATTATAATAGATGGCAAAATAAAAAAAGCGTTTAAAGCTCCCCAAACTATAAATGTCCAATTAGCACCATGCCAAAAACCACTGACAATGAAAATGATAAATGTGTTACGAATACGCATCCAATTGCCACCTATACTTCCTCCAAGAGGAATGTATAAATAATCCTTAAACCAAGAAGATAGTGAAATATGCCAACGTCTCCAAAATTCAGCAATATCTCTTGAAAAATAAGGAAATGCAAAATTTCTCAATAAATCGATCCCAAAAAGACGCGCTGTTCCTAAAGCAATATCTGAATAACCTGAAAAATCGCCATAAATCTGAAAAGTAAAAAATATTGCTCCTACTATTAAATTACTTCCTGATTGCTCTGCGGAATTATTGAAAATTTGATTAGCAAATTCAGCACAGTTATCAGCAATTACGATTTTCTTAAATAAACCCCATAATATTTGTCTCAATCCATCAGTAGCTTTTAAATAATCAAAAGTTCTTTCTTTTTTAATTTGAGGCAGTAAATGTGTTGCTCTTTCAATTGGTCCGGCAACAAGTAACGGAAAAAAGCTTACAAAAACCGCATAATCAACGAAATCTGTTTCTGCTTTAATTCTGTTTTTATAAATATCTATAACATAAGAAAGTCCGTGAAATGTATAAAATGAAATACCAACCGGAAGTATAACGCTAATTAATCCAGGATTTATTTTTAAACCAAAAAAAGAAATTGATTCCGTAAATGTTTCAATGAAAAAATTATAATATTTAAAAACACCTAAAAAACCTAAATTTATAATTATACTCAACCAAAACCAAAAACGTTTTCTTCGTTGATTTTCGGAATTCTGCATTTTCAATCCTGCATAATAATCCAACAGCGTTGAGAATAGTAATAAAAATAAAAAATGCCAATCCCAGCAAGCATAAAAAAAGTAGCTTGATACAAGTAATAATAAGTTTTGAAGTCTAAGGTTTTTCTTTGTTACGAACCAGTAAAGTAGAAATACTATAGGTAAAAATATCGCAAAATCTATTGAATTAAAAAGCATTATAGTTTATTATCTTTTAATATTAAACACTTAGTCTTAATTTTATATTATAAAAATTGTATTGAACTTCCAAATACTATACTTAAAATGTTTTACATCCCTTGCAAAACGGTCAAATTCTTAAAATAATCTGACTTTGTCTTTAAACTTTCAAAATCACCTGAAGCAATTATTTTCCCCTCTTCTAATAGGTAAATTACATCCGCATTTTTAACCGTTGATAAGCGATGGGCTATAGAAATTATGGTTACTTTACCCTGAAGGTATTCAATACTATCCTTGATTTCTTTCTCTGTTTGTGAATCTAATGCAGAAGTAGCCTCATCCATAATCAAAATATCAATATCACGATAAAGCTCCCGGGCAATGGAGATGCGTTGTTTTTGACCACCACTTAAATTCAAACCATTATTTCCTAAAACTTCATTATAACCATTGGGCAATCCGCTGATAAATTTTTCGATACTACTCAATTTTACGGCATTGTAAAATCGCTCTAGATTTTCTGCGGTTCTTTCTGCCCAAAAAGTTACATTATCAAAAATATCAGCATTAAAAATAGTAGTATCCTGAGAAATGTAACCTATACGGGAGCGATAGGACTGTAAGCTAATCTCATTTAAAGGTGTAGAGTTAATCAAAATAGCTCCTTGATCTACTTTTAACAAAGCGGCTATAATATTAACTAATGTTGTTTTACCCGAACCTGTTTCGCCTATAAAAGCTATCGACTTGTTCTTAACAATTTTCAAATCGACGCCTCTTATTACCTGTATATCTCCATAGGCCAAATGAATATCTAAAAGTTCAATTTCGTCTATTTTTTCTACATTTACGATACCTGTATCAATCTCTTTATGCTGAATTAAATATTTCTCAAAATCACGCATGTTTTCCATCGAACCAATGCTTCCCAAGTAAGTATTCCAAGAAATTTGTAATGACATGATGTATGCCATTGCACGATAAAACAGTACTAATATTATTAAGATAGCCGATAATGATGATTTGAATACCAATAATTGTACACCAATAACCGCACATACCACCAAAATCATAATTGGTTCTCGTATGGAAGTAATTAAACTCGTTAACTTACCCCCGCGAATCGAATTATCTATAGCAGAATTTAAAACGCTAAGCATACGGCGATTAAACAATGCATTGCGTTGTGTAGCTTTTAGGTATTTAAAATTATTCACTGATTGAATGACCAAACTAGAATATTCATGGGCGTACTTAGTATTTTCCCGAGATAAATTTTCGATATGTTTGTAAAATAAGCGATAAATCAAATTAGAGAGTAACCCACCAATAACGACTAATAGAGAAAATTTCCAATCCATAAAAAAAGCAAAACCCATATAAACAAACACAATCATAGCATTTTTAATGGTTTCTATATAGGTTCTGCAAGCACCAACTACATTATTTACTTCACCCGTTAGTGTATTTTGCAAACGACCAATATCAGAAGATACAAATTCACTAAAGTTTAGTTCACTCAGGCCTAGAGTGTTTTTTATACGCAATTTTTTAATAAAAATTTCGAGATTTACAGCCTGATAAGCCATTGTAAAATAAGTGAACAATGCTTTTAAACCAAATAGCAGCATAATTAACAATAACATCGTAATAACGTTCATTGGAAGATGCAAAAACTGAAATAAAGCACTAGTATATTCAATTAATCTGCCATTAGCACCTTCTGTATTAGTATTCCCATCTGCAATTTGTAATAATGGAATAAACATGGTTAATCCAAAACCATCCATCAATACATACAGAAAATTAAACAGAAGTAATACAAAAATTTTATTTCCTATGTATTTATAGAAATAATACAAGGTGTCCAATTTTTTAGCAATGAATGTTTTAATTTCGTCTAACATTTTCATTGTATATTATGGTTTATTTGTGTCTTCTGCTGTTCTGTATTCATTATAATTCTTCTTTCTTTCTTTTTATTTATTTATTACTCCAACAACTCTGGTTTCTCCTCTTCTAGTTCATTGTACAAATCCTTAACGTCCTGAGAAAATTCCTTTTGCAAAACCAAATTAGCATTCTCGGTAGCAATCAAAATGGTATTTTTCAAACCAATAAATGCAGTGTAATTTTGAGTACCAATAGTCATATTGCCATTGGCGTCAACAGCATGCCCTTTAGAAACTAAATAATCATAAACCGATTCAAAAGAACCCAAATCAGACCATAAAAATTGAGAGGGAACTACCTTTATTTTTTTGCTTCGCTCCATTACGGCATAATCCACACTTATAGATGGAATATCGAGAGACAAATTGAAATCTAACTTCCCTTCTACATTATTTTCCCAAGCAATTTTTGCTTTTTTGTATACTTTAGGTTTAAAAGCTTTTAATTCCTCTAACAATACACTCGCTTTAAAACAAAACATCCCGCTATTCCACAAAAAATTCTTTTTAGCAATAAAGCCTTTGGCAGTAACCAAATTGGGTTTTTCTCTAAAGGAAAGTACATTCTCTCCTTTGTATTCGATATAGCCATAGCCTGTTTCAGGCTTGGTAGGAACAATCCCAAAAGTCACAATATAACCATTAGCGGCTTTTTCAATAGCTTCACTTACGGCTTCATCATAGAGTTCTTTCTTTTCGATAATATGATCCATTGGAGTCACAATCAAAATGTCATCGGGATCAGCGGCAAAAGCGGCAAAGGCTATTGCAGCTGCTGTATTTCTAGGTGTAGATTCAACAATATCAAGATAAGGGGTATTTCTCTTTTCTAATATCTTCCTGCTCAAATGACAATTATCTACATTCCCCACTACAATTACCTTATCTGCAATAGTACTGTTACGTTCTACCGTTAATTCAAACAAAGATTTCCCTTCAAATATTTCGAGATATTGCTTGGGTTGGCTTTTCCTTGAAAGTGGCCACAACCTACTTCCAACTCCTCCAGTGAGGATTACGTGTATAGTGGTATGTTTTTTGTTCATTTTTTTCAATATTCGTTGTCCGTTGACCGATTTTCGTTGACCGATTTTCGTTGACCGTTGACCGCTGTTCGTTGACCGTTTATCGTTGACCGTTTATCGTTGACCGTTGACCGCTGTTCGTTGACCGATTTCGTTAAACGATCGACGACAGACGATCGACGAAAAACGATGGACGAAAAACAAAAATCACAACTTCCCATCCACAAAATCTCCCAAAACCCCTTTTACATCATAGATGACACTAGTTGTGTTTTGAAGTTTTGACAAATCCATAGTCAAAAACGGTGTATGTGCTACTCCTAATACAATGGCATCAAATTTTTGTCCTTCAACATCCCGAAACTTCGGGACAGGGTGACAAATCAATCCATATTCTCGCTGCACCTCTTCAGGATTAGCCAATGGATCATAAATTGTTACCGTAATTCCATATTCTTGTAATGCTTTGATAACATCTACAATTTTAGTATTACGCACATCAGGGCAGTTTTCTTTAAATGTGATACCCAACATCAACAATGTAGCTCCATTAACTGAAATTCCTTTTTTAATCATTAATTTCACCACTTGGGCCGCTACATACTCCCCCATACTGTCATTCAAACGTCGCCCAGCTAATATAATTTCAGGATGATAACCTAATTCCTGTGCTTTTTGAGCCAAATAATACGGATCAACACCTATACAATGACCACCAACTAATCCTGGTTTGAAAGCTAAGAAATTCCATTTGGTTCCTGCAGCTTCTAAAACGGCCTGGGTATCAATATCCATCAAATTGAATATTTTAGCCAATTCGTTTACAAAAGCAATATTGATATCGCGTTGGGAGTTTTCAATTACTTTGGCAGCCTCAGCCACTTTTATAGATGGAGCCAAATGTGTTCCTGCTGTAATTACCGATTGGTACAACGCATTTACTTTTTGTCCAATTTCTGGAGTAGAACCCGCGGTAACTTTGAGGATTTTATCTACAGTATGTTCTTTATCGCCCGGATTGATTCGTTCCGGAGAATAGCCCGCAAAAAAATCGACATTAAATTGCAAACCAGAAATTCGTTCTAAAACGGGTACACATTCATCCTCAGTCACACCTGGATAAACCGTAGACTCGTAGATAACAATAGCTCCTTTTTTCAAAACTTTCCCTACTGTTTCACTGGCTTTGTATAATGGCGTCAAATCAGGACGATTGTTTTTATCAACAGGAGTTGGAACCGTTACAATATAATAATCACAATCGGCTATGTCTTGTAATTCATTGGTACAATAGAGCCCTTTTTTGGTCTCTACTCCATTCAACATAAACTCTTTAGAAACTAAAACCGAATTCAAAACACTTTCTTCTACTTCAAAAGTGCTGTCTATTCCTGAATGTAACTCTTCTATTCGTTTTTGATTGATATCAAATCCTACAACAGCGTACTTTGTGGCAAATAATCGAGCCAAAGGCAAGCCTACATAACCAAGACCGATAACAGCTATTTTAGAATAATAATCCATTGATTTTATATCATTTAGCTCCTCCACGTTGATTCAATCCCAACGCTTCGCGGTTCCAACTCACATAAAATGGGTTAGAATCCAGCTCTTTTTTTGTTCGCAAATATAAGTACTAAAAGCTAAATTCCTATCAATACTTTTTAATTTGAAAGAAAAATAACAAATCAAAAACTGTAACAAATTAGAAAACAATAGACTATATCCAATAAAAGCTTAAAAAAAAAGCACCGCTTTTTTATTGTAGTCGTTTAATCTTTTTTTGAAGGAAAGGAAAATTATAATTTTTGTTTTAAATAGCCTTACATCATATTAAATAGATGACGTAAGGCTATTGAGACTTTTGACTTTTCAACTTTATATTTTTTTCATCCTCAAGACACAGCCCATAGATTCCAAAACCAAAACACAACTTGTTTTATTGATCTCCTGAACAATAGCTTGCTGAGATTGAAAAGGACCTGACTCCAAAACCACTTTATCTCCAACCTGTAAAGAAGAAACCGAAATTTCATATTGATCAGGAGTAATCAGCCATTTTTTTATAGTATTAATTTCTTCATCACGCACAATAGCAGGCTTTCCTAACCAAAAAAGATAACGCACCGCACCTGTGGACTGAAAAACTAAATTTCGATCAGCATCTGACAAACGAACAAAAACATAGGAATTAAAAAGAGGAACTTCAACCTTTTTTTTTCTATCAGACCATTGCCGAACTTGCGTAATCAAAGGACAATAACACTCAATCCCTTTTTGAACTAACTGTTCTGCTACTTTCTTTTCCCATTTCGGTTTTGTATAAATTACATACCAATTCATTAGCATACTTTTGATGTAATTGCTTTATTTTTTTTTGACTCCTGTACTAACAACTAAGATAAATAAACTCTAAATTAACACAGAAGAGACTTCGACAACTCACAACTCACAACCAACAACCCTAAGACCCTACCGCTTGATACACAAAACCAATCTTTTGTAAAACCGTTTTATCCAATATATTTCTTCCATCGAAAACAAAGGCTGGTTTTTGCATCGAATCGTAAATTTTTTGCCAATCATAAGCAACAAATTCGTCCCATTCGGTAAGAATAGCAATAGCATGAGCACCTTCACAAGCTTCGTAGGGAGTTTCAAAAGACAAAATGCTATTGGAATTGGCCTCTGTAGTACGGGTTTCTAGATAATCCAAATCAGCTAAAACTTTTTTTCTAACTACTTTGGGGTCATAAACGGCTATTGTTGCATTTTCGCTAATCAAATCATCAGCTACATAAATCGCGGCAGATTCACGGGTATCATTCGTATCTTTTTTGAAAGCCCATCCTAAAAACGCAATTTTTTTACCCGAAACAGTATTGTATAATGTTTTTACAATATTATCTGAAAAACGCCTCTTTTGATGATCGTTCATGATGATTACTTGTTCCCAATAATCGGCAACCTCATTTAAACCATAGGATTTAGCAATATAAACCAAATTCAAAATATCTTTTTGAAAGCAAGAACCTCCAAAACCTACAGAAGCTTTTAAAAATTTTGATCCAATTCGACTATCCATTCCAATGGCTTTTGCTACTTCATTCACATCAGCTCCTGTTTTTTCACAAAGCTCTGACATCGCATTAATAGACGATATTCGTTGCGCTAAAAAAGCATTTGCAGTCAATTTAGACAATTCAGAGGACCAAACATTAGTAGTTAAAATCCTTTCAAGAGGCACCCAATTCGCATACACATCCACCAAGGCCTGAATTGCTTTTTGTCCTTCTTCAGTTATATCTCCTCCTATCAAAATACGATCTGGATGTAGTAAATCCTGAACCGCTGTCCCTTCTGCTAAAAATTCAGGGTTAGACAGGATTTGGAATTTCACTCCATTCCCTGTATTATCCAAGATACTTTTTATAGCCTCAGCTGTTCGAACTGGCAAGGTTGATTTTTCTACTACTATTTTATTGTCTTTTGCTACTTTAGCGATCTGTCTGGCACACAACTCAATAAACTTCAAGTCAGCAGCCATTCCTTTGCCTTTACCGTAAGTTTTAGTTGGCGTATTAACCGATATGAAAATCATTTGCGCCTCATCGATTGCCTTTTCAACATTTGTAGAAAAAAACAAGTTGCACCCTCTGGCTTCGGCTACAATTTCCGAAAGACCTGGTTCATAAATTGGAATCTGACTAACATCCGTATGATTCCAAGCTGCAATACGCTCTTCGTTCAAATCCACAACAGTTACTTGTATCTGTGGACATTTTTGTGCTATAATTGCCATGGTAGGCCCACCTACGTAACCCGCTCCAATGCAACAAATTTTTGTAATTTTCATTTATTTTTTATTCGTTTCTCGTTATCCATTGTTCGATTTTCGTTGTTCGTTACTCGTTATTCGTTATTCGATGTTCGATGTTCGTTGTTCGATGTTCGTTATCCGTTATCCGATGTTCGTTATTCGTTATTCGTTGTTCGTTATCCGTTGTTCGTTATCTGATAGACGATAGACGAAAGACGATAGACGATAGACGACAAACGATAAACGACAAACGATAAACGATAGACGAAAATCGATAAACGATAGACGACAAACGATAAAGACAGCCTACCACACTACTTCAAATTCTCCCAATACCAATCTACAGCAATCTTAAGTCCTTCTTGCAAAGAATACTGAGGATCGTAACCCAACAATGCTTTAGCCTTATCGATACTGGCTAAGGAATGCGGAATATCTCCTGCTCGATTCGGCCCATGAATGACAGCCACATCGGCAATTTTCGCATCATAAGCACTTAAATATTCCTTTAGATAATGCACCAAATCATTCAATGTATTTCTATCTCCATAAGCAGTATTATACACTGTATTGACAGCCTCTATTTTATCAGTCGAAATAGCCAATTCATTCATTTGGATAACATTATCAATATAGGTAAAATCACGGGAATAATTACCATCGCCATTGATAGTAATACTTTCGTGATTCATGAATTGCATCACAAATTTCGGAATTACCGCTGCATAAGCTCCGTTGGGATCTTGTTTTCTACCAAAAACATTGAAATATCGTAAACCTATCGTTTCTATTCCGTACGTTTTACTAAAAATCTCAGCATACAATTCGTTCACATATTTAGTAATCGCATAAGGCGAAAGCGGCTTTCCAATAACGGCTTCTACCTTGGGCAATCCCTCTGAATCACCATAGGTGGAAGAACTCGCCGCATACACAAAACGTTTTACCTTAGCTTCGGTTGATGCCTGAAGCATATTCAAAAATCCGGAAACATTAACATCATTGGTTGTAATGGGGTCATTAATAGAACGGGGAACCGAACCTAAAGCCGCCTGATGCAACACAAAATCAACTCCTTTTACTGCATTTTTACAATCTTCAAAGTTTCGAATATCACCTTCAATTAAAAGAAAATTAGGATGCGCCATACAATCTTTCAAATTATGTCGGTGTCCTGTAGCAAAATTATCCACACAGATTACTTTATTGCCTTTCGACAAAAAATATTCGCATAAATTAGACCCAATAAAACCAGCTCCTCCTGTGATTAACAATGTATGTGCTTTTGTTTCTTTCATTTTAAATTTATCTTAAAAGAGAAATTTTCTTTTTCTCCCATTCATTAAGTTAAGGATTCCTCGTCACAACATTACTCCTTAAAATTAGAACACTCATCATAATCCTCTACGTTCTAATTTTCGGCTCCCTTTAGGGCTGGGGGAAAACGAAAATTCATTCCCTTCTAATTCCCAACCAACAACTGACAACAGGCTCTACCCTTTTCTAATCTTTTTCATTATTTTTTCTAATATCCCTTTGGGCTGCTCCTCTTCATGGTATCCATTAGAATACGCTCCATAACCATAGCCATAGCCATAAGCTCCTCCATATTTAGCTTTGTTTTCAAAACCATTCAAAACAATACTAACATTTGCCATTTCTCCCCTTTTAACCCTGTTGTTTAACAAAGGAATCATTTCTTTTTTAGTTACATTTTGCCTTACAATATACAAAGTCACATCGGCATACTGTCCCAATTCTAAGGAATCGGAAACCAAACCAACGGGAGGCGTGTCCAAAATAATATAATCGTATTCTTTTTTCAATTCTGCAATCAAATCAGCCATTGCTTCGCCTATTATTAACTCGGAAGGATTGGGCGGAATAGGTCCTGAAAGAATAATGTCTAAGTAAGGAATCTCTGTTGCATTGACTATTTCTTTTAGGCTTTTTTGTCTAATTAAATAATTCACAACACCAGTTTCATTAGACAAATTAAATTCTTGAGCTAATTTTGGCTTTCTCAAGTCCAAACCTACAATCACGGTTTTCTTTTCGCTTAACGCAAAAACAGTGGCAATATTTATCGAACTAAAAGTCTTTCCCTCTCCACTGATTGATGAAGTAATCATTACCGTTTTCCCTCCTTCTACATGTTGTTTTTTATACAAAAACTGCAAAGAGGAACGAATGGCTCTAAAAGATTCTGACAAAGCAGATTTGGGTTTATCAAAAACAGCTAATTCTCCTTTCTCTCTATACAGCCCCACAATACCTATTAGAGGGATTTGTGTTTGCTTACTAACATCATCAGCATTTTGAATCGAATTATTAATAAAAAAGAGGACTAGTACAAACAACAACGGAATCAGAATTCCTAAAAAAAGTGCCATAACGTAATTGACAGAAGTTTTAGGGCCTATCAACCCACCTCCCACATCCTTAGCAGGATCTATAAAATGAATATCCGATAAATTGGCTGCTTTTACAATATCAGCTTCACTTCTTTTTTGCAAAAATGTACTGTAAATATTATCGCTTAGATCATATTTTCTCTTGATTTTCACCAATTCCTGTTGGTCATCTGGCAATTGTTTTATATTTCCTTCCGCCTGATTGATTTTACTATTTACCAATCCTAAATCAAATTGTAATGCCGATTTTGCGGTAGTGATATTTTCAATCAAAACACTTTTAATTGCTTCCATTTGATTATCAAAATCCCGAAATAACTTATCACTTTTTACCGCATAAGCCATTTCCGAACGCTGGGTAGAAAGTGCAATAAGCTTAGAAATATTAGCAACAATATTAGGATCTTCAATCCCAGCTACGGATGGAGCTGGTAGTTTAGAATAATCAACACTATTTTTTAAATAAGCTTTAAGCGAATTATAATAGGCAATCTTTCGAGCGATAGCATCTTTTTCAACATCATATTCAAGAATTTTGTCCGAAAATCGAGCGCCACCATCTTCTAGATTAAAAACGTCTTTGCCCTTCTTGAAAGATTTCAATTCTTCTCCAGCTGTTTTTAATTGCGATTCCATGGCAATTAGCGTACTATCAATAAAAGAAATCGTATTGGTTGCAAATCGGTTTTTATTATCCAGTTGCCTTTTGATAAGCATTTTTACTGTAGCATTAAGATATTCGACCATTCGAGCCTTATTTGTTCCTTGCATTCTTAATGTTAAAATGGAAGCACCTTTTTCGTCAGAAATCACATTGACACCTCTATAACGAGATACCGCGCCATTAAAATCATTAAATCGAATAAAATACTCTTTGCCTTTATAAAAACCGGGATTATCTTTTATTTGTAATTTCCAATTCAAAAAGGGCAACGAAACCGGTTCTCCAACTTTATATTTCTTAATAAAATCACCTACAGCTACGTTAGTATTGCTATACGAATTATCAGAATAAGTAATAAGTGATGTAGAATTATTTTGAAAAGGGATTTTTATTTGATATTCGGACTCGCTTAAAAAAGTAATGCTAATCAAACTACCTGCTAATTGTCCTTTGTTCTTATCAATGCTTACGTAAAAAGGAACAGCGCCATAAGCGTCAACCATATTGTACTCTTCTTGCTGTAAATAATCGATATAAAACTGTAATTGATCAACCACAAGTTCATTATGTGATCGAGACTGCAATGTGGTTGAAACAGTCTGCATCTGATCAGAAACGCCTCCCCAATTAAACGTCAAACTTGTATTTGAAGTAAACAACGGATTACTCTCTTCTTTTATAGAAATCAAAGTATGCATCTCATAAATTCGCTCTTTACGAATATTTACCTGATAGGCAATGGTAAAAGCAATTATCAAACTAACCAAAAACCACTTCCAATAACTTATTATTTTTATAAGCAAACCTTTAAAGTCAAAACTAACTTGGTTTTCAAAAAGGGAAAAGTCTTTTATATCTAACATTTTTTCGAAATGTGTTTTATCTTTTTAATAATAAAAAAGCAGTTGTGGCTAAAGATATCAACGTCAATATCGTTCCTAAAGATTCTATCCCTGTTTTTCCTGTACCCCAGGTTTTTTGTTTTAGAGGTTTTACATAAATATAATCATTAGGTTGCAAATAAAAATAAGGCGAATGTACTACGTTACGATCCGTAAGATCAATATCGTGCATTTCACTCCCAGTTGGGGTTTTCCTGATAATAGTAACTTCCTTTCTATTTCCCGTAAGTGTAATATCGCCAGCATTAGCAATTGCTTCCATAATATTTACATTTTCCTGAAATAAGGTTTTAGTTCCTGTACTTCCAATTTCACCATTTATAGTATAACGAAAACCAGCCAATTTTACTGTAACAAAAATATTGGCTTCTTTCTTGAAATATTCCGCTAACAATTGTTTCTCGATGCGTTGTCTTATTTCATCAAGGGTATAGCCTATTACATTCAACTCACCTAAAATTGGCATTCTAATATTTCCATGATCGTCAACCGTAAAACCATTAAAATACAAAGCCGACTCAGACTTACCTGCTTCTGCTTGACTAGTAGTACTAAAAATCTCCACTAGTTTAGGGTCATTTGCCTTGATGGTAATGCTTAAAACATCACTCGTTTGTAGACGGTACGGTTTAGAAACAACAGCCGAAATAGTAGTTTCAACATTTGTTTCGTTTTTATTTTGCAAATAAACCAAATCCCGTGTAGATATACAGGAGGAAAAGAGCATAGCAACACTTAACAATAAACAAAATAGATACTTAGTCATTTTATTATTTTAGACAACAAATATAGCTTTTCATTCATTAATATTAAAAGCCAAGGCATTCACTTTTAAAATTTTCGCCACGAATTACTCAAAAAACACATTTTTACTACTTATTTTATATTGGTACGAATCATTAAAACGGGTAGAATTAGTAAAATTCGATTCCAATGCTGATAAAGATGAATGACAATTGGTGTAATTCGTGGCTAACTTTTTTTAAAAACAAATACCGTTATTAAAAGCCTCGTTATTTACAAACCAAATTAATTATTTTTTATAGCCTTTTCAAATGGTAGACGCTGCAAAATACTTCTACCTAGAGTAACTTCATCAGCATATTCTAATTCGTCACCTACAGCAATTCCTCTGGCAATAGTAGAAATTACAATATCCGAATCGGAAATTTGCTTATAAATATAAAAATTAGTAGTATCTCCTTCCATGGTAGAGCTTAGTGCAAAAATAACCTCTATCAAATTTCCTGATTTTACTTTTTCTACCAAAGTCGAAATCTTCAATTGACTGGGACCTACTCCATCTATTGGCGAAATTTTCCCCCCTAAAACATGATAAATCCCCTTAAACTGCCCCGTATTTTCAATTGCCATAACATCCCGAATGTCTTCAACAACACATACTACTTGATGATTTCTATTTTTATTACTGCATATTTCACAAATTGACGTGTCTGAAATATTGTGACAGCTTTCGCAAAACTTAATTTCCTCGCGCATAGCAACCAAAGCCTGAGTTAAAAAACCAGTTTGCTCCTTTGGCTGTTTTAACAAATGCAAAACCAGCCGCAAAGCCGTTCTCTTTCCTATTCCTGGCAATTGCGAAATTTCATTTACCGCTTTTTCTAATAATTTTGAAGAAAATTCCATAGTTGCAAATGTAACAATTTGTTTATTGAAATAATTAATTATTCTAATACCGTTTAGAAATATAAATTGGTCTTATTGTCAGTTCGAGGCATAATTTTTAGTTTAAAAAAAGTAATATAAAATGACGTTGATACTTTGTCAATTGTCAATTATTATTATTTTTTAGTTGTCCTTAGCTTTCGTAGTCGAGTGTCAAATGTTTGAAGAATGCGTAAAAAGAAAAGTTGTTTGAGCGATAGCGAGTTCTTTTCTTTTAGCATTCGAAAACTAATTTGACCGACGAGAAAGCGCAAGACTTGATTTTTTTGTTTCTTTTTTGGTCAAGCAAAAAAGAAAATTAATAAATCTAATTTTTTTCTTTTAATAAAAACGTCAATGGTAGCGCAGTCGAGAACCATTATTGCATCTAGACTGCGCTCGATGTAACAAAAAAGAATTGGACTTTTTATATGTCTAATTGGTATAAATAAATAATATAAAATGGCTTTTAAAAAATCATCAAAACCAAAAAAGCCATCTTCTTTACGAAAACGGCTTTAGTATTTTGCAACCAAATAATTAATATTGATTGGTAGCTAATAAAACAAGCGTGCAGGCAACTTCAACCTTAATATTATTTAATTCTAGAAGTTGGTACAACTCTGGATTTTCAGTTCCTGGATTAAAAACAACACGTTTAGGCTGTACTTCTACTATATAATTATAATAATTGCGTTGATTTTTAGGATTCAAATACAAAGTAATAGTATCTATATTTTTTAATGGAATCGCTTTAGTCCTAATTTTAATTCCTGACACTTCACCCGTATTTTGACCAATAGCAAGAACCGAATGTCCTTTTTCAACAAGCATATTTATGGCTCTAAAAGCATATCTGTCTGGCTTAGTAGTGGCTCCCAGAACTAAAGTTTTTTTGTTTTTCATTTCATTCATTATTTTTGCAAAGGTACTCAAATAGAACTTAAGTTGCGTAATGCTTTATTTCAATACTTTTCGAAAAGCAATATTCAAATAATTAGTACTAATTCTTAGGCAGGAAAATTTCAGCTATCATACATCGGGCACTTCCTCCTCCACAGGTTTCAATAGTTTTCAAATCAGCACTCAAAATACTTCCATGTTTTTCCAATTGCGCAATTTGATTCTGATTCAGTGCCTCAAAAGCCGTTGTACTCATGACAATAAATCTTTTATCATCAGCCCCCGAAAGTTCCAAGACATTTCCAGCAAAATGCTCCACTTGCTTTTCACTAATTAAAATTAGCTCTTTTTTACTTTCTCTTAGATTATCTAAGACCATTTTGCGTTCTTTCTTATCTGCAATCATATCAGAACAAATGATGGCAAAATGCGCTCCAATACTCATGATAACATTAGTATGGTAAATCAATTCTTTTTTACCATCAACCGTATGAAAAGCTTCAAAAAGAACTGGTGCATAATCAAAATCTTCGCAGAATTCGATAAAAAGCTCTTCATCAGACCTTGGAGACAAAGCGCAATAAGCAATTGCATTGGCTCTATCTAAAACTAAACTTCCTGTGCCTTCCAGAAAAACATCATCCTCCTCTGCCGAAGTAAAATCGACAACATTCTCAATCACAAAACCTTTTTCTTCCAGTATATCTAAAACATCTTCTCGACGTTCGGCTCTTCGATTCTCGGCAAACATGGGATACAGAACCACATCTCCATTATCATGAAATGAAATCCAATTATTTGGAAAAACACTATCTGGTGTGTCGGTTTCTAAAGTATCTTCAACAACTAAAACATTAATCCCAACCGATTCAAGTTGGCTTACAAAAGCGTCAAATTCTTGTTGTGCTTTAGCATTTATTGTTGCTGGTAATATTCCGTTTAATTCTTTTTGAAAATGATTATTTGCTGTCGTTTGCTCATTCATTCGAAAAGCTACCGGACGAATCATCAAAACTGAATTGGTTATTTGTTTCATTTTATAAAACTATTATTTTTTGCTTACGCCAAAGATAAAAAAAAGCCTCACTTTTCAGTGAAGCTTTTGCTTTGATATAATTTATATTATACTGGTTTTTTAAACTCTCTTAATGGAGACCCAGTGTAAATTTGTCTTGGTCTTCCAATTGGCTCTTTGTTTTCACGCATTTCTTTCCATTGTGCAATCCAACCTGGTAATCTACCAATAGCAAACATTACTGTAAACATATCAGTTGGGATTCCTAATGCTCTATAGATGATTCCTGAATAGAAATCTACGTTTGGATATAAATTTCTAGCTTTGAAGTATTCGTCTTCTAAAGCAGCTGCTTCTAGTTTTTTAGCAATTTCTAAAATTGGATCATCCACACCTAAGGTTTCTAAAACCTCTTTAGCGGCTTTTTTGATAATTTTAGCACGTGGATCAAAGTTTTTATAAACTCTGTGTCCGAAACCCATTAATCTAAAAGCATCGTTTTTATCTTTTGCTTTAGCCAAATACTTTTCAGTATCTCCACCGTTTTGGTGAATTTCTTCTAACATTTCAAGAACAGCCTGGTTAGCACCTCCGTGTAAAGGCCCCCATAAAGCAGAAACTCCAGCAGAAATTGAAGCAAATAAACCTGCATGAGAAGAACCAACCATTCTTACTGTAGAAGTAGAACAGTTTTGCTCGTGATCAGCATGTAAGATAAATAATTTATCTAAAGCCTCAATTACAACAGGATTGATTTTATAAGGCTCTGTAGGCAATGCAAACATTAAGTTCATAAAGTTTTCAACATATCCTTTAGTATTATCATAATAATTCAAAGGATAGCCCATTGATTTTCTATAAGTCCATGTTGCAATAACCAAAAATTTACCCATAGTTTTACAAACTGCCTGGTACAATTCTTTTTCATTCTCAACATTCACTGATTTTGGATTGAAAGCTGTCAACGCGCTAGTCAAAGCTGCTAAAACACCCATTGGATGTGCAGTTTTTGGGAAGCCATCAATAATACCTTTCATTTCCTCATTTACTAAGGTATGCTTTCTAATATCTGTTTCAAATTGTTCTAATTGAGCAGCCGTTGGTAATTCACCAAAAATCAAAAGATAAGAAACTTCTAAAAAGTCTGCTTTATCAGCTAAATCTTCGATCGAATATCCTCTATAACGTAAAATTCCCAATTCTCCATCTAGGAAAGTAATTGCACTAGTACAAGAACCTGAATTTTTAAAACCTGGATCAATAGTAATTGTCCCTGTTAAATCTCTTAATTTGTTAATATTGATTGCTTCTTCGTTCTCACTTCCTTTAATAACAGGAAACTCGTACTTCTTACCATCAATTTCTAATATAGCTGTTTTTGACATAATAATTTGAAATAAATCTTTACACTTAATAATTTACCAAATCTAAGGATAATAACACTAATTAAAAAGGGAAAAAACTAATGATATTGTTAAATTTGACAAAAAAAGCCATTCATTTTACATGAATGGCTTTTAAAAGAGAACAAAGTGTTAATCTTATTTTATTTTGAATGCTTTTTTTCCTGGAAAATAAGCTGTATTTCCTAATTCTTCCTCAATTCTAATCAATTGATTGTATTTAGCCATACGATCAGAACGTGAAGCAGAACCTGTTTTAATTTGACCACAGTTTAACGCTACTGCTAAGTCTGCAATTGTATTATCTTCAGTTTCTCCTGAACGATGAGACATTACTGAAGTATATCCTGCATTTTTAGCCATATTAACTGCTGCAATAGTTTCAGTCAAAGTACCAATTTGGTTTACTTTGATAAGGATTGAGTTAGCAATTCCTTTATCAATACCAGTTGATAAACGTTCCACATTAGTAACAAACAAATCATCACCTACTAATTGAACTTTATCTCCAATTTTTTCAGTCAATAATTTCCATCCATCCCAGTCATTTTCATCCATACCGTCTTCGATAGAAATAATTGGGTATTTAGTTGTTAAATCAGCTAAATAATCCGCTTGTTCAGCAGAAGTTCTCACTTTTCCAGTTTCTCCTTCAAATTTAGAGTAATCGTATTTTCCGTTTACATAAAATTCAGCAGCAGCACAGTCAAGAGCAATCATAATTTCGTCTCCAAAAGTATAACCCGCTTTCTCCACCGCTAATTTGATAGTATCTAAAGCATCTTCAGTACCACCAGCTAAGTTTGGTGCAAAACCACCTTCGTCACCTACAGCTGTAGAAAGACCTCTATCGTGTAATACTTTTTTCAAACTGTGGAAAATTTCAGTTCCCATTTGCATTGAATGAGAGAAAGAAGTAGCTTTTACTGGGAAAATCATGAATTCTTGAAAAGCTATCGGAGCATCTGAGTGAGATCCACCGTTGATGATGTTCATCATTGGAACAGGCAATGTATTTGCAGAAACCCCACCTACGTATCTGTACAAAGGCAATCCTAATTCAGCAGCAGCAGCTTTAGCGACAGCCAAAGAAACTCCCAGAATAGCATTAGCACCTAATTTAGATTTGTTTGGAGTACCATCTAAATCAATCATCATTTGATCGATAAGATTTTGTTCGAAAACAGAAGTACCAACAAGTTCTTCAGCAATTACAGTATTAACATTGTTCACTGCATTTAAAACTCCTTTTCCTAAAAAAGCTTTTCCACCATCACGTAATTCTACAGCCTCATGTTCTCCAGTTGAAGCTCCAGATGGTACTGCTGCTCTTCCTAAAACACCGTTTTCTGTAACTACATCTACTTCTACAGTAGGATTACCTCTTGAATCGAAAATTTGTCTTGCGTGAATTTTGATAATAATACTCATATTACTTAGTTTTTAAATTTTAAAATGCAAATATATTCTAAGTTTTTTAAACATCGTATTTATTTTTTTAATCTTATCAACGAAAACGTTATAAATCTATTAATTAAACATAATTTAAAATAAAATTTACAAATTAAAAACAGAACCAAAACATTAGGCAAAAAAAATAGGCTAAACAAAAAATGCTTAGCCTATTAATTATCTTTAAAAAAACATTAATTTTTCAAATTTTCCACAAATTGATCAAACAAATAGGAAGAATCATGTGGCCCAGGACTTGCTTCAGGATGGTATTGAACTGAAAAACAATTTTTGTTTTTCATTCTCATTCCAGCTACAGTTCCGTCATTTAAGTGAAGATGCGTAATCTCCATTTCTGGATTCGCTTCTAATTCTTCTCTATTAACTGCAAAACCGTGATTTTGAGAAGTAATTTCCCCTTTTCCAGTAATCAAATTACTTACAGGATGATTAATTCCTCGGTGACCATTAAACATTTTATAAGTAGAAATTCCGTTAGCCAAACCAATTACCTGGTGCCCCAAACAAATACCAAATAATGGTTTATTGTTTGCCAAAATTTCTTTAGCAACTTCAATTGCACCTTCTAAAGGTTCTGGATCTCCAGGTCCATTTGAAAGAAAGAAACCATCTGGGTTAAATGAAGCCAAATCAGCATAAGAAGCGTCAAAAGGAAAAACCTTGATATAACAATCTCTTTTAGCCAGATTACGAAGAATGTTTGTTTTTATTCCTAGATCTAAAGCCGAAACTTTGTATTTAGCATTTTTATCTCCGTAAAAATAAGGTTCTTTAGTTGAAACTTTTGAAGCTAACTCCAAACCTTTCATGTCCGGAACGCTAGCTAAAGTGGCTTTTAACTCTTCAAGAGGAGTATCATCTGTACAAATTACAGCATTCATAGCTCCATTTTCTCTAATATAACTTACTAAAGCACGAGTATCTACATCAGAAATACAGATTAAATTTTGCTTTGCAAAATAATCTTCTAAACTTCCTGAAGCATCTTCTCTAGAATAGTTAAAACTGAAATTTTTACAAACCAAACCTGAAATTTTAATTCCGTTTGATTCTACTTCATTTTCATTAACGCCATAATTTCCAATATGTGCGTTAGTTGCCACCATTATTTGTCCAAAATAAGATGGATCAGTGAAGATTTCTTGATAACCGGTCATCCCAGTATTAAAACATACTTCACCAAAAGTGGTTCCGCTGATTCCGATAGATTTTCCGTGGAATATAGTACCGTCACTTAATAAAAGGATGGCGCTTTTTCGTGTTGTGTATTTCATTTGTTGTTAAATATGATGCAAATTTAATTCATTAAAGGAGCGAAAGCAACAATTTTAAAAATTATTTTAGAATTCTAATTCGTCTTTCCATTTCTAATGAGCTCCTGTTCTTTGTAATAAAAAAATCAAAAAAAAAGGATAAACTAAAAAAATAGTTTATCCTTGATTTTATTGAATGATTATTTTCATAATTATTCAGCAGCGTCTTTTGGCGTTTCAGGTTCAGCAGCAGGAGCTTCTGTTTCAGCTACTGGAGCTTCAACAACATCATCTGCCTTTTTTGCTTTTCCACCACGACGGCTTTTTGCTTTTTTAACTTCTTTTTTACCTCCGTTGTAAAGTTCATTGAAATCTACTAATTCGATCATTGCCATATCAGCATTATCTCCTAAACGATTTCCAACTTTAATGATACGAGTGTATCCACCTGGACGGTCACCAACTTTAGCAGCTACATCTCTGAATAAATCAGTTACAGCATATTTGCTACGTAAGTTAGCAAAAACGATACGACGGTTGTGAGTTGTATCATTTTTAGATTTTGTTATAAGCGGCTCAACAAATTGTTTAAGCGCTTTAGCTTTAGCAACAGTAGTATTAATACGTTTGTGCTCAATAAGAGAACAAGCCATATTAGCTAACATAGATTTTCTATGTGCAGTCTGTCTGCTTAAGTGATTGAATTTTTTTCCGTGTCTCATGACGTGTTTTTTTAAACCCTCATCTTGCTACTATCCTCTATGGAGAGCAAAATATGAGTAATTTATTCTTTATCTAGTTTGTATTTTGCTAAATCCATTCCGAAAGTCAAATTCTTAACTGCTACAAGTTCATCTAGCTCTGTTAAAGATTTTTTACCGAAATTACGGAATTTCATTAGGTCATTTTTATTGAACGATACTAAATCACCAAGTGTATCAACTTCAGCCGCTTTCAAACAATTTAAGGCTCTCACAGACAGATCCATATCAACAAGCTTAGTTTTAAGCAATTGTCTCATGTGTAATGATTCCTCATCATATGATTCTGTTTGTGCAATCTCATCAGCCTCAAGTGTAATTCTTTCGTCAGAGAACAACATGAAATGGTGAATTAGAACTTTAGCAGCTTCTGTAAGTGCATCTTTTGGATTAATAGATCCATCAGTTTTAATTTCGAAAACTAATTTTTCATAATCTGTTTTTTGCTCTACACGGAAGTTTTCAATAGCGTATTTTACATTTTTTACAGGTGTAAAAATAGAATCTGTAAAAATGGTTCCAATTGCAGCATTCTGTTTTTTATTCTCCTCAGCAGGAACATATCCTCTACCTTTCTCGATTGTTAAATCAAGATTCAATTTGATTTTAGAATCTAAATTACAGATAACAAGTTCTGGGTTCAAAACTTGGAAACCTGAAATAAATTTCTGAAAATCACCAGCTGTTAATTGATCTTTACCTGAAACAGAAATAGAAACTGATTCATTATCGATATCTTCAATTTGACGTTTGAAACGTACTTGTTTTAGATTAAGGATAATTTCGGTAACATCTTCAACAACTCCTGAAATAGTAGAAAACTCATGATCTACACCTTCTATGCGAACAGATGTAATTGCATACCCTTCCAATGCTGAAAGCAAAACTCTTCTAAGTGCATTACCAACAGTCAATCCATAACCAGGTTCTAAAGGTCTAAATTCGAATTTACCTTCAAAATCGGTTGAATCGATCATGATAACTTTATCGGGCTTTTGAAAATTAAATATTGCCATAAATTTCGACTAAGTCAATTATTATTTGTTGTACAACTCTACGATTAATTGTTCTTTAATGTTTTCTGGAATTTGAAGTCTAGCCGGTACAGCTACGAAAGTACCTTCTTTAACGTCATTGTTCCAAGTAATCCATTCATAAACTTGACTTGAATTAGATAAAGAACGTTCGATAGCATCTAAAGATTTAGATTTTTCACGAACTGCAACTTTGTCACCAGGTTTAAGGTGGTAAGAAGGAATGTTTACAACTTCACCGTTAACAGTGATATGTCTGTGAGAAACTAATTGTCTAGCACCTCTTCTAGAAGGAGCAACGCCCATTCTAAAAACTACGTTATCCAATCTTGCTTCACATAATTGTAAAAGAACTTCACCAGTAACACCTTTAGTAGCTGATGCTTTTTTGAATAAACCTCTGAATTGTTTTTCTAAAATTCCATAAGAATATTTAGCTTTTTGCTTTTCCATTAATTGGATTGCATATTCAGATTTTTTACCTCTTTTTTTAGCCATCCCGTGTTGCCCAGGAGGGTAATTTCTTTTCTCGAAAGATTTATCATCTCCGAAGATTGCTTCGCCAAATTTACGAGCAATTCTAGTTTTAGGACCAGTATATCTTGCCATTTCAATGAATTAATTAAGGTAGAGATTATGAATTCAGGTCATATCCTTCGATAATCGTGATTCTACCTAGTTATACTTAAATTTATTATTAAACTCTACGTCTCTTTGGAGGACGACAACCGTTGTGTGGCATTGGAGTAACGTCGATAATTTCAGTTACTTCGATTCCACCGTTATGCAAAGAACGAATAGCAGACTCACGTCCGTTTCCTGGTCCTTTTACATAAACCTTAACTTTTTTCAATCCAGCTTCAAGAGCTACTTTACTACAATCTTCTGCGGCCATTTGAGCTGCGTATGGAGTGTTCTTTTTAGAACCTCTAAAACCCATTTTACCAGCTGAAGACCAAGAAATAACTTCACCTTTTTTGTTAGTCAAAGAAATAATGATGTTATTGAAGGTAGCAGAAATATGAGCTTCTCCCGTTGATTCAACGATAACTTTACGTTTTTTTGTAGTTGCTTTAGCCATATTACTTATTATTTAGTTGCTTTTTTCTTGTTAGCAACAGTTTTTCTTTTACCTTTTCTAGTTCTAGAGTTATTCTTAGTTCTTTGTCCTCTTAATGGAAGACCAGTTCTATGACGAATTCCTCTATAACAACCAATATCCATTAAACGTTTGATGTTCAAAGAAACTTCTGAACGCAATTCACCTTCAATTTTGAAAGTTCCAACAGCTTCACGAATTGCTCCGATTTCGTCATCATTCCAATCTTGAACTTTCTTGTCTTGGCTAACCTGAGCTTTCTCTAAAATCTCTATAGCTCTACTTTTTCCTAATCCGAAGATGTAGGTAAGTGCAATAACACCTCTCTTGTTTTTTGGGATATCTACCCCTGCTATTCTTGCCATAATTATCCTTGTCTTTGTTTAAATCTAGGATTCTTTTTGTTTATTACGTATAATCTTCCTTTTCTACGTACGATGATGCACTCGGCACTTCTCTTTTTTACTGATGCTCTTACTTTCATTGTGAATATCTTTAATATCTATAAGTAATTCTTGCTTTAGACAAATCATAAGGGCTCATTTCTAATTTCACTTTATCACCAGGTAATAATTTGATGTAATGCATACGCATTTTTCCAGAAATATGAGCAATTACAACATGTCCATTCTCTAATTCTACACGGAACATCGCATTTGATAATGCTTCAATGATTGATCCGTCTTGTTCTATTGCTGATTGTTTTGCCATAAAATTAAGCTACTGCTTTTCTATTTTTTCCGCTTTTCATTAAACCATCATAATGTTTGTTTAACAAGTATGAATTGATTTGTTGAATTGTATCAATTGCAACACCTACCATAATTATTAATGAGGTACCTCCAAAAAACATTGCCCAAGATTGTTGAACATCCATAAGACTTACAACTATTGCTGGGAACACAGCTATTAGAGCAAGAAATAAAGAACCTGGAAAAGTTATTAAAGACATCACTTTGTCTAAAAAATCAGAAGTTTCAGCTCCAGGTCTAACCCCAGGAATAAAACCACCACTTCTTTTTAAATCATCAGACATTTTATTAGTAGGAACTGTGATTGCGGTGTAAAAGTATGTAAATACAACAATTAATGTTGCAAAAACTAAATTATACCAAAAACCGAACATATTACTAAAAGCACCTACAATAGATTGTGAAGTATCGGAGGTTGACAATCCTGCTAAAGCAGCAGGTATAAACATAATTGCTTGCGCAAAAATGATTGGCATAACCCCAGAAGCATTAAGCTTTAAAGGAATCCATTGTCTATTTCCACCTAACATATCTTGTTCAAAATCACCAGAAGCAGTACGACGTGCGTACTGAACTGGTATTTTTCGAATAGCCATAGTTAACAATACACATGCAATGATAACTAGAAGCCAAATAATTATTTCAATAACTAACAACATAGGTCCTCCATTGTTATTAGTAACTCTAGTTGTAAATTCTTGAATAAATGCTTGGGGAAATCTTGCAAGAATACCAACCATAATTAATAGTGATATACCGTTACCAATTCCCTTATCAGTTATCTTTTCTCCTAACCACATGGCAAAAATTGTACCTGTAACTAAGATAATTACTGAAGAAAATAAAAATTCAAAAGAATCAAACCCTAATAAAAATGCACTACCAGGTAATGTTCTATAAAGATTGTAGATATACGTAGGTCCTTGAACCAAAGTAATTACAATAGTCAACCAACGTGTAATCTGATTAATCTTTTTTCTACCACTTTCACCATCACTTTGTAATTTTTGCAAATAAGGAATAGCAATTCCCATAAGCTGAACAACAATAGATGCTGAAATGTAAGGCATAATTCCTAAAGCAAAAACGGACGCTTGAGAAAAAGCTCCTCCAGTAAACATATCTAAAATAGAACCAATACCACTTTTGGTTTGGCCTTCTAAATTAGCTAACTGTGTAGCATCAATCCCAGGAAGCGTTACGTGAGCTCCAAAACGATAAACTAAAAGCAGTCCTAAAGTAATTAGGATTCTGTTTTTTAGTTCCTCGATTTTCCAAACATTACTTATTGATTCAATAAATTTCTTCATATTAATTGAAAAATTATATTGTTACAGCTTCTCCTCCAGCAGCTTCAATAGCAGCTTTTGCAGTAGCAGTAAATTTGTGAGCAGTTACTTTTAATTTAGCTTTCAATTCTCCTCTTCCTAAAATCTTTACAATTTCATTCTTAGTAGCCAAACGGTTTGCAACATAAACTGTCATATCAACAGTATCTGTAATGGCACCATTATCTACTAATAATTGAAGTGTATCAAGATTCACACCTTCGTATTCTTTACGATTGATGTTTGTAAAACCAAACTTAGGTACACGTCTTTGAAGTGGCATTTGCCCACCTTCAAAACCAATCTTTTTAGAATATCCAGAACGAGATTTTGCTCCTTTGTGTCCACGTGCAGCGGTACCACCTTTTCCAGAACCTTCTCCTCTACCTAATCTTTTATTTTGATTGTGTGTTGACCCTTCAGCTGGTTGTAAGTTACTTAAATTCATAACAGTATTTGTTATTTAGCTTCTTCTACAGAAACTAAGTGTTTAACTTTGTTTATCATCCCAAGGATTGCAGGGTTTGAGTCATGCTCTACAACTTGACCCATTTTACGTAGACCTAAAGCCTCTAATCCTCTTTTTTGATCAAGTGGACAGTTGATTTTACTTCTAACTTGTTTTACTAATAATTTAGCCATAATTTCCTTGATTAACCTTTAAAAACTTTTTCTAAAGATACTCCTCTTTGTTTTGCAACAGTGTGAGCACTTCTCATTTGTAATAAAGCATCAAAAGTTGCTTTTACTACGTTGTGAGGATTTGATGATCCTTGAGATTTAGATAATACATCATGAATACCTACTGATTCAAGAACTGAACGAACAGCTCCACCAGCAATAACTCCTGTACCATGAGAGGCAGGAATTAAGAATACACGTGCACCACCAAATTTACCTTTTTGTTCGTGAGGAACTGATTGACCATTCAAAGGAATTTTTACTAGATTTTTCTTAGCATCTTCTACTGCTTTCGCAATTGCTTCAGAAACGTCTTTAGATTTTCCTAATCCGTGCCCAACTACTCCGTTTTCATCACCTACAACTACAATAGCAGAAAAACCAAAAGCTCTACCACCCTTTGTAACCTTAGTAACACGATTAACACTTACCAGACGATCTTTAAGTTCAAGACCACTTGGTTTTACCAATTCTACATTTTTGTATTTAGACATAATATATTAGAATTTAAGTCCAGCCGCTCTTGCGCCTTCTGCTAATGATTTAATACGACCGTGGTATAAGTATCCTCCTCTATCGAATTTTACTGTTTCAACCCCAGCTTTTAACGCTTTTTCTGCAACAAGTTTTCCAACTGCTGTAGCAATTTCTACGTTAGTACCTTTTCCTATTTCTTTTTCTCTTGAAGAAGCAGACAACAATGTAACTCCGTTTACGTCGTCAATAAGTTGAGCGTAAATTTCTTTGTTACTTCTAAATACAGATAATCTTGGATTAACAGCAGTACCGCTTATCGTTTTTCTGATTCTGAATCTGATTCTCTGTCTTCTTTCAGGTTTTGTTAATGACATAATCTTATTTTTTAAGCTGATTTACCTGCTTTTCTTCTTAATACTTCACCTACAAATTTAACACCTTTTCCTTTGTACGGCTCTGGCTTACGGAAACCTCTGATTTTCGCAGCAACAGCTCCTAAAAGTTGTTTGTCAAATGATGTTAATTTTACAATTGGGTTCTTACCTTTTTCAGATATAGTTTCAACAATTACTTCTGGAGCAACTTCTAAAACAATATTGTGAGAAAATCCAAGTGCTAAATCTAATTTTTGCCCTTGGTTAGAAGCTCTATAACCTACTCCTACCAATTCTAAAGATTTAGTAAAACCTTCAGTTACACCAACAATCATATTGCTGATTAAAGATCTATATAAACCGTGTTTTGCTCTTTGATCTTTGTGATCAGATGATCTTTCAACTTGAACTTGATCACCTTCAACTGTTACAGTTACATCCGAAAACTCCTGTGTTAGTTGACCATTTTTTCCTTTTACTGTAATAATACCGTCTTTAACTTCAACAGTAACTCCAGCAGGAATTACAACTGGACTCTTTCCTATTCTTGACATCTTATAAGTCTTTATTAATTAGTATACGTAGCAAATTACTTCACCACCTACATTTAATTGCTTAGCTTTCTTTCCAGTCATCAAACCTTTTGAAGTAGAAACAATAGCAATACCTAATCCGTTAAGGATTCTAGGAATGTTTGAAGAACTAGAATATTTACGTAAACCTGGTTTACTAATTCTTTGGATATCTTTAATAACCGGCTCTTTAGTATCTTTATCATACTTCAAAGCAATTTTAATAGAACCCTGAACAGAGTTGTCTTCAAATTTGTAACTTAAGATATAACCTTGATCAAATAAAATCTTAGTAATTTCTTTTTTTAGATTAGATGCCGGAATTTCAACAACTTTGTGGTTTGCAGCCACAGCGTTTCTAACTCGCGTTAAATAATCTGCAATAGGATCTGTATTCATATTTATTAATTTGCGATTATGGTTTTCTTTGAGACTTTCTCATTGAACCTTTAACCAATTAAAATTCGTTTTTTACCAGCTGGCTTTTTTAACTCCTGGTATCAATCCATTATTAGCCATTTCACGAAAAGTTACACGTGAAATACCGAATTGACGCATGTACCCTCTTGGTCTACCTGTTAATTTACAACGATTGTGTAAACGAACTGGTGAAGCATTTTTAGGTAATTTTTGCAAACCTACGAAATCTCCAGCCTCTATCAAAGCTTTTCTTTTCTCAGCATACTTAGCTACCGTTTTTTCTCTCTTAACCTCACGGGCTTTCATTGATTCTTTAGCCATATCTTAATTCTTTTTAAAAGGTAAACCTAATTCAGCCAATAATGACTTTGCTTCTTTGTCTGTTTGAGCAGTAGTAACAAAAGTAATATCCATTCCTGAAATTTTGTTTACTTTATCAATATCAATTTCTGGGAAAATGATTTGCTCTAAAACTCCAAGGTTATAGTTACCTCTACCATCGAATCCAGTAGCTTTGATACCACTAAAATCTCTTACACGTGGTAAAGCTGAAGTAATAAGTCTATCTAAAAACTCATACATTCTTTCTCCACGCAAAGTAACTTTTGCTCCAATAGGCATTCCCTTTCTCAATTTGAAAGACGCAACGTCTTTCTTAGAGATTGTAGAAACTGCTTTTTGTCCAGTGATCTTAGTTAATTCATCAACTGCATAGTCAATTAATTTTTTATCAGATACAGCTGCACCTACTCCACGGCTCAAAACGATTTTCTCCAATTTAGGAACTTGCATTACGTTTGTGTATCCGAACTCTTCTTTAAGAGCAGAGATTACTCTACTCTTATATTCTTCTTTTAATCTAGGTATATACGCCATTACTATAGTACTTGATTAGATTTTTTTGAAAATCTTACTTTCTTATCTCCTTCAACTCTTACACCTACTCTAGTTGTTTCCTTAGTTTTAGGATCAATTAAAGAGATATTAGAAATTTGAATAGGAGCTTCCTTCTTAACGATTCCTCCTTGAGGGTTTTTAGCACTTGGTTTTGTATGTTTCGAAACCATGTTTACACCTTCAACAATCGCTTTGTTTTTCTCACGGTCAACACGCAATATTTTACCTTCAGCACCTTTATGGTCTCCAGCAATTACTCTTACAATGTCACCTGATTTTATTTTTAGCTTTATCATCTTATAGCGAATTAAAGCACTTCTGGTGCTAATGATACAATTTTCATGAATTGTTTTTCACGAAGTTCTCTTGCTACCGGACCAAATACACGAGTTCCTCTCATTTCTCCTGCAGCGTTCAAAAGAACACATGCATTGTCATCGAAACGGATATAAGAACCATCAGCTCTTCTCACTTCTTTTTTGGTACGTACAACAACTGCAGTTGAAACAGCTCCTTTTTTAACGCTTCCGTTAGGAGATGTATCTTTAATAGATACTACAATCTTGTCACCAACAGAGGCATACCTTCTTTTGGTACCTCCTAAAACACGGATAGTTAAAACTTCTTTAGCTCCTGTGTTATCTGCTACTTTTAGTCTTGATTCTTGTTGTACCATAATTATTTAGCTCTTTCTAGGATTTCAACCAATCTCCAACATTTTGACTTACTTAAAGGACGCGTTTCGCTAATTCTTACAGTATCTCCAATGTTACAGTCGTTTGTTTCGTCATGTGCAACAAATTTCTTTGTTTTCAATACGAACTTACCATATAATGGGTGTTTTACTTTAGTAACTTGTGCAACAACAATAGATTTATCCATTTTGTTTGACGTTACAACACCAATTCTTTCTTTTCTTAAATTTCTTTTTTCTTCCATCTTTCGCAGATTACAATTATTGCACCTCTCTTTTAGTAAGCTCTGTAGCCAATCTCGCAACTGTTCTTCTTAAACTTCTAATTTGAAGTGGATTTTCAATTGGAGATATTGCATGAGCCATTTTTAGGTCAGCATATGTTTTCTTAGCTTGGCTAAGATTTTCTTGCAACTGTGCTGCAGAAAGATCTTTTATTTCTGATTGTTTCATAATAATATAAGATTATGCTTCGAAATCTCTAGCAACAACGAATTTAGTTTTTACTGGTAGTTTTTGAGCTGCAAGACGCAAAGCCTCTTTTGCAACAGATAATGGAACCCCACCAACTTCAAACATGATTCTTCCGGGTTTAACAACAGCTGCCCAATATTCAACGGCACCTTTACCTTTACCCATACGTACCTCAAGAGGTTTCTTAGTGATTGGTTTGTCTGGAAATATTTTGATCCATAATTGTCCCTCTCTTTTCATGAAACGAGTTGCAGCGATACGCGCAGCCTCGATTTGACGTGAAGTAAGAAACATACCATCTTCATGAACAGATTTAATACCAAACATTCCATTAGAAAGTTCATGCCCTCTTTGAGAGTTCCCTTTCATTCTACCTTTTTGTACCTTACGGTATTTTGTTCTTTTAGGCTGTAACATTTTTCTTTAATTTAAAAATTACTTTCTTTTACGAGCGTCTGGTTTTCCACCTTTTGAGAAGTTAGATTTACCACGAGGAGCATCTCCACCTTTTCCACCAGATTGTTTTTTGTCCATTCCAGCAAGCGGAGAAAGATCTCTCTTTCCGTAAACTTCACCTTTCATGATCCACACTTTGATACCCATTCTACCGTAAGTAGTATGTGCTTCAGCAAGTGCATAATCAATATCGGCTCTGAAAGTTGATAAAGGAATTCTTCCTTCTTTGAAACCTTCTGAACGCGCCATCTCTGCACCATTCAAACGACCAGAAATCAAAACTTTGATACCTTCAGCGTTCATACGCATAGAAGCAGCAATAGCCATTTTGATTGCACGTCTGTAAGAAATACGGCTTTCGATTTGACGAGCGATACTTGTTGCAACTAAATAAGCATCTAACTCAGGTCTTTTAATTTCAAAGATGTTGATTTGAACCTCTTTGTCTGTAATTTTCTTAAGTTCTTCTTTCAACTTGTCTACCTCTTGGCCACCTTTTCCGATAATAATACCAGGTCTAGCAGTAGTGATAGTAACGGTTACAAGTTTCAAAGTTCTCTCGATGATTACTTTTGATACACTAGCTTTTGATAAACGAGCATGGATATACTTTCTGATTTTGTGATCTTCAGCTAATTTATCGCCGTAATCATTTCCACCATACCAGTTAGAGTCCCATCCTCTGATGATACCAAGTCTATTTCCAATTGGATTTGTCTTTTGTCCCATCTTGTATTAATTTGCTTGTGTGTTATTAATAGCTCCTAACACGATTGTTACGTGATTTGAACGTTTTCTAATTCTATGTGCGCGACCTTGTGGAGCTGGACGAAGTCTTTTCAACATCATTCCACCATCTACTCTAATCTCTTTAACAAATAATCCAGCTTCTTCTAAATTACCTTCACTATTTTTTTGCTCCCAGTTGTTGATTGCAGATAATAATAGTTTCTCTAATTTTCTTGATGCTTCTTTAGAACTGAATCTTAAAATGTTAAGTGCTCTTTCTACCTTCTGACCTCTTACCAAGTCCGCTACTAAGCGCATTTTTCTAGGTGAAGTAGGGCAGTTATTCAATTTTGCGAAAGCAATAGACTTATTAGCCTCTTTTCTCGCATCTGCTGTTTCTCTTTTACGAACTCCCATTGCTTCTTATTTTTTACCTTTATTTTTTGCTCCAGCATGACCTCTAAAAGATCTAGTTGGTGAAAATTCTCCTAATTTGTGACCTACCATGTTTTCTGTTACGTAAACTGGTACAAACTGACGACCGTTATGAACTGCGATTGTTTGTCCAACAAAGTCAGGAGTAATCATAGAAGCTCTAGACCAAGTCTTTACTACTCCTTTATTCCCACCTGCAATGTTTTCTTCAACTTTCTTTTCTAACTTATAATGAACGAAAGGTCCTTTTTTTAATGAACGTGCCATATCTTAATTATTTCTTTCTACGTTCTACGATATACTTACTACTCGGATTTTTCTTAGAACGAGTTCTATAACCTTTAGCTGGTACTCCATTTCTTGAACGTGGATGTCCACCAGAAGAACGACCTTCTCCACCACCCATCGGGTGATCAACAGGGTTCATTGCAACAGGTCTTGTTCTAGGTCTTCTTCCTAACCATCTAGTTCTACCTGCTTTACCAGATACTACTAATTGGTGGTCTGAATTAGATACTGCTCCAATTGTAGCCGAACAAGTCAACAAGATTAATCTTGTTTCTCCTGATGGCATTTTAATTGTTGCATATTTTCCATCTCTTGCCATTAATTGAGCAAATGTTCCTGCAGAACGAGCAATAACAGCTCCTTGTCCAGGTCTCAATTCGATACAAGAAATAACAGTTCCTAATGGAACTTTACTTAAAGGCAATGTGTTACCAATTTCTGGTTGAGCTTCAGCACCAGAAACTAATTTCTGACCTACTTTCAAACCATTTTGAGCAATTACATAAGTTTTCTCTCCATCAGCATAAGCTAATAAAGCAATAAATGCAGTTCTGTTTGGATCGTACTCAATTGATTTCACTGTAGCTGGAATTCCATCTTTAGTTCTTTTGAAATCAATAATACGATATCTCTGCTTGTGACCACCACCCGTATAACGCATGGTCATCTTTCCTTGACTATTTCTACCTCCAGAGTTTTTTATCGGCGCTATCAAAGAGCGTTCCGGCTTATCAGTTGTAATGGCGTCATAACCATTCACAACTCTAAATCGCTGACCTGCGGTAATAGGTTTTAATTTTCTTACTGACATTGTTATATCTTAGATATTGTTGTAAAAATCAATTGTTTCTCCTTCTTGTACTTGTACAATTGCTTTTTTATAAGCATTTGTCTTTCCACTGATTAAACCACTTTTAGTGTATTTTGTAGTTCTGTCCGGTCTTACGTTAATGGTATTAACACTCAAAACAGTTACTCCATAAGCAGCTTCAACAGCTTTCTTAATCTCAACTTTATTTGCTTTTTTGTTAACAACAAATCCGAAGCGGTTTAAAACTTCACTTTCTTTGGTTACTTTTTCCGTTACTATAGGTTTAATTATGATACTCATATCCTATTATTTACTTAAATTTTCTTCAATTATCTCCAAAGAACTCTCCAAAAGCACTAAATTATTAGCGTTTAATATAGCGTAAGTGCTTAATTCTAAACTACTTACAACACTAGAAGCTTTTAAATTGCGTGACGACAAATATACATTTTTATTGGTATCACCCAACACAAATAATGATTTTTTATTTTCTAACTCTAAAGCTTTCAAAACGTTAATGAAATTTTTAGTGTTTGGTGTTTCAAAATTAAAGTCTTCAAGAACGATAATGTTCGACTCTTTTGCTTTAATTGAGAAAGCAGATTTTCTCGCCAATCTTTTCAAGTTTTTATTCAATTTGAATGAATAACTTCTTGGTCTTGGTCCAAAAACTGTTCCACCACCTTTAAACAATGGATTCTTTGCACTACCCGCACGAGCAGTACCAGTTCCTTTTTGTTTTTTTATCTTACGAGTACTTCCCGCTACTTCAGCTCTTTCTTTAGCTTTGTGCGTTCCTTGTCTTTGATTAGCAAGATATTGCTTTACATCAAGGTATACTGCGTGATTGTTTGGCTCTATACCAAATACTGAATCAGAAAGTTGAACTTTTCTTCCAGTATCTTTTCCGTTGAAATCTAATACTTTTGCTTCCATTACTTCTGAATGATTACATAAGAGTTGTTATGACCAGGAACACATCCTTTAATAACAAGTAGGTTCTTTTCAGCCACTACTTTTAAAACTCTAAGGTTTTGAACTTTTACATTGTCTCCTCCCATTCTTCCAGCCATACGCATTCCTTTGAATACTCTAGATGGATAAGAAGAAGCTCCCACAGAACCTGGCGCTCTTAAACGGTTATGTTGACCATGAGTTGCTTGACCAACACCACCAAAACCGTGACGTTTTACAACCCCTTGAAAACCTTTACCTTTAGATACACCTTGTACATCTACAAATTCTCCTTCAGCAAAAATAGAAACATCAATAAGATCTCCTAATTTTTGTTCAGTTGCAAATTCCTTGAATTCAACGACTTTTTTCTTAGCAACAGTTCCCGCTTTTTTAAAGTGACCTAAAGCCGCTTTTGTGGAATGTTTCTCGTTTTTGTCATCGAAACCAAGTTGCAACGCTTCGTACCCGTCAACACCTTTGGTTCTGACTTGGGTAACAACACATGGACCTGCCTCAATAACAGTACAAGGAACATTCTTCCCGTTCTCATCAAAAAGACTAGTCATGCCGATTTTTCTACCAATTAACCCAGACATAAATATTAATTATTAATTATTAAATATAAAAACAGAACACATTCGTTTAAGTGAAGCTGTTTTTTAAAGTGGTGCAAAAGTATAACTTATTTACACACAATCCAAAAAAACTTTTCACTTAAACAAAGTGCTCTAATTTACTCTTGAAAAAAAAACTTAAACTTTGATTTCTACTTCAACTCCACTAGGTAATTCTAATTTCATTAAAGCATCGATAGTTTTAGATGAAGATGAATAAATATCAATTAATCTCTTATATGACATTACTTCAAATTGCTCTCTTGCTTTTTTGTTTACGTGCGGAGAACGCAATACTGTAAACAATTTTTTGTGAGTTGGCAAAGGAATTGGCCCTGTTACCACTGCTCCGGTAGTCTTAACCGTTTTTACAATCTTTTCAGCAGACTTGTCTACCAACATGTGATCGTAAGATTTTAATTTTATTCTGATTTTTTGACTCATTTTCTTAAAGATTAAGCGTTTCCTTTTGCTTTTTTGATTACTGCTTCTGAAATATTAGAAGGTGTCTCTGCGTAATGTGAGAATTCCATTGTAGAAGTTGCTCTACCAGAAGACAATGTTCTTAATGTTGTAACATAACCAAACATCTCTGATAAAGGCACATCAGCCTTAATAGTTTTAGCACCATTTCTGTCTCCCATATCACTCACCTGACCTCTACGACGGTTAATATCACCTACGATATCTCCCATGTTTTCTTCTGGTGTAATAACTTCCATTTTCATGATTGGTTCAAGAATTACAGCTCCAGCAGCCTTAGCCACTTCTCTATAACCCATTCTTGCTGCAAGTTCAAAAGAAAGCGCATCAGAATCCACAGGGTGAAAAGATCCATCTAACAAAGTTACTTTCAAACTATCCACTTGGTATCCTGCTAAAGGACCAGTTTTCATAGCCTCACGGAAACCTTTCTCTACAGAAGGAATATATTCTTTAGGAACGTTACCCCCTTTTACAGCATTAACAAATTGTAATCCAACTGGAGTTTTACCGTCAACTTCATCAGCAGGCTCAAGAATAAATACGATATCACCGAATTTACCACGACCTCCAGATTGTTTTTTATAAGTCTCTCTATGTTGTGCTTTTTTAGTAAACGCTTCTTTATATTCCACTTGAGGCTCACCTTGGTTAACTTCAACTTTAAATTCACGTTTCATTCTATCCACTAAGATATCTAAGTGAAGCTCACCCATACCAGAGATAATAGTTTGCCCAGAAGCTTCATCAGTTCTAACAGTAAACGTTGGATCCTCTTCAGCTAATTTAGCTAATGCCATACCCATTTTATCTACGTCAGCTTTTGTCTTAGGCTCAATAGCAATACCAATTACTGGCGCAGGAAATTTCATTGACTCAAGAATAATTGGGTGTTTTTCATCACACAATGTATCTCCAGTTTTAATATCTTTAAATCCAACTGCCGCTCCAATATCTCCAGCTTCGATAAATTCGATTGGATTTTGTTTGTTAGCGTGCATTTGGTAAATACGAGAAATTCTTTCTTTGTTCCCAGAACGCGTGTTCAAAACATAAGAACCTGCATCTAAACGACCAGAATAAGCACGGAAGAAAGCTAAACGACCTACGAATGGGTCAGTTGCGATCTTAAACGCTAAAGCTGCAAATGGCTCTTTAACATCTGGCTTACGCAAGATTTTAGTTTGATCTTCTTCTAATAATTCAGCATCATCAGGATGAATCCCTTCAATACCTTCTTTATCCATTGGAGATGGTAAGTATTTACATACTGCATCTAACATAAACTGAACTCCTTTATTTTTGAAAGATGAACCAGCAATCATAGGGATAATTGCCATATCCATTACAGCCGCTCTTAAAGCGATATTGATTTCTTCTTCTGTGATAGAATCCGGATCTTCCATATACTTATCAAGCAAGTTCTCATCATAATCAGCAACTGCTTCAATAAGAATATCTCTGTATTCTTTAACCTCATCTACCATATCAGCAGGAATTTCAACAACTTCATAAGTCGCTCCCATTCCAGCATCATCCCAAACAATAGCTTGGTTTCTAACTAAATCCACAACACCTTTGAAATCATTTTCCTCACCAATTGGCAAAGTGATTGCAACAGCATTAGATTTCAACATATCTCTTACTTGCTGACAAACCGCCAAAAAGTTAGAACCCTGTCTGTCCATTTTATTAACGAAACCAATACGTGGTACTCTGTATTGATCTGCTAATCTCCAGTTAGTTTCTGATTGTGGCTCAACACCATCAACAGCACTAAATAAGAAAACCAAACCATCAAGCACACGCAAAGAACGATTTACCTCAACAGTAAAATCAACGTGTCCCGGGGTATCGATAATATTAAAGTGATAAGGTAATGTTTCTGGTAAAATTTTACCTTGTGTAGTTGGAAAATTCCATTCACAAGTTGTAGCTGCAGAAGTAATTGTAATACCTCTTTCTTGCTCTTGCGCCATCCAGTCCATTGTTGCAGCACCATCGTGTACTTCACCAATTTTGTGTGATTTTCCAGTATAGAATAATATACGCTCAGTTGTTGTTGTTTTACCAGCATCAATATGAGCAGCAATTCCTATGTTTCTTGTATATTTAAGTTCTCTTGCCATTTCTTAAGATTAAAATCTAAAGTGAGAGAAAGCTTTGTTAGCTTCTGCCATTTTGTGAGTATCCATTCTTTTCTTAACAGCCGCTCCTTCTTCTTTAGCCGCAGCTAAACATTCTGAAGCTAATCTTTGAGCCATTGATTTTTCGTTTCTTCTTCTAGAATAAAGTATCAACCACTTCATTGCCATAGAAATTTTTCTATCTGGACGAATTTGCATTGGAATTTGAAATGTTGCTCCACCCACTCTACGACTACGTACTTCTACGTGAGGCATAACATTTGTTAAAGCATCTTTCCAAATTTCTAACGAAGTTTTCTCGTCATTTTGCTTTTTAGATTCAATGATGTCAATTGCATCATAGAAAACTTTAAAAGCTGTAGATTTTTTACCATCCCACATTAAGTTATTCACAAAACGTGTTACCAGTTGATCATTAAATCTTGGATCTGGTAAAAGTGGTCTCTTTTTTGCCGCTCTTTTTCTCATGTCTTTTTTTTAATAAAAAGTTATGGGTTATCCGTTAAATGTTATGTGTTACAGATTTTTACTTACGTTTCAATCCCAACCCTTAACTCCTAACCTCCAACTCTTAACGTTTTAAATTACTTTTTTGCTTCTTTTGGGCGTTTAGCACCATACTTAGATCTTCTTTGCGTTCTTCCTGCTACTCCTGACGTATCAAGTGCACCACGAACGATGTGGTATCTAACTCCTGGTAAATCTTTTACCCTTCCACCCCTAACTAATACTATCGAGTGCTCTTGTAAATTGTGTCCTTCTCCAGGGATGTAAGCATTCACTTCATTACCGTTTGTCAAACGTACACGCGCTACTTTACGCATTGCAGAGTTTGGTTTTTTTGGTGTAGTAGTGTAAACACGCGTACAAACCCCTCTTCTTTGAGGACAAGAATCTAAAGCAACCGATTTACTCTTCTTAGTTATCTGAGTTCTTCCTGTTCTTACTAATTGTTGAATTGTTGGCATAATTAATACTAAAAATTATTATGTAAATTTAATTCCCGCTTTTTACGGGGTTGCAAATGTATAAATTATTTTTTACTCTACAAATGTTAATTCATTAATTTTCAACAACATCATCTACAATCCACATTTATTAAAAAAAAGATAACATTTTTATAACATTAATCATTAAAACCCAAAAATAATACAACATCCTCAAAAACACTCGTGACAGAAAAAAGCATTGAGGATAATTAGGTTAATTAACAATTATTTAAGAAATTTGCAGAAACAATCCTAATTAAAAATTTAATGAATACGAAACTAAAACTTCTGCTATCTTTATTATTAGTGATAACAGTCCAACTTTCTTACTCACAAGAAAGAACAGTAACAGGTACCGTGATTGATAACACTGGCATTCCGCTACCCGGAGCAAGTATATTAGTGAAAGGAACACAAATTGGTACTCAAACTGATTTTGATGGAAAATATTCCATTAAGGTCTCTTCCGATCAAATCTTGATTTTTAGTTTTATTGGGATGAAAACTCAAGAATTTAAAGCAATTTCAACAAAAATTAATGTTGAAATGCTGGAAAGCGCTCGAAGTTTAGACGAAGTCTTAGTTGTAGCGTATGGCACTCAGAAAAAAGAGGCAATTACAGGGTCAATTAGCGTTATAAAATCGGATAAGATAGAAAACGCAACTTTCTCTAATGTTGCTCAAAGTTTAGAGGGCTTAGTTTCTGGTTTAAGAATAACACAAGCTGACGCTAACCCAGGATCAGATCCAATTATCAGAATTAGAGGATTTGGATCAATAAATGCCGATAGCTCACCTCTAATTGTTTTAGATGGAGTACCTTATTCAGGAAGCTTAAGTAGTATAAATCCGCAGGATATTGAGTCAACTACTGTTTTGAAAGACGCATCTTCTACCTCATTGTATGGTAATAAGGCATCAAATGGCGTATTATTAATCACAACAAAAAAAGGAAAAAGAAATAACAAGCCGCAAATAAACTTTGATACTAGGTATGGTATAACACAAAGAGGTTCAAAAGAATATAACATCATTAAGAATCCTAAAGATTTTTATGAAGCCTATCATAGTGTATTAACCAACTCAGAATATTACAGACAAAACGCTGATGGAAATCCAATTTCTTTACAACAAGCGAGACAATTTGCTAGTGATAACTTAATTGATAGACTAGGCTATAATGTTTACAATGTAGCAGACAATGTTTTAGTAGATCCAAATACTGGTAAGCTTAATAGCTCTGCTCGTTTATTGGTAAACGATAGTTGGGAAGATGTATTATTTAGAGATTCAGCAAACTTTACTTCAACAAACTTAAATATATCTGGTGGTAATCAAGATATAGATTATTACTTCTCTTTAGGAAATGAAGAAAATAATGGCTACACGGTAAGAAGTAATTTTAAAAGAAGTACCGCAAGATTAAAAGTAAATGCTACTAATATTGTAAAAGTAATTTCTTTGAGCGGGGATATGTCGTATGCTAAATCTAATAGCCAGGCAATACCGGCTTCTTTTGATCCAACAAATGGCACTCCATCAACAAATTTCTCTAATGCATTCGGATGGACAAGAAGAATTGCTCCCATATTTCCAGTTTATCAATACGATGCCAATTGGAATCCAATAGTTAACACCAATAATCCTGGTGGATACGCATATGATTTTGGGTTCGCACAAGATTTTGGTGGCGGCATAGTAAGAGGCCCTAGGAATTATGCTCCAGGTGAACACCCACTCGCTGTCATAGAAAATACTCAACAAACAAATGCTAAAGATAATTTTAATGCTGCATTTAGAACTAAGGTAGATTTGCCTCTTGGTTTAAAATTTGAATATGTAATGAATTACCTTGTAGAAGTTGATCAAAATACCGACTTTACCAAACCAGGTGCAGGAGCATTTGCATTAGCCCAAAATGGACTTTTAACAAACACAAAAGATAATTATTCCGCGTTTACAAATCAACAATTGCTAACATGGAAAAAAGATTTTGGAGTACATGAATTTGACTTTCTTCTTGGCCATGAAACTTACGAAGAAAATTTCAACAGATTGGGCTTGACTAAATATAATATCATAGGAAATTTTAACCCTGTTTTAGACAACACTTCTGTTTATATCGGTGCGAGTAATTATAATACAAAATATGTTACCGAAGGATACTTCTCAAGATTTGTTTACGGATTAGATAACAAATACTATCTGAATTTATCAGGGAGATATGATGCGTCATCTGTGTTCCATCCTGATGCGAGATGGGGAGCTTTCTGGTCAGCAGGTGGTTCTTGGATAATGAGCAAAGAAAAATTCATGAATGAATCTAAAGCTATCAATTATGCTAAATTATCAGTAAACTATGGAACTACTGGTAATGACCGAATTTTATATCCAGACGGGTTTCAAACAAGAAACTTTACTGTATATGAAAACCAATATGAGATAGCTGAAAACAATGGTCAATTAACCCAAACTTTAAAATATTTAGGAAATAAAGATATCACTTGGGAAAAAGCAGCAAGTTTTGACATCGCATATAATATGAGTTTATTTAATAGGTTAAACATTAATGTAGGATATTTTAGAAAAACTTCAAAAGATCTTTTGTTTAACAACCCTATACCTCTTTCAACAGGACAAGAGACCAGTCCTCGAAACTTTGGAACAATGGTAAATAGTGGCATTGAAACCGAAATATCTTGGCATGCAATAAAAAGAGAGAAAATTAATTTAACGTTTAATGCCAATTTATCCACACTCAATAATATAATTAAAGAACTCCCAAGAGATAATATACAAGTTGGAAATTTCAGAAGAACTGTTGGAAGAAGCATTTTTGATTATTACATGGTAAGGTCTGCAGGTGTTAATCCTGAAAATGGGAATGCACAATACTTCACAAAAGATGATACTACAGGCGAAGAAATCATAACCGAAGATTATGCAAGTGCTGTTACATCCGGAAGGGAGTTTCTGAACAAACAAGCAATTCCCGAAATTACTGGTGGTTTTGGAGCAGACTTACAGCTAGGGAATTTTTCTGTAGGTCTTCAATTCGCCTATCAATTAGGCGGTTATGGATTGGATAATGAGTATTTCACATTACTAGGTGCTACCCAAAACATTACTAATTTCCCAGATTATCATAAAACATGGACTTTAGAAAATACAACAGGAAGCTTACCTAGAGTAGATCCATTATCTCCTAATCAATATAGAATTTCTGACATGTATCTTATAGATCTAAGCTATTTAAGTTTATCAAATATCAATCTAGGGTATCTGTTAAAAAATGATGCTTTAAAAAGAAACCATATAGAAAGTGTTAAGATTTACGGAATTGTAAATAATGGATTTTTATTATACAGTGCGAGACAAGGATACGATCCACGTCTAAGTTTGGTTGGTTCGTCTTCAAGTGAATATGGAGCAAATAGAACAATTGCATTTGGAGTCAATGTTAAATTAAATTAAAAAAACACCATGAAAAAAACTGAAAAATATCCATATAAGAGAATACTCAATTATATGTTCTTGCTGCTGATTATATCGAATTTAGCATCATGTACCGATTTAGATCAAGAATTTGACAAACAGGAGTTATATACAGATTCACACGCTACAGCAGTTATAAATTCTGGCAGCACACAAGGATTAAAAGCGCTAGACGGTGCTATTTTAGCTTATTTTAGAGATGGTGAATCCAGTGAAGATGAATTTGGAATTAAAGCTGTTGATCTTGGAATGGATTTAAGAAGTAATGATATAGATATGAGTCGCAATACATGGTTTGGCTTCTATAATAATTATGATAATGTTATCTTAACTTCTAATGACAATGCATTTATTTGGAAATTCTTCTATAAAATTATTAACAATTCAAATGCCATAATTAATTTAGTTCCACCTACCGCACCAGAAGAAAGTTTGGCTTTCAAATATAAATCACACGCTTATAGAGCCATAGCCTATTTTTATTTATTAAGAATGTATCAGCACACACTGGCAGATGACGCAACTTTAGCTATCCCTATAGACAAAGGGGATTTTGTAGGACAGCCTAAATCCAGTATCAGCGAGGTTAAAAAGTTGATACTTGATGATTTAAATTTAGCATATGAAGGCTTAGAATCCTACCAAAGAACATCAAAAGAAGAAGTCGATGCAAATGTGGTAGCCGCATATTTGGCAAGATATCATTTAACATACAAAAATTGGGCTGAAGCCGAAAAATATGCTGATATCGCTATGCAAGTTGGAAGTATCAGTAATGATGTCCTTCACGGTTTCGACGACATTTCGCTTTCTGAAGTTTTATGGGGAGCAGATGTAACCCCAGCCACATCGGAAACATATGCTTCTTTTTTTGCTCACTCCAGTCAAATAAATGACGGTTACAGTGGTTGGGATCATGTTAAATCGATTAATTCTAATTTATATGACTTTATACCAGAAACGGACAAAAGAAAAAAATGGTTTGCAGATCAACGTTATCCAGCCAATACCGTTATAATTCCTGGCACATGGGCTCATTACGCTGCCACTCCTAAATATACAAGTTTAAAGTTTATAGCAGAGCCAGGGCCAGGTGAGTTTATTGGCGATTACATTTATTTAAGAAATACAGAGTTTTATCTAACAAAAGCTGAAGCTTTAGCTAGACAAAATAAAAATGCTGAAGCTCAGCAGGTATTATTTGATTTAAATTCTATTAGAGATGATAGCTATGTTAAATCTAGTAAAACTGAACAAGCCCTTATAGATGAAATTTTGATGTATAGAAGGGTTGAATTATGGGGAGACGGGGTAGCTTCTTTTGATATGGCAAGAAATGGTATTGGTTTGAATAGAAAAGATGGCAGATTAAACACAATTATGCCTGGTGCTGATTTAGTGATTCCTGCATTGGATCCAAGAATGATTTATGCTATACCTTTATCGGAAATTGATGCTAATCCGAACATAAATAATTAAACAAATAAAATGGAAAAATAGTTCTTTAGGACTTTGTACATCCATATTACTTAAATAAAATCAAAACAGTCAAAATACCGCTCAAGATTTGAGCGGTTTTTTTTTATATATTTGCGCCATGGAAAAAGAACATCAAATATTCGGGATTAGAGCCATTATTGAAGCAATTCAAGCGGGTTCAACAATAGACAAAGTGTACATTCAAAAAGAAGCCTCTGGCGAATTGATGAAAGACTTAATGAAGGTCATGAAACGCGCTAATGTCAATTTCTCGTATGTTCCTGTAGAAAAACTAAACAAACTTACCCCCAACAATCACCAAGGCGCTGTAGCGACAATCTCTCCTATTTCATTTTTTGACTTAGAAAACTTGATCGAAACCGTACTCGAAAATGGGAAAAAACCATTATTTTTAGTCCTAGATCAAATTTCTGACGCTCGCAACTTTGGTGCTATTATTAGAACTGCTGAATGTACTGGAGTAAATGGAATCATTATCCAGAAATCTGGTGCGGCACCTGTAAATGGAGACACGGTTAAAACATCTGCTGGTGCGGTTTTTAATATTCCAATTTGCAAAGTAGAGCACATTAAAGATGCTATTTTTCTTTTACAGGGAAGTGGAATTAAAACTGTTGCGGCAACTGAAAAAACAGAAGATACAATTTACAATATCGACCTGAAGGAAGGACTAGCTATAATTATGGGTTCTGAAGATCGTGGAGTAAACCCATCCGTTTTAAAAATTGTAGACGAAAAAGCTAAACTTCCAATGTTTGGAACAATTGGTTCTTTGAATGTATCTGTAGCTTGTGGTGCTTTTTTATATGAAGTGGTAAGACAAAGAAGTTAACAATCCCATCCCCAGCCCTTCCCAAAGGAAAGGGAGTTAAAATAATATAAACGAATTAAGACTCTGGTTTTGATTCGTTTTTTTCGTTTGACACAAAATCATAATTCACATATACATTAGACGAATAATAGGACTGCATTTCATCTTCAGGATCAATTATGGGTAGATTTACAAAATTGCCATTTTCATCAAATCGCTGCATGAATTTATCATCCGCTGGATTATAATCAGGCATTTCCCATTCGTATTTTGGTACTTTTTTAAACTCAGGCGTTTGATACAAAAAAGCCAAAACAAAACCAGTAATAAAACCTGCCAAATGTCCTTCCCAAGAGATTTTGTCATCTACTTTTGGAAAAACATACCAAATCATTCCGCCGTAAACTGTAATTATTGCCAAAGACAAAGCCACTAAACGGTAATATTGTGTCAAAATTCCTTTAAAGAAAATAAACGCAAACAGTACATAAATCAATCCGCTTGCGCCAATGTGATAACTTTCTCTTCCAATCAACCAAGTTAAAATTCCTGAAAACAAAATACCGTATCCAACAACTTGGAGAGCTAATTTCGAATAAAAAAACTGTAAAGCAGCCAGCAAAACCAAAAGAGGAATGGAATTATTATAAAGATGGTTCAAGTTAGAATGAATAAAAGGACCAAAAATAACACCTTGCAATCCTGAAAAAGTGCGAGGATAAATCCCGTTTCCCACAAAGTCTAAATGAAAACGAATTTCTATCCAATATACAAACCACAGGAACAACACAAAAAAAAGTGGGAGCCCTACAACTGCATTTGTAAATTTGAAATCTTTGTCCATTTTATTACTTTAAAACAATACAATCAATTATGTAACCAAATACAATATAATGCTATTTTGTCATAAAGTTAATTCGGTAATTGGGATATTTGTTGATTTGATAGTTATAAAATCCTAAATTTGATTTCAGATTTAAAAAAATGGAAGCACCACTAGCAGAACGCATACGCCCACAAAAATTAGACGAATACATCAGTCAATCACATTTGGTTGGCACAAACGGCTCTTTGACACAACAAATTGCCAAAGGAATTATTCCGTCATTAATTTTCTGGGGACCACCTGGAACAGGAAAAACCACTTTGGCACAAATTATTGCGCAGGAATCGCAACGTCCTTTTTTTATCTTAAGCGCCATCAATTCGGGCGTGAAAGACATTCGAGATGTAATTGAAAAAGCCAAACAAAGCGGCGGACTTTTCACTGCTAAAAACCCCATTTTGTTTATTGATGAGATTCATCGTTTTAGCAAATCTCAGCAAGACTCCTTATTGGCTGCTGTCGAAAAAGGGTGGATTACACTCATTGGTGCTACAACCGAAAACCCTAGTTTTGAAGTTATTCCCGCATTACTTTCGCGTTGTCAGGTCTATACTTTGAATGCGTTTACCAAAACAGATTTAGAATCTCTTTTGGCTCGTGCTATGAAAACGGATTCGTATTTGCAAACTAAGAATATCCAATTAAAAGAAACAGAAGCACTGTTGCGACTTTCTGGTGGTGATGGACGCAAACTATTGAATATTTTCGAATTGGTCGTAAATGCTTCGGCTGGAGACGAAGTTATCATTACAAACCATCGTGTGCTTGAATTGATCCAACAAAATACGGTTTTGTATGACAAAAGCGGCGAACAACATTATGACATTATTTCGGCTTTTATCAAATCCATTCGCGGAAGCGATCCTAATGGCGCTGTTTATTGGCTAGCCCGAATGATTGAAGGTGGTGAAGATGTAAAATTTATTGCCCGAAGATTACTTATTTCGGCTAGTGAAGATATTGGAAATGCTAATCCTACTGCACTGATTATGGCTAACAATACGTTTCAGGCAGTAACCACTATTGGTTATCCTGAAAGTAGAATTTTACTAAGTCAATGTGCTATTTACTTAGCGACATCGCCAAAAAGCAACGCTTCCTATATGGCGATTAATACAGCACAGCAAATTGTAAAACAAACTGGAGATTTATCCGTTCCAATCCATTTACGGAATGCACCAACTAAGTTGATGAAAGAATTAGGCTATGGAGAAGATTATAAATATTCGCATGAATATGCTAATAATTTTGCCGAACAAGAATATTTGCCTGACGAAATCAAAAACACTCCAATTTACGTTCCTGGAAATAATTCTCGTGAAAATTCGACTCGTGAATTTCTTAAAAACCGTTGGAAAGACAAATATGGTTATTGAAAAGGTTAGAAGTTAGAAATCAGAAGTTAGAAGTAAAAAAAACAGATTCCAGATTAGATGATTAACATTCTTAATCTGAAATCTGAACTAAAACTTAACGTTTATTTTTTCGGAAACTAATTGACCATTTAGATAATATTCAAAAAACCACTGATTGTCTTTTTTTACTAAAACACCTTGTTGACTTCCTTTTTGAGCTAAAAATGAATTTGCATCTGATGTTTTAAAAACTTTCATTATCACAGTTGGTTTACTATCAATAAGCTGATAATTTCCTCCTGCAAGAGGCTGCGCAAAAAGCAATTCATTTGGATCAATAGCCTTATTTACCAAAACTTCATTGGTAACGATAGCTGTAACAGGTACTGATTGTTTTACTTCATCAACTTTTGCAGGTTTTTCTACAACTGCAACATTTGCTCCGCCGTTGTACTGGTATTCTAATTCATAAATAGGGGCAAATACTTTATTCAATGCATCAGTATAAGCTAGCTGAAATTCTTTTTCTCTACTCATTCCCACTTCTGACTGGTATATAATTTTACCATAACAGTCTTTAAAAGTAACATATAATTTGGTTGTTAAAAATGCGTTTTCTTTAACAATGTCATAATTCAAAACAGCGCATCTGTCAATGGTATTTGGAACAACCTGATTAGAATAATACACGTCAAAACCAATTTTGTTCAAATTAAATTTAGAAAGTGTAGCTAATCTATATTGATTTTCAGATTTTAAAAATTCATATTTTAAAGGCACAACTACTGTTTTATAGTCGTTCAACGATTGCGCAATTCCTAAACTGGAAACGAGCATTAAAAAAAATAAAAATAGTTTTTTCATGGTTATAAATAGTTTTTAAGTTCTAATAAATGATTGATTTGTTTAATATTATTATTGGCTACAGCCAATTTACTTTCGTTAAAATAAATAGCGTCAATACCTGCATCTAACGCGCCTAAGACATCCGCTTCAATCGAATCGCCAATCATGATACTGCTTTTTTTTTGGGCTTGAGCCAAATCTAAAGCGAATTCAAAAATCATCGGATTCGGTTTTTTAACTCCCGCCATTTCCGAATTGGTAATCGTCGAAAAATAAGCGTTTAATTTAGAATTATTTAATTTTTTAAACTGAACAGGAGCAAATCCATTGGTTATAATATGCAACTTATATTTCCCTCTTAAATAGTCTAAAATTTCAAAAGTGCCATCAAAAAGATGATTGTTTTCGGTCAATAAATCAATATATTCTTGTGAAATAAGATCAATCTCTGTATCAGAAATTTCAAAATTGATAGCGTCAAAAGACAATTTCAATCTATCATAACGCAATTGCTGATGTGTTATTTTATCATATTGATACAGTTTCCAGCAAGCTTGATTTATAGGAATATACTTTTCAATAAACGAATCAATATTAACTGACGGATGCTTCCGAGCAAAAATACTTTCAAAAGTAATTTTAGAATTTTTATCAAAATCCCAAAGGGTGTGATCTAGATCAAAAAAAACATCTTTTATAGTATCAATTCTCATTTTTGCTTTTAAAAAATTCCTTCATCCACAAAACTAAAATATTTTGTCTCTGTTACAATCAAATGATCTAAAACTTTAACATCTAAACTATCCCCTGCAACTTTTAATTTCTTTGTAATTTGTTTGTCGGCATCACTTGGAACCAAAGTACCCGACGGATGATTGTGACATAGTATTAAAGCGGTTGCTCCTTTTTCGAGTGCCATTTTAAAAACCAAACGCACATCTACAATTGTTCCCGTTATTCCACCAATACTCATTTGTACTTTCGAAATGACTTTGTTGGAATTATTCAAATACAAAATCCAAAATTCCTCATGCGGCAATTCGCCAATAATGGGCTGCATGATTTCAAAAACAGTTTTACTTGATGTGATTTTAGTTAATTCGACCGCTTCCTCTGCTCTTCTTCGCCTTCCCAGCTCCATTGCTGCAATTATCGAAATAGCCTTTGCCTCTCCTATTCCCTTAAAATCCATCAACTGTGCCATAGACATTTTGCCTAGGCTATTCAAATTATGAGCTACACTGGCTAAAATCCTTTTACCTAAATCAACCGCCGATTCGTTCCTGCTTCCGGAACCAATCAAAATGGCAATCAACTCGGCATCACTTAAAGCACTTTTGCCTTTGAGCATTAACTTTTCTCTCGGCTTGTCGTCTTCGGACCAATTAGTAATAGGGAAATGATGGTTTTCCATAGCTAAAGATTGTATTAACAGCAACTTGCTTTAGGTAAATATAGCACTAAATCTTTTATGGACAAACACGACAGACCATCTTGTTATTCTAAAGTAACAGTTAAACTTTACTATCGCTGAGCTGAGATTCCTACGGAATGACAAAATTTGGGATTTGAAAACTTAAAAACATAAACAATGTACACCATCTTGTCATTCCGTAAGAATCTATAATTTAAAATGAGAATTCCAAAAATCTAAATTAGGATTCATTTCTTTTATCAAATTTAATTTCTTTTCTCTTGAAAGATTTTTAATTTCTTTTTCCCGCTCAATTGCTAATTGAATCCAACCAAATTTTTCAAAATAGATCAAAAAATGTGCGTTGTATTTAGCAGTAAAACTTTTTGGATTCATTTTACTTTCATGCTGCTGCAATCTTATTTTCAAATTATTAGTAACGCCTGTATATAATACAGTTCTGTTTTTATTAGTTAAGATATAAACATAAAAAGTGTAAATGCCTTCTGTGTATTCAATCATAATAATTCCTTATTATAGTTAAAAAACTTAAAAAAAAATCAAACACAAACTTATCACACCCTCTTGTCATTCCGGAGGAATCTCTACGCTTTACAATCGCTGAGTTGAGATTTCTACGGAATGACAAACTTTGGGTTTTGAAAACTTAAAAAGTAAAACAGCTTACACAAAATTACTTCAATATATTATCAATCCTTTTTATCACACCCTCTTGTCATTCCGAAAGAATCTCTACGCTTTACAATCACTGAGCTGAGATTCCTACGGAATGACAAACTTTGGGTTTTAAAAACTTAAAAAGTAAAACAGCTTACACAAAATTACTTCAATATATTATCAATCCTTTTATCACACCCTCTTGTCATTCCGGAGGAATCTAATACTTATCCCTATACTGAGCTGAGATTCCTACGGAATGACAAACTTTGGGTTTTGAAAACTTAAAAAGTAAAACAGCTTACACAAAATTACTTCAATATATTATCAATCCTTTTTATCACACCCTCTTGTCATTCCGAAAGAATCTCTACGCTTTACAATCGCTGAGCTGAGATTCCTACGGAATGACAAACTTTGAGATTAATTTTACTCAATCAAACCTTTTACCTCATTAAAATTCAATCCGCCGTAATTTCCTGAACTCATCAATAATAAAGCGGTATTATCCAGATTTAAATTAAACAGATATTCCTTGAACTCAACAGGATTAGTATAAATAATCAAATCTTCCCGATTGAAGGCTTTGGCAATTTGCTCATAACTTACGGCTTCTAATTGTTTAATTTTTACCGCATCAGGCGAATAAAAAACCACTGCTGTATCAGCATAAGCTAATGCGCCTTCGTATTCTTTTAAAAATTCGGCATTCAAACTGCTGTACGTATGCAATTCTAAACAAGCTACTACGGTTCTATCAGGATATTGTTCTTTAACCGCTTTTGTGGTTGCCGAAACCTTAGATGGCGAATGTGCAAAATCTTTGTAAGCTACTTTTGTCTTGCTTTCCGCAATTTTTTCCAAACGCTTTGAAGCTCCTTTAAAACTAGCAATAGCTTCGTAAAAATCAGCTTCGTCCACACCCATGTTTTGGCAAATCCATTTGGCACCAGCCAAATTATTCAAATTATGCGCTCCAAAGACTTCAATAGGCATATCGCCCTCGGGAGTTTCTAGTAAAGTTGTTCCGTTTTCTACTTTGTAATTGGGCGTATGATAGGCTATTTTTCGAATAGGATTGGTGGCTGCTTCGGCAACACGTTTTACTTCTGGATCATTTTCATTGTAAACTAAAATTCCGCCATTGGTAATTTTATCAATAAAAATTTCAAACTGCTCCACATAATTCTCATACGTTGGAAACACATTAATATGATCCCAGGCAATTCCAGAAATTAAGGCAATATTAGGTTGGTACAAATGAAATTTAGGTCGTCTGTCAATTGGCGAAGACAAATATTCATCGCCTTCCAAAACCATAAAATCATTGGCTTCGGTAAGATGCACCATGGTATCAAAACCTTCTAATTGTGCGCCCACCATATAATCTACTTCAATATCATGGTAATGCATAACGTGCAAAATCATCGAAGTAATGGTTGTTTTTCCATGAGAACCACCTATAACCACACGGGTTTTGTTTTTGGATTGTTCGTACAAAAACTCAGGATAGGAATAAATTTTCAAACCTAATTCCTGTGCCTTTAACAATTCAGGATTGTCAGCTTTGGCGTGCATTCCTAAAATGACTGCCTCGATATCGGCAGTGATTTTTTCGGGAAACCAACCTAATTCTGCTGGTAAAATTCCTTTTTTATCCAATCGGGATTTGGAAGGTTCAAAAATAGCATCATCGCTTCCTGATACCTGATATCCTTTATTATGTAGCGCTAAAGCCAAATTGTGCATGGCACTTCCGCCAATAGCTATAAAATGTGTTTTCATATAAATACTTGCTTGTACGTAAATTGTATGTTCCTTTAATTTATGGTGCTTTTTCTTCTAAATTCTTCTAAAACGGCTTGCGCCTTCTCTGGCGATTTCATTTTATTAGCGTACAAATTAGCCAATTTTTGATACGTTTTTTTCGAATTCCCCACCGTAATTGCTTTTTTATACCATTGTTCTGCCTTTGTGTATCTTTTAAAATATTCTTCAATATGCCCTCGGGACAAATAGGCATCAACAGCTGAAATTTGTAACAGCTCATTAGAATACTGAATCGCTTTTTTTTCACTTCCACCTAAAATTCCCGGTAGTTGCAGGTTCAATTCAATTAAAGCCCATCTGGCTTCAATGTGTTTGGGGTTTAACTCAATGGCTTTCTCAAAATTGCTTCGCACTTCATCAATCATCCCTAAGGCTTTAAATCTATTGACTTCTAAAGCTTTCATCCCTAAAACACCACCGTATTTAAAATAAAAATCAGCTTCCTGAGGTTTAATTTTTTTTAATTTTCCGTAATACAACAAGGCTTCATCCCAGTCTTTAGTCCGCCCTGCAATGTCCCCTAAATATTCCATGATTTTTATATTGGAAGGATTTTTTTTCAAGAGCGCTTCAAACAGAGGCTTGGCTTGTTCGAATTTTCCATCATCAAATAATTGCTGGGCTTTCTCAAGATTTACCTGAGAAAAAATCAATAATGGAAATAAAAAAAAGAGAAGTAGGAAGTGTTTCATGCCTCAAAAATAGCGAAATAAAAAAGGAATCTGAAAATTTTATCTCTTATAAAACTATAAATAATAACCTAATAGCAATCTTAAAAAAACTATATAATAACATCTTGCTTTTACTTTCGCAAATGAAAATATTGGAAACATGAAAATATTCTATGCCATTCAGGCAACAGGAAACGGACACATTAGTAGAGCAACACAATTGTATCCTTATCTACAAAAATTTGGTGAAGTCGATTTTTTTTTAAGCGGTAGCAACGCTAGTTTAGACATCAAACTACCTATCAAATACAAAAGCAAAGGCTGTAGTTTGCATTACAGCAAATGTGGGGGATTGAATTATTGGGAAATTGCTAAAAACATCAAGCCGCGCCAGATCTACAAAGATGCTGATGCGCTTCCATTAAAAAATTATGATGTTGTTATCAATGATTTTGATTCCATTACGGCATTGGCCTGTAAGATGCAAAAAGTACATTCGGTTCAATTAGGACATCAGGCGAGTTTTATTTCTACTAATACTCCAAGACCCGAAAAAAAGAGTTTAATGGGCGAAATGATTCTAAAACATTATGCTCCCTCTCCTAAAAACATTGGCTTACATTTTGAAAAATACGATTCTTTTATTCTTCCTCCTATCATCAAAGACGAGATTGTTCAGGCCGAACCTACTAACCTGAAACACATCACGGTTTATTTGCCTTCTTTTGATAAAGATTGTCTAGAAAAAGCGTTTAACAAAGTAAAAGACGTACAATTTCACTGGTTTTTACAAGGAATTGAGTTCAAACATACCATTGGAAATATTACTTATTTTCCAGTAAACCAGAAAAAATTCAACGAGAGTTTGATTTCTTGCGAAGGGATTATCACAGGCGGTGGTTTTGAAACGCCAGCCGAAGCTTTGCACCTAGGAAAAAAGATTCTTTCTATTCCTATCATGAACCATTATGAACAAGAATGTAATGCAGCTGCATTAAAAAAATTAGGCGTTCCTGTAGTGTATGAAGTTGGAAAAAACTTTGAAACCATTATAGAAAATTGGCTTAACCAAGATATTATCTATCCAAAAATGCAAGCCAATGACATTCCTGAAACTTTACAATTTTTGTTTGATACGTATAGGGAATAAGAGAAATTTTCGATTATTTTTATAAAAAAAACCACTAACGAATTCAACTTCATTAGTGGTTTTTATATTTTGTAAAAATATTATTTAGTCATTCAACATTTTCCAAAGTTTATCTTTCAATTCGGTTAAACCTTGTTGGGCAACAGAAGAAATAAACATATAAGGAATATCTTTGAACGACACATCCAGCTCCTTTTTCAATTCGGCTTTCAATTCATCATCCAGCATATCGCATTTAGAGATTACTAAAAGACGCTCTTTGTCTAACATCTCCGGATTGTATTTGGTCAATTCGTTAACCAAAATATCGTATTCCCCTTTAATGTTTGGGGTGTCTACAGGAACAAGAAATAACAAAGTCGAATTTCGTTCAATATGACGTAAGAAATAATGTCCTAGACCTTTTCCTTCCGCTGCTCCTTCAATAATTCCAGGAATATCGGCAATTACAAACGATTGAAAATCTCTATAAGCTACAATTCCAAGATTTGGTTTTAAAGTGGTAAATGGATAATCGGCGATTTTTGGCTTAGCCGAAGTCAAAACCGATAATAAAGTAGATTTTCCTGCATTTGGAAAACCAACTAAACCAACATCTGCCAAAACTTTTAATTCTAAAATCACATCCATTTCTACACCCTCTAAACCTGGTTGGGCGTATCTGGGCGTTTGATTAGTCGAACTTCTAAAATGCCAGTTTCCTAAACCACCTTTACCTCCCAGGCAAAGTATTCTTTTCTCACCGTGATCCGTAATTTCAAATAAAACTTCACCTGTTTCTTTGTCTTTCACGACAGTTCCTAATGGTACTTCGATATATTTATCATCTCCATCTGCTCCTGTACTTCTATCTCCACTACCGTCTCCACCGTGACCCGCTTTAATATGACGTGCAAATTTCAAGTGAAACAAAGTCCATAATGCTTTATTTCCAACTAAATAAACGTGTCCTCCACGACCACCATCACCACCATCTGGCCCTCCATACTGGATAAACTTTTCTCTATGTAAATGCGTAGAACCTTTTCCACCTTTTCCGGATGAAACAAATATTTTTACGTAATCTACAAAATTTCCTTCTGTCATAATTTAGGTTTTGAGTTATGAGTTATGGGTTATGAGTAACACTGCTTACTCATAACCCATAACTCATAACCTATTTTTATTTATTACCAATGTTCAATATTTTAATCGCAAAAACTGCCAACTAAAAACGGGAACACTGAATACTTTTATTTTATGGCTTTCACCATTACTTTATCAATTTTCACACCATCCATGTCTATCACTTCCAATTCAAATTTATGCCAATGCAATTTTTCTCCTTGCTTTGGAATACGCGACAATTCGGTCATGATTAATCCGCTAACTGTAGTCACATCATAATCGCTTAACAAATCATCCAATTCAAAATAGGTTAAGAAATCGTGTAAGGAATAATGTCCGTCAACTAACCAACTTCCGTCTTCTCTTTCGATTAATTGGAAATCTTCTTTATAAAAATCAGAAGCATTTCCAACCAATGCTTCTAAAATATCATTCAACGTAATAATACCTTGAAAAACCCCATATTCATCAGCCACAATTGCATAATGAATCCCTGTCTTTTTAAAATTTTCCAAAGCAGTATAAGCCGTAGTATGTTCCATTAAATAGGGCGCCTCTGTCATAATACTTTGTAAATTGAAATTTTCTTTCTCAATGGTAGCAAAAATATTTTTCAGACTTACAACACCTACAATATCATCAAAATTATCCTTATACACTGGATAAAAAGAATGCAATTCTTGAAGCATAAATTCTTTCACCTGACTTTTATTCGAATTCAACGGCAATAACACCACCGATTTTCTATGCGTCATCAACGAATTTACTTTACGGTCTCCAATATGAAAAACGCGCTCTACAATATCTTGTTCTATTTCTTGGACTTCTCCTCCTTCGGTTCCTTCTTTAATAATTGCCTTAATTTCTTCTTCAGTTACTTTTCCATCTGCCGAAGGCTTAATTTGCAGTACTCTTAATAAAAATTCTGTAGAATGGGTTAACATCCAAATAAATGGAGCCGTAACAATCGAAACAATTTTCATGGGTACAGCAACTGCTTTCGCTATGGTTTCTGGATAATTTAACCCGATTCTTTTCGGCAATAATTCACCTAATACCAATGAGAAAAAAGTCAATACCACTACCACAATTCCTACTGCAATAGAATGTGCTTGAGGTTTTAAAAGATCAAAACCCGAAATAAAAACTTCTACATCCGATGTGATTTTATCACCACTAAAAATACCTGTTAAGATACCTATTAATGTTATTCCGATTTGTACGGTTGACAAAAATTTATTTGGCGAATTAGCCAAATCCAATGCTATTTGTGCACTAGTATTTCCTTTTTTGGCTGAACTTTCAAGTCTTGATTTTCTAGCCGAAATTAAAGCAATCTCAGACATTGAAAAAACTCCGTTGAGTAGAATCAAAAAAAGAATAATTAATAGTTCCATTTGTTTGTTTATGGTTTGTTGCTTATGATTTGTTGTTCAAATTGGGACTACCAACTATAAACTACAAACTACAAACTTTTATAAATTGTCAATTACGTTACTTAAACGTTCCGTAATTTCAGCAATAGATCCAATACCGTTAACGGCATGGAATTTATTTTGCTCTTTATAAAATCCAATAAGAGGTGCTGTTTTCTCATTGTATTCCTGGTATCTGTTACGGATTTTTTCTTCGTCCTGATCATCTGCTCTTCCAGAAGTTTTTCCTCTTTCTAATAATCTTGCTACAAGAATTTCATCATCCGCTTCTAATGCTACCGTAGCGGTAATTTTTTCGTTTTTAGTTGCCAAAAAAGCATCTAAAGCTTCTGCTTGTGCAATCGTTCTTGGAAAACCATCAAATAAGAAACCTGCCGAATCTGGATTATTTTCCACTTCACTTTGCAACATTTTTATCGTTACTTCATCAGGAACTAATCCGCCGTTATTGATGTAGGTTTGCGCTAGTTTTCCTAGTTCAGTTTCATTTTTGATATTAAATCTAAAAATATCACCTGTTGAAAGATGAGTCAAATTGTATTTTCCTTTTAAAAACTCAGCTTGAGTTCCTTTTCCTGCTCCTGGTTTCCCGAATAAAACAATGTTAGTCATAAAATTTAATTTAAAAATTTAAAAATTGAATGATTTCAAGATTACTAATCTCCTTCCATCAATTTTTATAAGTGTTATTTTTTTTTAATCTTTTAATTCTAGAATATTTCAATCTTTCAACTGATATACTTCTGGTAAATTTCTGCCTAAACCATCATAGTCTAAACCAAAACCTACTATAAATTTATTTGGAATCTGAATTCCGATGTAATCAATTTTTACCTCTTTTTTATAAGCTTCTGGCTTAAAAAAAAGAGTCGCTATTTTAAAATGTTTCAAGTTTTGTTTCTTGAACAAAGCTTTCAATTCCACAATGGTGTGTCCTGTATCAATAATATCTTCAATTACCACAACCGAACGTCCAGCCAAATTCTGATTCAAACCGATTAATTCTTTCACCTCATTGGTAGAAGCCATTCCGTCATAAGAAGCCATTTTTACAAAACTTACTTCACATGGTTTTGTATAACTTTTCACAAAATCCGAAACCACCATAAAAGAACCGTTCAAAACACCAATAAAAACTGGAATTTCATCAACAAAATCAGCTTCAATTTGAGCTACCATTTTCTGGATAGCAAAGTCAATTTCTTTGGCAGAAATAAACGGAACAAATTGTTTATCGTGAAGTTGAATCATTATTTTTTATTTTAAAATAATGCGCAAAGATAGGGATTTCGAAATTGAGTTTTGCAATTGATTCTTAATTTGTATTTTTAATGCCAATCCTTATAAAACTATGAGCGAATTAGCAGCAATTATTGCACAAACAACCGGATACAAAAGCAGCCGACAAGCCACCGCTAATTATGTGATGGCGAATGCTGAACTGATGGACGATTTTATGCAAATTTGTTTCGAAAATAAAAATCCTGACCATTATAAAGGGTGCTGGACAATGGAATTGATAGCTTACGAAAAGCTAAATTGGTTTCAAGAATATCTAGTTTTAATTTGTTCCAAGAGCAAAATGATTATCCATGAAAGTGCCATTCGACCGCTTTCGAAAGTGATTTTTCTACTGATAGAAGCTCATTATAAAGCATCAAAAAATGAAATTCATTTCACCGAAGATCAACGTCAAGAACTCATTGAAATTAATTTTGACTGGCTCATTACAGATACAAAAGTAGCATCAAAAGTCTACGCCATGCGTAGTTTAGAGCTTTTAGGAAAAGAATACGACTGGATTCATCCCGAATTACAAACTATTTTAGCTAAAGATTTCAGCACTCATACCGCAGCTTACAAAGCCGTATCAAAGCATATTTTGAAGAAAATAAACCATCAAAAATAATTATTACGTACATTTGTAAAAAATATACGTATCATGAACACTAAGCTCACTTTATCGTTAGAAAAAGAAGTTATAGAACAGGCAAAATCCTATGCTAAAAAAACGGGCAGAAGTTTATCTGAACTAGTGGAAAGTTATTTTAAAAATTTGACTGAAAAAACAGAAAAAGAAGACGAAATAGACCCAAAAATTAAAAAACTGATTGGGATTATAACACTTCCTGATGATTTTGATGAAAACAAAGCAAGAGATGAGTATTACAAAGAAAAATACGGTTTATGAAAAACATTTTTCTGGACAGTAATATCTTGATGGACATTTTTGCAAACAGACAACCTTTTGTAAAAGCATCATTAGAAATTTACAAACTTGGAGTCAACAACAAAATCAATCTTTATACCTCTTCAAATACCATTACAACTTTACATTATCTTCTAAAAAAGTTTATTTCAGAAGATAAGATAAGAATGGCTTTGGAAGAAATTTTAGAAAACATTCATATAATTGCTGTTGATATCAATATCATTAGAAAAAGTCTAAAATCGAGTCATAAAGATTTTGAAGACGCTATTCAAATTACCGCTGCACAATCCATTCATAACATGGACTGCATTGTTACAAGAGACTTAAAAGATTATAAAAATTCAGAAATTAAGGTTTTCACACCTGATGAATTTTTAACTAAAACAACAATAATATAATTATTTTACGAGATGAATTATTTTTCTTCTGATTTTAAATTAGGAATTCTAGGAGGCGGACAATTGGGAAAAATGCTCTTATTTGACACTAGAAAATTTGACATACAAACTTATGTTTTGGATCCAAGCGAAGAAGCTCCCAGCCGAATGGGTTGCAACCAATTTTTCAAAGGCGATTTAATGGACTTTGACACGGTTTACAACTTTGGTAAAAAAGTAGATGTCCTTACTTTCGAAATCGAATTGGTCAATTTAGAAGCTTTAGAGAAACTAGAAAACGAAGGTTTAAAAGTCTATCCTTGTCCTAAAACTTTGAGAAAAATTCAAAACAAAGGAATTCAAAAAGATTTTTATACTCAAAATAATATTCCTACCGCTCCTTACATGCGTTTTCCTGATTTAAAAAGTCTTGTGGTAGCACTTTTGGACGCTAAAGTAGAATTACCATTTGTATGGAAATGCACTGAGTTTGGATACGATGGAAATGGAGTAAAAATCATTCGCGAAATGTCTGATTTAGACAATCTTCCTAATGTAGAATGTATTGCAGAAGAAATGATTCCGTTCAAAAATGAATTAGCGGTTATTGTTTGTCGCAATCCTTCGGGCGAAATCAAAACCTATCCTGTGGTCGAAATGGAATTTCATCCCGAAGCCAATCAAGTAGAATATGTAATTTGTCCTGCTCGAATCGATGATAAAGTTGCCGAAAAAGCAAGAGCAATTGCTTTAAACGTTTCTCAAAATTTCAATCACGTGGGACTTTTAGCTGTGGAAATGTTCCAAACCGAAGATGACGAAATCATAGTTAACGAAGTGGCTCCTCGCCCACACAATTCTGGTCATTATTCTATTGAAGCGAGTTATACGTCTCAATTCGAAAACCATTTGCGTGCTATTTTGGATTTACCTCTAGGAAATACCGACAGCAAAGTGGCCGGAATTATGGTGAATTTAGTAGGCGAAGAAGGTTTTTCTGGAAATGTAGTTTATCAAAATATTGAAAAAATATTAGCTTGGAACGGCGTTACACCACACATTTATGGTAAAAAAGAAACCCGCCCGTTTAGAAAAATGGGACACGTAACTATTGTAAACGAAAACATGTCCGAAGCCAGAAAAATTGCTGAGGATGTTAAGAATACTATTAGAGTAATTTCAAAATAATTAAAAAATTTAAAGATTGAAAAATTTAAAGATTGTGATATAATAATTTTTAAATCTTTCAATCATTTAATCTTTAAATAAAAAACAAATGAGCAAAGTAGCCGTAATCATGGGAAGTATCTCTGACATGCCAGTCATGCAAGATGCAATTGATATATTAAAAGAATTTGGAATCGAAACAGAAGTAGATATTGTTTCGGCTCATAGAACTCCAGAAAAATTATTTGATTTTAGTAACAATGCGCACAAAAGAGGTATTTCGGTAATTATTGCTGGTGCTGGTGGAGCGGCTCATTTACCTGGAATGGTTGCTTCTATGTCGCCACTTCCAGTAATTGGAGTTCCTGTAAAATCAAGCAATTCTATTGATGGCTGGGATTCGGTTTTATCCATTTTGCAAATGCCAGGTGGCGTTCCTGTAGCTACTGTAGCTTTAAACGGAGCAAAAAATGCCGGAATCTTAGCGGCACAAATCATTGGAAGCGCTAATGCAGACGTATTAAACAAAATCATCGCTTACAAACTAAGTTTGAAAGAAGCGGTTATTAAAGCTTCTGAAAGTTTGAAATAATATATTTAGACACGAATTTCACAAATTACCACTATTAAAAAAAGCTTTGGTTAAATTTCACTAATCTATGATCTGTCTATGACAGATTCGTAAAATTTAACCAAAGCTGTTTTTCGTGTAAATTCGAGAAATTCGTGTCTGTTTTTTTATACCTCTTCTTCTATTTCTTCTAGAACCGATTCAAATTCAAAATGTGTTAAGTCTTCCTTATTCAACCAATTCTCAGAAGTTACTAAAGTATAATTTTTATGATCTGCTGTAGTCAACTCCCAAACAATACCTTCAGCTTCTGGAAAAGGAATATTTTGAGACATTTGATTCTCAAATAATCGTTTAATTAAATTCCTGTCAGACAAACCGTTATTCAATAATTTCAATACATTTTCCTTAGTCAATGGTTTTACCACATCTTCATCAATTGGTACCACCGAAAAATGAACTACAGATGCTTTTGCATTGGGAAACGTCCCATTATAAGCCTTAAAAAGCAATTGATTGATATGATACATCGTTCCTTGTAAATGTATTTCAGGATATTCCTCACAAACCTTATCTATCAACATATTGTTTGATATTTGCTCTATTTGCCCTACATTCAATTGATCTTCCAATTTATATTTTAAAACTATCTGTGCAGCTTCATTAGGCTCATAATCCGAAATAGCCATTTCTAACAGTTCTGGTAAATTCTTCTTTTCGGCAGTTGAACCATCTGGATAGTTGAATTTTTCTAACAATTGGATCAAATCGTTATCTGACCAATATCCTTCTACTTCATTAACGGTATCAATATTTTTAATTGTAATTTGGTAATTCATCTTAATTTGTTTTATAACTGTTATAGTTCACTATTTTTGGTGTGAACCGTATTTTTACAATTTAGGCATTTTAAAACGGTTAAACGCATAAATAACATTAATATAACAGAATATGAAGCTGTTTTCATGAAGAGAATCGGTCTAGTTTTAGTCGTTCCCTTTTTATAAATTGCTACATTTGTACATTAAAAATTCCAGATTCAATTAATGTAAATAATTATATTATAATGACAATTTTAACTTCAAAATTCAAAACTAAATACGATACTGCCCCGTTTTCGCAAATACAATTAGAAGATTACAAACCTGCTTTTATCGAAAACATCGCTGCTGCAAAAGCAGAAATTGATGCTATAATCCATAATCCCGAAGCTCCAACTTTCGAAAACACTATCGAAGCTTTAGATTTTTCCGGGAATGCCTTGGATCGGTTATCGTCGATTTTCTTCAATTTGAATTCAGCGGAAACTTGCGAAGAAATGCAAAAAATCGCTCAGGAAGTTTCTCCTTTATTAACGGAATTTAGCAATGACGTCACGCTGAACGAGGATTTATTCAAAAGAATAAAAGCCGTTTACGAACAAAAAGACAGCCTGAATTTATCTCCGGAACAAGCCACTTTATTGGACAAGAAATTCAAAAGTTTTTCTAGAAATGGTGCTTTGCTTTCTGATGAAGACAAATTAAAGTTGCGTGAAATTGACACGGAATTAGCGAAGTTAAAACTGACGTACGGCGAAAATGTTTTGGCAGAAACCAATAACTACCAATTGCATATTACCAATGAAAGCGACCTGAAAGGACTTCCGGAAGGAACCATTGAAGCGGCGAAATCATTGGCAAAAAGTAAAGAACTGGAAGGTTGGATTTTTACTCTGGATTTCCCAAGTTATATTCCGTTTGTGACTTATGCCGACAACCGTGAACTACGGAAAGAAATCGCCATTGCAGCTGGTAAAAAAGCATTTCAGAACAACGAATTCGACAATCAAGAAATCACTTTGAAGATTGCCAAATTACGTTTCGAAAGAGCCAATTTATTAGGATACGAAACCCATTCTTATTTTGTTTTGGAAGAAAGAATGGCTCAAAATCCGGATAAAGTAAAATCGTTTTTGAATGATTTGTTAGCCAAAGCCAAACCGGCTGCTCAAAGAGAATTTGCAGAACTTACTGCTTTCGCTAAAAAACTGGACGGAATTGACCAATTAGAAAAATGGGACGGTGCTTATTATTCGGAGAAATTAAAACAAGAATTATTCAATTTGGATGACGAAAAACTCAAACCTTATTTTCAATTAGAAAACGTTTTGAATGGTGCTTTTACTATAGCCAATAAATTATTCGGATTGACTTTTACTGAAATTTTCGACATCGATAAATACCACGAAGAAGTAACCACTTACGAAGTCAAAGACGAATTTGGCGAACTCGTTGCGATTTTCTACGCTGATTTTTTCCCAAGAAAAGGGAAACGAAATGGCGCTTGGATGACTTCTTTCAAATCACAATACATTAAAGACGGCAAAAACGAAAGACCGCACATTTCGAACGTTTGCAACTTTACAAAACCTACCGAAACCAAACCATCATTATTAACTTTCAACGAAGTAACGACTTTGTTTCACGAATTTGGTCACGGATTACACGGAATGTTAGCCAACACCACCTACCCTAGTTTGTCAGGAACATCGGTTTATTGGGATTTTGTAGAATTGCCAAGCCAAGTTATGGAAAACTGGTGTTACGAGTCTGAAGCATTGGCATTGTTCGCTACACATTATCAAACAGGCAAAATTATTCCGCAAGAATATGTAGAAAAAATTAAAGAAAGTGCAAGTTTCCAAGAAGGAATGGCAACCTTGCGTCAAATTAGCTTTGGATTATTAGATATGGCTTTCCATAGCAATAATCCAACGGAAATTACTGATATAAAAGCCTTTGAAAAAACTGTTTTTGAAGACACTACTTTATACCCAGATGTTGCCGAAAACTGTATGAGTGTTGCGTTTTCACACATCTTTCAAGGCGGTTATTCTTCAGGATATTACAGTTATAAATGGGCCGAAGTATTGGATGCTGATGCTTTTGCTTATTTTCAGGAAAAAGGAATTTTTGACAAAGAAGTGGCGAAGAAATTTAAAGACAATATTCTTTCTAAAGGAGGAACCGAATTGCCAATGGAATTATACAAACGTTTTAGAGGTCAGGAACCAAAACCGGATGCGCTTTTGAAAAGAGCGGGATTATTATAGATTTCAGATTGTTGACTAACGATTTTTGATTTCAGATTTAAACCGAAGTAGTGATGCTTCGGTTTTTTATTTTAAAACTTCTTAAAATCATTTCTATTCAACAATATTGCTTTAAACCAAAACCAGTAACAACCACCACAAAATAGGCACACTTTCGACCCAAAAAGAAGTATAATATTTAGAGCGTTTTTCATTGGCAAAAGCCAAAAATAAAGCTACTACAATTGCAATTGCAAAAATCAATAACAATGATAATAACGAATATTGTATATCGCCATTGAAAGTGAAATTGCTATTTAAAAGCTCCAAAGCACAAAAAATCAGCAATAAAATATATCCCAAAATTTTAGTTCGCTTCACTCCTATTTGTTGCGGAACGGTTTTCAAATGCGGATCGTCATTGGCTAAATCAAGGATTTCGAAAACAAGAATCAAAGTAAAAACGAGAATAAAACGCTGGATACTTTTGAGATAAAAATCAGCTGTTATTGCAATTCCTGAATCTAGAATTGGCAATATCAAAGTCACTCCCACCCAACACAGTGAAACAATATAAATTTTCACTCCTGCCCAATTTCTTGCATTTTTTCGATTCGGAAAAAAGGGCAAAGTATATAACAACGTCAGCAACAAAAAGCCTATGGAAACCATTTGGGTTAACCCTTGCAATTGAAAAAAATAAAATCCCGTAGCTAAAAACGAGAATGCACTAAACAAAACAATCAACTTTAAACTCAAACGGATTCGGATTGTATTTGTTCTTGCTAAACTATCATATTTAACAAAATTATATCCTACAATAGTTCCAAAAAAAGCAAAATTAGCTAAGGGTTTATCTTCTGGAATGTGAAACATAAAATAAGTTATTTGTACCAAAAAATAGACCGACAAAGCCACGTGAATGCTGCCTTGAATATAAAAATCGAATAGCTGTTTTAAAACTTTCATCACACAAAAATAAGGATCGTTGTTAACAACTAGCGCTTTTGGTTGAAAGATTACTAAAAATCAATTCCTTGAAGCCGATTTCTTTTGAATATTCTCCGTAAATTTGCACCACGAAAAATAGAACCTTTTTTACAGCTACATGAAAACAGATGCTTTTGCTTTAAGACACATAGGTCCAGAGGAATCCGACCTACAACAGATGTTGAAAACAATAGGAGTTGAATCAATAGAACAACTCATCTACGAGACACTTCCAGATGATATTCGTCTAAAAGCACCTCTAAATTTAGATCCTGAAATGACGGAATATGAATATTTAAAACATATTACGCTATTAGGAAATGAGAATAAAATGTTCAAAACCTACATTGGTTTAGGGTACAACCAAGCCATTGTTCCTGCGGTTATTCAACGAAATGTATTCGAAAACCCGGGTTGGTACACCGCTTATACACCTTATCAGGCAGAAATTGCGCAAGGGCGTCTGGAAGCCATTTTGAATTTCCAAACTATGGTTATCGAATTGACCGGAATGGAAATTGCCAATGCTTCTTTACTTGACGAAGGTACTGCTGCAGCTGAAGCTATGGCATTATTGTTTGACGTAAGAACCAGAGAGCAAAAGAAAGCTAATGTTTGTAAATTCTTCGTTTCTGAAGAAATTTTACCACAAACCTTATCTGTTTTACAAACCCGTTCTACGCCTATTGGAGTAGAATTAGTAATAGGAAATCACGAAACTTTCGACTTTTCTGAAGAATTCTACGGCGCTATTTTGCAATATCCTGGGAAATTTGGACAAGTAAACGATTATACTGCTTTTATTGCAAAAGCTGCCGAAAACAACATCAAAGTAGCTGTTGCGGCTGATATTTTAAGTTTAGCCAAATTAACGCCTCCGGGAGAAATGGGTGCTGCAGTTGCATTAGGAACTACACAACGTTTCGGAATTCCGTTAGGCTACGGTGGGCCTCATGCGGCTTATTTTGCAACTAAAGAAGAATACAAACGCTCGATGCCGGGGAGAATCATCGGAGTAACTGTTGATACTGATGGAAATCGTGCGTTACGTATGGCATTACAAACCCGCGAGCAGCACATTAAACGTGACAAAGCCACTTCAAACATTTGTACAGCACAGGTTTTATTATCTGTAATGGCAAGTATGTATGCGGTGTATCACGGCCCAAGAGGATTAAAATATATCGCGAATAAAGTACATGCTTCGGCGGTGACTTTAGCCAATACTTTAGCAAAATTAGGTTTCGAACAAACCAATACTGCTTTCTTCGACACTATTGTAATACAAGCAGATGCCAAAAAAATAAGAGAAATTGCTGAGGCTAACGAAGTTAATTTCTTTTATCCAAACGAAAATTCTGTTTCTATTTCATTAAACGAAACCATCGGTTTTGCCGATCTGAATAAAATAGTCTCTATTTTTGCTGCTGCAAAAGGATTAGCAACAATCATAATTAACGAATTATCAGAAACGAATCATTTTCCAGAAAGTTTAGTTCGAACTTCAACATTTTTACAACACGAAGTTTTCAACAAATACCATTCAGAAACTGCTTTGATGCGTTACATCAAAATGTTAGAGCGTAAAGATTTGGCTTTAAATCATTCGATGATTTCGTTAGGTTCTTGTACCATGAAATTGAATGCTGCTGCCGAAATGTTGCCATTAAGTGCGCCAAGTTGGAACAGCATTCACCCATTTGCACCTTTAAATCAAGCGCAAGGATACCAGGAAATGCTTTCTAAACTGGAAGAATACTTAAACGAAATTACTGGTTTTGCCGCAACTACTTTACAACCAAACTCTGGTGCACAAGGAGAATACGCAGGATTGATGGTCATTCAGGCCTATCACCAATCCAGAGGCGATCATCATAGAAATATTGCTTTAATTCCAGCTTCGGCTCACGGAACCAATCCGGCTTCGGCAGCTATGGCGGGAATGAAAGTGGTGGTTACCAAAACCTTAGAAAACGGAAATATTGACGTTGAAGATTTACGTGAAAAAGCCATTTTGCACGCAGCCAATTTATCTTGTGTAATGATTACGTATCCGTCCACTCACGGGGTTTACGAAAGTGCCATCAAAGAAATTACTAAAATCATTCACGATAATGGCGGTCAGGTTTATATGGATGGTGCCAATATGAATGCACAAGTTGGATTGACCAATCCGGCCACTATTGGTGCTGACGTTTGCCATTTGAACTTACACAAAACCTTCGCTATTCCTCACGGTGGTGGTGGACCTGGTGTTGGTCCTATTTGTGTTGCTCCACAATTAGCTCCATTTTTACCAACAAATCCAGTAGTACCAACAGGAGGCGAAAGCGCCATTACGGCAATTTCTGCAGCCCCTTGGGGTTCGGCTTTAGTTTGCTTGATTTCTTATGGATACATCAAAATGTTAGGTGCCGAAGGTTTAAAATCATCAACAGAACATGCTATTTTGAATGCAAACTACATCAAAGAAAAATTGAGCGGGCATTACGACACTTTGTATTCTGGAGAAATGGGACGTGCGGCTCACGAAATGATTTTAGAATGCCGTCCGTTCAAACAAAAAGGAATCGAAGTAACTGATATTGCGAAACGTTTGATGGATTATGGTTTCCACGCTCCAACAGTTTCTTTTCCAGTGGCTGGAACTTTAATGATTGAACCTACAGAAAGTGAAAACTTAGAGGAATTAGATCGTTTTTGCGAGGCTATGATTTCGATTCGTAAAGAAATTGAAGCATCATCTATCGAAGACAAAAACAATGTATTAAAAAATGCACCACATACTTTAGCGATGTTAACGGCTGAAACTTGGAATTTTCCATACACCAGAGCACAAGCCGCTTTCCCGCTAGAATACATTGCTGAAAATAAATTTTGGCCTACAGTGCGTAGAGCAGATGACGCTTTTGGAGATAGAAACTTAATTTGTACCTGTGCGCCAATTGAGGCATATATGGAAAGTTAATATTAAAAACATAATTCTGAATGCCTCGTTTGTTTCGGGGCATTTTATTAACTAACAGAAAATTACGGTACTAAATGTTTTTTATTCAAACAACATTCGGAAATCAAAAATTAAAAGCAGTTGATTTTGAATATTCTTTAAAAAATATCAGTAGTTTTGCCAATTGTATAGCAAATATTATTTTCTTGTTAACTTGAAAACAGAATAATATCGCTATTTTTTTAACAGAAAAAGTCTAATGAAAATAAAAATAACTGGAACAGGAAGTTACATTCCCGAAAGAGTAATTTCTGATAAACACTTTGAACTTCATCAATTTTTAAATGAAGATGGAACTCCCATCAAGCAATCGAATGAAGTTATTATTAAAAAATTCAAAGCGATAACTGGAATCGAAGAAAGGCGTTATTCTGAAAGTCATTATAACACTTCTGATTTGGCTTTTTTTGCCTCCCAAAAAGCGATAGAAAATGCAGGAATAGATCCTGAAACAATTGATTATATCATTTTCGCACACAATTTTGGAGACGTAAAATTTGGAACTATCCAATCGGATATGATACCAAGTTTAGCCAGTCGTGTAAAACATAAATTGCAGATTAAAAACCCTAAATGTGTGGCTTATGACCTTATTTTTGGTTGTCCTGGTTGGGTTGAAGGTGTATTGCAGGCCAATGCTTTTATCAAATCTGGAATGGCAAAACGTTGTTTGGTTATTGGTGCTGAAACGCTTTCGAGAGTCGTAGACGACCACGACCGAGATTCGATGATTTATTCGGATGGTGCTGGGGCAACTATTGTAGAAGCTTCTGATAACGATAGCGGCATGCTTTCTTATGAAACAGCTTCCTATACTGAAGAAGAAGCTGGATTTTTATATTATGGAAAATCCTATCATCCAGGTGAAGACAGCGATACCAAATACATCAAAATGTATGGTAGAAAAATTTACGAATTTGCGTTGAGCAATGTTCCTACTGCCATGAAAAGTTGTTTGGATAAAAGCGGAATTGCAATAGAGGATGTCAAAAAAATCCTGATTCACCAAGCCAATGAAAAAATGGACGAAGCCATCATAGACCGTTTTTACAAACTATATGACAAAACTGCTCCGGCTAACATTATGCCAATGAGTATTCACGATTTAGGAAATAGCAGTGTAGCTACCGTTCCTACTCTATACGATTTGATATTACAAGGACAAATTGAAAATCACGAAATCAACAAAGGTGACATTCTTATTTTTGCTTCTGTTGGAGCAGGAATGAACATTAATGCTTTTGTATATCGTTATTAATTTTTAAAAATTCGAAATAATAAATCCGCAGCCTAAAAGTTATTTTTAGTTGCGGATTTTTCTTTTAAGTAAAACCATAGCCACTAATTCACGAATCTTTATTTACATCAAAACTCACTTTAAGAAATACTCTAACTTGTTACAAATTCTAAGTAGATAAAAATAAGTGAAATTAAACCAAACAGAATGCAGTATTTAAGAGAATAAATTAGTGAATTAGTTGCAAAAAACAAGAAATCAACATTATAATATGCATTAAAATTCTACCTAACAAGAAATATATCTTTGTACATTTACACACAAAATTTTTGAACAAATCTTAAACTAATAATGAACGAAAGATTCATTCGTTCCTCGAAATAACTATGTACGAAAAAACGTTTCCTAATAAAAGATTCAAACACACTTTAGATTTTTTAAAAAAACATGTTTCAACTTCTGAAACTATTTTTGACTTAGGAGTACCCAATCCATTTTCAAAAATAATGGAAGAAAATGGATATAAGGTAAAAAACACCAAAGGAGAAGATTTAGATAAAGACCAAACCGCTTTGCAAACTGAATCCTATACTGTTTTTACTGCTTTCGAAATCTTCGAACATTTATTAAATCCTTACACTGTTTTAGAAAATGTAAAATGCGATAAATTGGTGATTTCAATTCCGTTGCGTCTTTGGTTTTCTCCAGCTTACAGAAGCAAAACGGATATGTGGGACAGACATTACCACGAATTTGAAGACTGGCAATTAGACTGGCTTTTAGAAAAAACAGGCTGGAAAATAACTGCTAGAGAAAAATTCACTCATCCTGTAAAAAAACTAGGTTTTAGACCTCTATTGCGTTATTTCACACCAAGATATTATATTGTTTTTGCAGAAAAATTGAAAAATTAAATGATTGAATGATTTAAAAACAATTGTTACAAATTATGATTGGGAACTTACAATTCATAATTTATAATTCATAATTATTACAATGAACTACTACATAGTTATTCCTGCTCATAACGAAGAAGAATTTATTTCTTTGACATTAGAATCCTTGATTTCGCAAACACATTTACCTAAAAAAATAGTGATTGTGAATGACAATTCTACTGATAACACCGCCGAAATTGTGCTGGCTTTCGCCAAAGACAATCCGTTTATTACATTGGTAGAAAAAAAATCAAGCGCGATTCATTTGCCAGGAAGCAAAGTAATTCAGGCATTCCAAAAAGGTTTTGAATCCTTAGACGAAGATTATGATGTGATTGTTAAACTCGACGCCGACTTAATTTTTCCAAATAATTATTTCGAAACAATTACCAAACATTTCAACTCCGATCCAACTATCGGAATGGTAGGTGGATTTTGCTACATCGAAAAAAATGGCGAATGGATTTTAGAAAACCTAACCGATAAAGATCATATTCGCGGTGCGCTAAAAGCCTATAGAAAAAAAGCTTTCGAACAAATGGGTGGATTAAAACCGCAAATGGGTTGGGATACCGTGGACGAATTATTGTGTAAATTCTACAATTGGAAAGTAGTAACCGACGAAAGTTTACATGTAAAACACCTAAAACCAACTGGCGCCAATTACAATAAAACAGCACGTTATAAACAAGGAGAAGCTTTCTATACCTTAGGTTACGGATTTTGGATTACTTCAATCGCTTCGGCTAAATTGTCGTTTATGAAAAAGAAACCTTTGCTGTTTTTTGATTACATCCAAGGTTTTCTGAAAGCAAAATCCGAAAAAAAACCACTTATGGTAACTCAGGAACAAGCCAAATTTATTCGTAGCTATCGTTTAAAGAAGATGAAAGAAAAACTTTTCTAAAGAAAAACTCATAATTCATAACCTATAACTCATAACTAATTTCGTAAATTAGCCCATATTCAAAAAACTATGATGCTCATTCGATATATATCGCAGGTAGGGAAATATTTCCTGATGCTCAAAGAGATTTTCAACAAACAAACCAAATGGTCTGTAATGCGTAATCTCATCTTTAAAGAAATAGACGATTTAATCATTGATTCCCTTGGTATTGTTGCGTTTATTTCATTCTTCGTAGGTGGAGTTGTTGCCATCCAAACGGCTTTAAACTTAACCAATCCATTAATCCCAAAATACCTCATTGGTTTTGCTACACGTCAGTCGGTGATTTTAGAATTTGCTCCAACGTTTATTTCGGTAATTATGGCTGGAAAAATGGGTTCGTTCATTACATCCAGTATTGGAACTATGCGTGTAACCGAGCAAATTGATGCTTTGGAAGTAATGGGAGTAAATTCTCTAAACTATTTGGTCTTCCCAAAAATTATTGCTTTACTATTTTATCCATTTGTTATTGGAATTAGTATGTTTTTAGGCATCCTGGGTGGTTGGATGGCGGGTGTTTACGGCGGTTTTACTTCAAGTGCTGAATTCATCAATGGATCACAAATGGATTTTATTCCTTTTCATATTATTTATGCTTTCATTAAAACTTTTATTTTTGCAATGTTATTAGCAACAATTCCCTCTTTTCACGGTTATTACATGAAAGGTGGCGCACTAGAAGTGGGAAAAGCAAGTACTGTGTCATTTGTTTGGACCTCGGTTTCCATCATACTATTCAATTATATACTAACTCAGTTATTACTAGGATCATGATAGAAATAAAAGACGTTGAGAAATCATTTGGAGACAGTAAAATTCTTAAAGGAATTAGCACCATTTTCGAAACTGGAAAAACCAATCTTATTATTGGTCAAAGTGGTTCTGGAAAAACAGTACTATTAAAGAGTTTGCTTGGAATCCATAGTCCTGAAGTAGGCACGATTTCTTTTGATGGTCGGATTTATTCTGAATTGAATGATGATGAAAAAAGAGAATTACGCACCGAAATTGGTATGGTTTTTCAAGGAAGTGCTTTATTCGACTCGATGACAGTAGCCGAAAACGTTGCTTTTCCTCTAAAAATGTTTACCAGAGACAATAAAGCCAAGATTAAAGAACGTGTCGATTTTGTCCTCGAAAGGGTTGATTTAAAAGAAGCTCATAATAAACTGCCATCTGAAATTTCAGGCGGTATGCAAAAACGTGTAGCCATAGCAAGAGCTATTGTAAACCGACCAAAGTATTTATTTTGTGATGAACCTAACTCAGGTTTGGATCCCAATACAGCCATATTAATTGATAATCTTATCAAAGAAATTACTGAAGAATACGATATTACCACCGTAGTTAACACCCACGATATGAACTCAGTAATGGAAATAGGCGATAATATTGTTTTCTTAAAAAACGGACTAAAAGAATGGCAAGGCACAAAGGAAGAAATTTTTGAAACCGATAATGATGCTGTGGTAGCCTTTGTATATTCTTCTAATTTGTTCAAAAAAGTACGAGAAGCACATTTAAAAAAATAATACTTTTAATTTCAAAAACTCAAAATCCCAAATTCGAATTTTTTAATAATTTGAATTTGGGATTTTTTAATTCGTGTTTTTAATCAATTCCACCTCAGCATTAGGATTGAACAAATACAAGCGTCCGGAACTGATTTCCAAACATTCATAACGTTTGGTTCTAACGGCTATTTTTTTGAAAATCTTGCCATTTTTAATTCGGAATACACTACCATAAGGAATTTCGAAAACATAATTTTTATCGTTTTGGATATCAAATTGTTTTAATGCCAATGACAAAGTAGTATCGGTATCACTACTCGCGCTTGGATTTCTAAAATGTCGGGCTAGTAATGGTAACAATTGGTTTGGGAAAATTTCAGGACGGATATAGGGAACCATTAATTGCTGAAAAGTATGTTTCCATTCATTTCCATGAGGTTTGATGTTGCGTCCAAATTTTTCGAAAGCTACTAAATGAGCAATTTCGTGAATAAGCGTAATTAAAAAACGGTATTTATTTAAACTTCCATTTACAGTGATTTCATGTTTTCCACTGATACCTTTTCGATAATCTCCATGACGAGTCGCACGCTCGTTAACGATTTTTAAATGCACTCTATGCTCTACAATCAACTCAAAAACGGGTTTGACTGCATGATCTGGAAGATATTTTGCTAAAGTATCGCTCAATTTTTTTTAGTTATGGGTTATGAGTTTTCAGTTATGAGTTTTTCAGTGAAATTAAAATAATAAATGCTTTTTTAAATTTATTATGTCCACCTAACTCTTAACTTATAACTTTCATTTTTTTTAAGGATTAGTCGTTGAAACCTGCAATACTTTTCCATTAAAATATTTATTCCCGTTGAGTGTGAAGTCAAAAATATAAGTCGCCATACCTTCTGCCGAAATTGGTGCTTGATAACCCGGAAAAGCTTCTTCAAGCATTTCAGTTTGTACTGATCCAAGAGCTAAAACATTAAAAGCAATTCCGCGTTCTTTGTATTCCTCGGCTAATAATTCCGAAAGCGTAATTACCGCTCCTTTACTAGAACTGTAAGCCGCAAGACCTGCAAATTTCAAACTGCCTTGAATGCCTCCCATCGAACTGATGGTCACTACGTGGCTTCCTTTTTGTAAAAACGGAATACAAATTCGAGTCAAATTAGCAACAGCAAAAACATTTACTTTGTATACATTCTCAAAATCAGTTTGCGTTAAAGTTTCAAATGGTTTACAAATTAAACTTCCGGCATTGTGAATCACAGCATCGACTTGTTTCCAAGTTTCAGCAAGAAAATTTGCTACTTTTTCTAATTCAGATTCATTGGCCAAATCAACTGAAAGACAGCTAATGTTTGCGTGAACAATTAATTCTTGAGGTGTTTTTCTCGAAATGGCTAAAACTTGGTGTCCTGCATTGGCAAATTTTAGAGCCAATTCAAATCCGATTCCTCTACTGGTTCCTGTGATAATAATATTCTTCATGCAACAAAAATAAACAAAAGCTTTAAAATAGTCATTGGCTTGAACAAAAACAATATTGGGCTTATACTCACAACTACAAAGTTCTGGAAATTACTATTTTTTGAATTTCTGAAGTTCCCTCATAAATTTGGGTAATCTTAGCATCTCGCATCATGCGCTCTACATGATATTCGGCTACATAGCCATTTCCACCATGAATTTGTACCGCTTCAATAGTAACATCCATTGCTGTTTGAGAAGCAAATAATTTAGCCATTGCTCCCGATTGTGTAATATCCATTCCTGCATCTTTTTCAGATGCAGCTTTCAAGCATAACATTTTAGCTGCCATAATTTGAGTAGCCATATCTACTAATTTAAAAGCAATGGCTTGGTGCTGAAAAATTTCTTTACCAAAAGAGTGACGCACATGAGAATATTTTAATGCTAGTTCATAAGCACCAGTTGCAATTCCCAGAGCTTGAGATGCAATTCCAATTCTTCCGCCATTTAAAACCGCCATAGCAAAATGAAAACCAAAACCGTCTTCGCCAATTCTATTTTCTTTGGGGATTTTAACATCAGTAAAAAGTAAAGAATGCGTATCCGAACCACGAATTCCCATTTTCTTTTCTTTAGGACCAATCTCAAAACCAGCCCAGCCTTTTTCTACAATAAACGCATTGATGCCTTTATGTCCTTTTTCGGGATGCGTTTGCGCCATAACAATATAAGTCGAAGCCGTAGAACCATTAGTAATCCAGTTTTTTGTTCCGTTCAACAAATAATAATCACCCTTATCAATGGCGGTTGTTTGCTGCGAAGTAGCATCAGACCCAGCATTGGGTTCCGAAAGACAAAAAGCACCAATCACATCGCCTTTAGCCAGTGGAACTAAATATTTTTGTTTTTGTTCTTCGTTGCAATATTTTTCTAAGCCCGCACAAACTAAAGAATTGTTTACTGACATAATCACTGCTGCCGAAGCATCTACTTTTGCAATTTCATTGAGTACTAAAACATAAGAAACATTGTCCATTCCTGAACCTCCATATTTAGGATCGACTATCATCCCTAGAAAACCCAGCTCTGCCATTTTTTTGACCTGTTCTGTTGGGAATTTAGAAAACTCATCTCTTTCTATAACACCTGGCAACAATTCGTTTTGAGCAAAATCTCTAGCGGCTTGTTGAATCATTTTTTGTTCCTCAGTCAAATTGAAATCCATAACAACACTTTTTATAAATTAATTCCTCGATTGAGTTTAAAAACTCATTTTCGAGATAAAAATATTTTAATATTCGGCACCTAATCTTCGTTAATTGATTTTGTGTTTTCTAAATTTACTTACTTTTATTCTAACAAACACAACTTAAGCTTTTAATATTTTAATCCTTTGCTATTTTCCATCCATGAAAAAAGAATTTTACAACGTAATTGGCGTTATGTCAGGAACTTCACTTGACGGGGTTGATTTAGCTCATATTGAATTCGAAATAAAACAAAACCAATGGTCTTTTAAAATTCTGGAGAGCGAAACCGTTCCTTATAATTCAAATTGGGTAAACCAATTAAAAACAGCAGTGGATTTTTCGAAAGAAAATCTCGAAATTTTAAATCGAAATTACACGCAACTACTTTCTAAAATCATTGTAGATTTTATCGAAAAACATCAGATAATTAATTTGGATGCCGTTTGTTCTCATGGGCATACTATTTTGCACCAACCACAAAATGGATTTACACTTCAAATAGGAAATCTTCCAGAAATTGCGACTTTGACTCAACAAAAAGTAGTCTGCGATTTTAGAGTTCAGGATGTGCAACTGGGCGGACAAGGCGCTCCATTAGTTCCTATTGGTGACCGAATTTTATTTAGCAAATACGATTATTGCATGAATCTGGGCGGTTTTTCCAATGTTTCTTTCGAAGAAAACAATCAAAGAATTGCTTTTGACATTTCGCCCGTAAATACCGTTTTGAACTTTTATGCCAATCAGTTGGGATTGAATTATGACGACAAAGGTCAAATCTCAAAAACTGGAAAAATCAATACTGAATTATTAAACGAATTAAACGCTTTCGAATTTTATCAAAAGAAACACCCGAAATCACTCGGTTTTGAATTTGTAAAAGAAAGTGTTTTACCGCTTATTGAACAATTTAACATTCCAATTGAAGATAAATTACACACTTTTACTGAACACATTGCTGGGCAAACGGCTTTGGCTTTGCCTACAAAAAAAGGAAGTCTTTTGATAACAGGTGGTGGCGCTTACAATGATTTTCTCCTTTCCAGAATCCAACATTTTTTGCCCGAAATGAAGCTAATTATTCCTGAAAGCAAAATTCTGGAATTCAAAGAAGCCTTAATTTTTGCTTTACTCGGCGTGTTAAAATTACGAGATGAAATTAATGTACTCCGTTCAGTTACCGGCGCAAAAGAAGACCATAGTTCGGGATACATCTATCCTTAAAACACAAAAGAGGCACTATTTTTGTTTCGAATTTTATCCAATAGAATCGCAATTTTTATAATATCTTAGCGTTTCAATAACAAAGAAAAAATTTATGAGTATATTGTTACAAGCAGATACCTTATCTGTTGCAGGCGAAAACTTAGCCGAAGCGGTTCCAGTTGAAAAAACCTTATCTATTATCGAGCTCCTCACCAGCGGAGGTCTAGCGGGACAAATCATAATGGCAGCATTATTTGTAATGCTTTTTGTAGCCTTGTATCTTTATTTTGAACGTTTGATGGCTATTAATGCAGCGTCAAAAATTGACACAAACTTCATGAGTCTAGTTAAAGATAACATCAAAAACGGACGTATTGACAACGCTAAAATGGCTTGTGCACATTCTCATTCACCGGTGGCAAGATTAATAGAAAAAGGAATTTCAAGAATTGGAAAACCACTCAACGATATCAATACAGCAATTGAAAACGCTGGAAAATTAGAAATAAATAAATTAGAAAAAAATGTAAGCATGCTCGCAACAATTTCCGGAGCTGGCCCAATGACTGGTTTCTTAGGAACGGTTGTAGGGATGATTCAGGCTTTCCACAAAATGGCTACTGCTGGTGGTCAAATTGAAGTAGGGGCACTTTCCGAAGGAATTTATACCGCCATGACCACTACCGTTGTTGGATTAGTAATTGGAATTATTGCTTATGTGGGTTACAACCACTTAGTAGTAAAAACCGATAAAATTGTACACCAAATGGAAGCCAATGCCGTTGACTTTTTAGACTTATTAAACGACCCTGCCTAATTATGAATTTAAGAGGACGAAATAAAGTGAGTGCTGAATTTAATATGTCATCCATGACAGACATTGTCTTTCTGTTGTTGATATTTTTCATGCTAACCTCAACTATGGTAACTACTAACGCACTGGATTTAGTATTACCAAAAGCAAAAGGAAAAACAGATAGCAACAAAAATATTGCTGTAAGTATCAATAAAAAATTAGAGTTTTTTATTGATAAGGAGCCTGTTTTAGAAGCCGAATTGGAATCAAAATTACTATCACTAGTTGCCGCTGATGAAAACAAAGCCATAATTCTAAGAGCCGAAGAAGGTGTTCCAATTGAAAAAGCAGTTAACGTTTTAGACATTGCGAACAGAAACCAAATTAAAGTGGTTTTAGCTGTAAGACCTAAATAATTTGGCACTGACTTTCAAAAAACAGATTTATTCTACATGAAATATTTAGAAACAGAAGAAGAAAAAAAATCATTTGTTATCACATCTATCATTTTTGTGATACTATTTGTTTTGTTCTTATATCTAGGACTTACTTCTTTAGATCCTCCCCCTGAAAACGGAATTGCTATTAATTTTGGCACAACTGAATTTGGAAATGGAGACATTCAGCCTACCGAAGCCATTCAATCGGCACCAAAAGCTACTGCCGCAAAACAAGCCACAGCAAGCAACGACGATGTTTTATCACAAGATATTGAAGAAGCTGTTGTAATGAAAGAAGCTAAAAAAATCCAACCAACAAAAGAAGTTGCTAAAGAAGAAGTAAAAGAAAAACCCAAAGAAAATCCGAAACCTTCTAAAAGCACCACTGATGCTTTGTCTAGTTTAATTAATGGTCCAAAATCTACTGGAACAGCCAAAGGTGGCGAAGGCAATGACAATCAGGCTGGAGATAAAGGAAGTTTAAACGGAAATCCTTATGCTAATACTTATTACGGTTCTGGAAGCGGAAGCGGTACAGGAAGTGGCTGGGGATTGAATGGTAGAAAAATTAGTAGCCGAGGAAAAGAAGTCCAAAAGTGTAACGAATTTGGTACTGTTGTCGTTCAAATTACGGTAAATAGAAACGGAAACGTTATTGCTGCCAAATATACCAAAGGTACTACCAACACCAATCCTTGTTTAATAGAACCCGCTTTGGCCACAGCCAGAAAATACAAATGGCAACCGGATTCAAATGCGCCCGAAACTCAAATAGGATTCATTACAGTGAATTTCAAACTCGGGGAATAACATTATTAACAATAAAAAATGAATTATCAAGAAACTACAGCCTGGATGTTTAACCAACTTCCGATGTACCAATTGCAGGGTGCTTCTGCTTATAAAAAAGACTTAACCAACACCCATTTACTGATTAATCATCTTGATAATCCACATCAAAATTTAAAATGTATTCACGTTGCCGGAACCAACGGAAAAGGTTCTACCTCACACATGCTGTCGTCCATTCTTCAAGAAGCGGGCTACAAAGTAGGACTTTACACTTCGCCACATCTAAAAGATTTTAGAGAGCGCATTAAAATCAACGGTCCCGATACTTCGGGAGAAATTACCGAAGATTTTGTTTGTGATTTCATCCATTCGAACAAAACTTTTTTTGAAGCCAATGATATTAGCTTTTTCGAAATGAGCGTTGGATTGGCTTTTGATTATTTTGCAAAAGAAGAAGTAGATATTGCTATCATCGAAGTCGGAATGGGCGGCAGACTGGACGCTACTAATATCATCACTCCCTTAGTTTCAGTGATTACCAATATCGGATTAGACCACACGCAATTTCTTGGTAATACACTCGAATTGATTGCTGCCGAAAAAGCAGGCATTATCAAAACTGATATTCCAGTTGTTATTGGTGAATACCTTCCTGAAACTAAAGCCGTTTTCTTGGCAAAAGCCAAAGAAAATCATGCTGAAATTTATTTTGCTTCCGATTTAATTTCGGATAACTATCCTTCTGATTTAATAGGTGATTATCAAATACACAATAAAAAAACAGTTTTACAAACCATCAAAATTTTAAACACGCAAACTGATTATACTATAAACCAAAACAATATTGAAGCAGGTTTGCTAAATGTGGTAAAAAACACAGGACTTTTAGGAAGATGGCAACAATTGGGCGAATCTCCAAAAGTAATTTGCGACACCGCTCACAACAAAAATGGTTTGGAAATTGTGTTGAATCAAATTCAAAAAGAAAAATTCAATCAATTGCATATTGTTTTAGGTGTTGTCAACGACAAAGACTTGGATGAAGTTCTGCCTTTATTTCCTAAAAATGCCATTTATTATTTCTGCAAACCTAATATTCCACGAGGACTTGAAGCTTCGATATTAAAAGAAAAAGCGAATCAATTTGGATTAATCGGAAGAACATATCATTCTGTTTCAGAAGCTTACCGTTCAGCTCAAGAATCTGCCACAACAAATGATTTCATTTATATAGGTGGAAGCACTTTTGTAGTTGCAGAAATTTTATAATTTTTTTCGTTTTTTGTTTGCAAATCAAGAAAAGTGGTGTATATTTGCACTCGCAATCACAAACGATAGCAACCTAGTAAAATAGGGCGATTAGCTCAGCTGGTTCAGAGCACCTCGTTTACACCGAGGGGGTCGGGGGTTCGAACCCCTCATCGCCCACCAAGAACTCCTTAAGCAATTAAGGAGTTTTTTTATGCTCTATTTTACCAAATATCCCCGAGCTAATTTTTGAAAAGTAATAATTTGCTCTTGTTCCCAATCTGAATTCTTATCCAATAAAGAAGCCATTATATTCGCAACAATTGATGCCGATTCCATCGCTGCTTTCGCGTCCAGAAAGAGCAATCTGATTCTTCTTGCTAAAACATCTTCAACCGTTAGTGCCATTTCGTTTTGAACCGCCCAGATTACTTCTGCTTTTGTGTACGGATAATCAGTGTGTATTTTTTCAGCTAAAACATTATCAGCAGCAATCATCTTTTGTATCAAAACCGCATCTGATCCATAAATAGCCAAATGAGAATTAGTTTCCTCTTTAGTATAACCATAAATCTTTAAATGCCTGGTTTTACATCTAACAGAATTTAAATTCGAAACCTGTATTGCCTTATTAATGGTTTGTTCTGCCATTTTTCGATACGTAGTCCATTTACCTCCTGTCACGTTTAGCAAACCCGATGGAAGTACCTGAATAAGATGTTCTCTAGACAAAATAGCGGTGTTTTTGGCAGCTCCTTCTTTTACCAAAGGGCGTAAGCCCACAAAAACGCTATTTACATCGCTATAATTTATTTTTTGCTTGGCATATTTATTAAAATGCTCTACAATAAACCGAATCTCCTCGTCTAAAGGTTTCGGTTCTAAAGTTACTTCTTTCACAGGAGTATCCGTAGTTCCTAAAAGTAACTTATCATGCCAAGGAATCAAAAACAGAACTCTTCCATCAGCGGTTTTTGGAATTAACATTGCTTTCGAACCTTGGAAAAAAGATGGGTTCAACACCAAATGAATTCCCTGCGAAGGCGCAATAGTCTCTTCGGAATGACCTTCGGATTTTTGCAAAATTGTATCCGCAAAAACTCCTGTTGCATTAATCACCACTTTGGATTTTACAATAAATTCTTCATTCGATAATTCGTCTTTTGCTTTTAAACCAATTATCTTATCCTCGCTTTTTATAAAATCAGTAACGGAACAATAATTCAATATTACAGCTCCGTGTTCAGCTGCGGTTTGTGCTAAATTAATAGCCAAACGACTGTCGTCAAATTGCCCATCATAGTACAAAACGCCTCCTTTTAAATCAGTCGAATCTAAGTCAGGTAAATGATGTAAAGTTTCTTTTTTAGAAAGCATTTTTGTTTTCCCTAAACTAAATTTAGCCGATAAAAATTCGTAAATCCACAAACCAAAACCGTAATAATATTTGTCCCACCAATTATAAACTGGAACTACAAAACCTAAGGTATGACAAACATGCGGTGCGTTTCTTAACATTCGACCGCGCTCCAGCAAAGCTTCGCGAACCAAATGAATATTTCCCTGAGCCAGATAACGAACGCCACCATGAACTAATTTTGTGGATCTGCTAGAAGTTCCTTTAGCAAAATCATATTTTTCTAAAAGCAAGGTTTTATATCCCCGACTTGCAGCATCAACAGCACAACCCAAGCCAGTTGCACCTCCGCCAATTATTACAATATCAAATTCGTTATTCTCACGAAGTTGTTTTATATTTTCTTCTCTATTCATTAAAAAAGTTTAAAATCAAAATAATAAATGTTAGTAATTATTTCTATTAGTAATTTGCTTCAAAGCAAAATACAACAAATTTTAAAACTATTTTTATTGATTTACAATATGAATTGATTTAAACTTTATTATTTATTAAAATACCCCATTTACTAAAAAAACTACAGTATTAAAAAAATCTTTTAATACTGTAGTTTTAAAACAAAAAATATGTTACAAATAAATTTTTAAGGTTTAAGCTCAGTAAACTTTGAATCTGAAACAAAAGCCTTTTTTACTTTTTCAACTGTGATTTCATTTTCTACTAAAAACTCATCTGATTTTTTAATATTTAAAGAAGAAGCTCCAACTAAAACTTTATAGGTTCCAGCTTCGGCAATCCAAGCGCTTTTATTTTCCATAAACGAAGCTAAGTCTTTTGGATGCAAAGTCAATTCTAACGTTTGGCTTTCACCCGGTTTCAATTCTTTAGTTTTTGCAAAAGCTTTTAATTCTTCTTTTGGTTTATCAATTGTTTTTGATGGAGCCGAAAGATAAACTTGAACCACCTCTTTTCCATTAACTTTTCCTGTGTTTTTCACCGTAACTGAAACAGTCAATTTATCACTGAAAGTTGGTGAACTTAATTTCACATCAGTATAATCAAATGAAGTATAAGACGTTCCAAAACCAAATTCGTAAGACGGTTTCACACTAAAAGTATTAAAATAACGGTATCCTACATAAACTCCTTCTTCATAAATTACTTCTTTGGGATTCTCAACAGGAATTCCTGGAAAATTTTTCGCCGAAGGAGTATCAGAATATTTCATAGGAAAAGTCATTGTTAGTTTTCCTGAAGGATTTATTTTTCCAGAAACAACGTCTGCAACAGAATGTCCGCCTTCCTGACCTGGCTGCCAAGCTAATAAAATAGCATCTACTTTATCTTTCCATGATGCTGTTTCGATTACACCGCCGATATTTAGAATAACTACTACTTTTTTTCCTTTTGCATGAAAAGCTTTTGAAATTTTATCTAGCATTTCAATCTCTTCATCCGCCATATTGAAATCATTATCAACAACTCTATCGCCGCCTTCTCCGGAATTTCTTCCTAATGTCACAAATGCGATTTCAGAAGATGCTGCTTTTTTAGCAATAAAAGCATCGTCCATTTTAATTTCCGCAAGTCTTTCCGGCAAAGCCAAAATCCCGTTTGCTTCCCTGTTCTCTTTTTCAATTGCAACTTCTTTTTCAGCGTGCGGTTTATACAAATTGACCAATTCTTGGTCTAATTTATAGCCTGCAGCAGTCAAGCCTTCTAAAAGTGAAACTGTGTGTTTATTATTCACGCTTCCGCTTCCAGTTCCGCCCGTAATCCATGCGTAAGAAGTAACTCCAAATAGTGAAACTTCTTTCTTCTTTTTAGTAAAAGGCAGTGCGTTATTGGTGTTTTTAAGCAAGATCATTCCTTCAGCTGCAGCGTTTCTTGTTACTTCAGCATTCTGAGTTAAATTTGGTTTATCGCTATACTTATATTTTGCGAAAGTTGGTGTAAGGAAAATATATTCTAATATTCTTTTCGCATTCAAATTAACAACTTCCTGAGATAATTTACCAGAATCTAAAGCTTCTAACAATGCCTTTTTTTGAATGGGAATTCCCGGCATCAAAAGATCGTTTCCAGCAATCATCTGTTGTACTACATCAGAATTTGAACCGTCTCTTATGGATTCAAATCCCGGAAAACCACCAAACCAGTCGGTCATTACGATTCCTTTGTATCCCCATTCATTTCTTAAAACTTCTGTCAACAAATCTTTACTGGCAGAAGTATAAACACCGTTTAGTTTATTGTATGAGGACATTACCGTCCAAGGTTGAGATTCTTTAACTGTGATTTCAAAACCTTTTAAATACAATTCTCTAATGGCTCTTTCAGAAACTTGTGCATTAATTGTTAAACGATTTGTTTCAACGTTGTTCACTGCAAAGTGTTTGATGGAAGTTCCAACTCCTTGCGACTGAATTCCATTTACTATAGCTGCTGCTGTTTTTCCTGAAACCAAAGGATCCTCAGAATAATATTCAAAGTTGCGTCCGTTTAGAGGATTTCTGTGAATATTTAAAGCCGGAGCTAATAAAACATCAACACCATATTCTTTTACTTCATTACCCATTGCTCTTCCAACTTCTTCTAAAAGTACATTATTCCAGGTTGAAGCCAATGCTGTTCCCACCGGAAATGCTGTTGCATAATAGGTTTTTGAGTCATTTTCTCTGGTTGGTGCAATTCTTAAACCAGCAGGGCCATCAGCAACAGTTGTTGCAGGAATTCCAAAACGTTCAAATGCGGCTGTACCTCCAGCAGCTCCTGGAACTAATCCTTTCTTTGAGTCTCCTACAGGCCCTGTCAGCATTTCAATTCCTGGCATACCTGTCCCAACTAGCAATTCTACTTTCTCTGCATTAGTCATTTCATTGATAATCGCATCAATTCTTTGATTATTAGAAAGACGTGTATCTTCCCAAAGATCTAATTTCCCGTTTCTGTTGTAATCGGTAAAAGTAAATCCGTTTATAGTTATAATTGGATTTTTCTCTACCATGCTATTTTCAGTTTTATGATTCCAGGAAATTCCTGAAACTACTAATGTAGAAACTAGCGATACTTTTGCTATTTTCTTGATATTGCTACAATTCATATTTTACTTTGTTTAATTTTATTACTAACTCTAATTTTACTCAACTAAAAAATTAATTTTCTTCAATTATTAGCATTCCCCATGGAGCAAGATTGATTTCTGAATTTTTAGCCACTTTTTCTGAGGTAAGTAAATCCGTTCCGTTTTTACCTTGTGTGTAAATAAAAGTTTTAGCTTGTGCTGAATAATTAAAAAAGTATCGGATTGTTTTTCCTTGATTATTAATACCTGATTTTGTTATCAACGGGAAATATATTTTTTGATCTTCATTCCACAAACCAGCTTGTTTCAAACTCCCTTCCAGAATTTTCTCCATAACGCTATCTCCAGGCATACAACCTATATAGGTTACCATTCCTTTACCGTAACTGTTTTGAGTAACTGCTGCATAGTTATTCCATTGTGGATGATCATATTTAGCCAGTACTTTTGCTGTCGTAGGAGTTAACAGCTCCATCCAATATTTTATTTTATTTTTGTCATTCCCTACCTGAAATGGATCGTCTTTTAAAGATACATTTTCGGGAATCACAAATTGACTATAGTTTACCCCAGCAGCCTCATTTATAATTCCAGGCTGAATTGTATTTCGAACTGTTACATTCTCATTACTAAAACCGCTTTTGAAAGTATAAATAATGTGTCCACCATTTTTTACATACGCATTCAGTTTTTGCAACAATGAATCTGGTGCTGCATATAAAGCTGGGACAATAATTAATTTATATTTTTCAATATTTAATGAAGACGGATCTATAAAATCAACCCCTACGTTCATTTTGTACAAGGCATCATACATGGGACGTAAAACATCATTGTATTGCTCTTTAGCCCCCCACCCAAAACTAAAAATATTAAATGCAGTTTGAGCTTCATTACTGAAAAAAACCGCCACCTCATTCGTTTTTTTAAGACTGGCTATTTTTGAACCTATTTTTTTAAAATCAACACCAATTGTAACAGCCTCATTATAAGTAGGATTAGACTGAAAATCATGACTCAACAAACCTTTCCAATACGTCTCGGCAGAATTGTGAATTGAATGCCAATGCCAATAGGTTAACATATTAGCTCCAGAAGCAACATGACTAAATGCCTGTAACCGCAACTGTCCTGAATAAGGTACCCATTGCGGAAATCCTTGTGCTTGTGTTTCAACAACCAAATAGTTTTGACCATTTTTCATAGAACGTGCCATATCTCCTCCAAAAGAAATTTCAGTGCCCGTTAAATAATCTTGTGTGGGATGATAAATATCTACTCCAGCTATATCCATGGCTTTTGCAGCAGCAAAATGATCTACATCTCCCTGTATTCCATAAGAATAGCCTCTCCAATCAAAATCGAAATTTTGAGTAACAAACTGCTCGGGTTTTTTATATTCTCGAACAATAGCTGCTTGCCAGGAAAGGAAATCAGTAACTAAACTGCGTTGAAACTTAGAGAATTCAGATTTCAATCCGGCATTAATTGTGCCCACCATAGAAGGGAATTCATCCCAAGAATTAATGCGATTACTCCAGTAGTCCAATCCAAAAGCTTTATTAATAGCTTCAGTAGTTTTAAATTTTTTTTTCATATACTGGACAAACTGAGCTTGAACATTTTTACCAGCCGTGCCATAATGCTTGGTTTCATTGTCTACTTGATAACCAATAATGGCAGGATGCTCTTTTACATGCTCCATGATTTTACGGATAATCCTTTCGGCATGAAACAAATAGTCCTGGTTCGTTATGTCCATATTTTGCCTAGCACCATATTGATTTTTACCCATTTGGGTGGTAGCTAATATCTCTGGATATTTTTTTACTAACCAGGCAGGGACAGCATAAGTAGGCGTTCCAATAATTACTTTAATTTCTGCTTTATGCATAGCATCAAGAACCCTGTCTATATGACTAAAATCGAATACGTTATCCTGTGGCTCTTCGGTACTCCATGTGCTTTCGGCAATGCGAACAACGTTAATCCCCGCATCCTTCATCATTTTTATGTCTTTGTCCAGTCTATCATAGGGCATATACTCATCATAATAAGCAACACCATAAAGTAATTCATTCTTGGGAACCTGAGCATTAACAGAAGATATTGCCAGAGTCACCGCTATAAATCCTATGAGTTTTTTATATAAATCCATCCGTTTTTAATTTAGGAAATTGGTGTTAAATAAAATTTTACTTCAACAAAAAAGTGTTGTACGAATCGGCTTTTAATATTGGCGTTAGTGTTTTTTTGCCAACTTTTATTTTAAACAATTTTTCTTTGTCACTATCATTTTGAACCACTATAACCACACTCTTATCTTGGTTTATAAATGCTAATAAATTATCATAATCCCCTGAAGTTTCCAAACGTTTTGCTCCTGGTTTCACAAAATGACTCAGATGTTTCATCAAATAATATTCAAAATTGTATTTGAAAGTTTTATTAATGGTATCAACACTTACCAATGAATTTTGTCTCCAACCCCAAGTGCTTATACCTCCTTCTTTTAGGGAAGCATTCCAGTACATGTATGCATTAGCACCATTAGTTAAATATTGTTTCATTAAACCCCAAGTATATCCGCAATATTTCCAATCATTTTTTCCATTACCACATTCTTGTTCTGTTTGGTATAGTTTAAGATTGGGGTAATTTTTATGAATAGTTGGAATAGCATCTTTTCCAGCCCATTGAAAACCGACACCTTTAATAGATTTATTAATCGTTGCATCACTCAAAATTGAATCCACTAATTTATAATTTGAGCGTTCCATCGTGCCAAAGAAAACATCTACTTTTTCGTCATTCATTGCTGGGATTAAATAACTTAAAAAACGAGACAAGCCTTTTGAAGTCCATGTACAGCTAGGGAAAAACTGTGGCGAATTGTATTCATTTTGTGGCATTACCATACTGATATTAATATTTTGTGCGCGGTAATCCTGAATGAATTTTGAAAAATACAGACTATAAGCTTTGTAATATTTATCTTCTTGAATAAACATATCTTTCCCTTCAAAACCCTCTTGTTCTGGTTTTAATCCATTGTCAAAACCTTTAAAATCCATCCCCCATTTTTCTCTTATTTCTTCTACAACATCTTGGGGTAGGTCTTTAGGAAATGCTTTTAAAGCATAATGTTTATTATACTTCATCCAAGTAGGAGGAGACCATGGTGAGGCCCATAATTTCATATTTGGATTGTATTTTAATGCGTTTTTGATAAATGGAATTAGCGTTTGAGAATCATTTGCAATGCTAAAATCTTTCATTTCAAAATCGCCTGCTGTTTCATTATAAGAATACCAATTATTAGAAAAATCATTGGCACCAATAGGCATACGGCAAATCGTGAAATTGGCTCCTACATTGGGCGAAAAGAATTCTTTTAGTATTTTTTCTCTGTCATTTGCATTCAAAATACTTAACGAAGTCCATCCTAATTCATTGAAGCATGTGCCAAAACCGTCAATTTGTTGCAAAGGTTTATTTATATGTACTTCTACATCCGTTTTTCCGGTTGTTGAACTCGCTTTTAGATTCTTATTATTTTGCCATTGTTTGGCTTCCGTGCTCGATATCCAAGTTATTTTACTTTGTGAAAAAGAACAAAAAGTTGTTAATAACAGCAGCAGAATTAAATGTTTATTTTTCATTGATTTTTTATTGTTTTATACCCTTACAAAACCATCTTCAATATTCTTCTTCTACTCATTAAATTGAGTATGTTTTTCTTTAGAAAAATATTCTAATTTTTATTATGTTATTGAGAATTTGAATAGGGGAATTTGAAACTGCGTTTGGGTAAAATTGAATTTAAAAATAATTATAGAGAGCAATAAGCCAAAGGCTTATTAATAGTCTAAACTTTAATTTTATGACATTATTTTCCTTACGGACTTGCTTTGTAGTACAGCAAGTCCGCTCAGAAATAACAAAGCCAATAGGCTTCGAGTAAAAAAACTGAATTTAATTTATTAACCAACTCAACAAATTAACATTTCCAGTAATCTAAACACCTTATTTAATATCCCGTATTATTAGGGAGAAGATTTTTATTTATTTGAATATCTCCTTGAGGAATTGGTAACAATTTATGAAACTCCTGCATTCCATAATTAAGTGGTTGAAGACTTGAATTTACTTGACTGTTCATCAAGTTTACCATATTAACCGTTCCATTTGCATCTGCTCGTTTCAAATCATTCCATCTGGTACGTTCGTAAACTAATTCTAATCGTCTTTCATTCAATATAGCTAAAGCTAATTCGCTCTTTGTCTCGGCGTCAGTATCACCTAATCCTGCTCTTGTTCTAATTAAATTTAGCTGATTTATAGCCGCATCTAGATTTGCTTGAGTTCCAGTTTCTATTTGCACATTTGCTTCAGCTGCTAATAAGATAATATCAGCAAGTCTTATCATAATTAAATTGTCGCCATTTGTCCAAGTATCACTATATGAAAACTTTCCACAGAACGGAATTGCCTGAGTTGGATTCCATGCGTTGAAAGGCATATTGAAAGAAGCTCCTGTAACTTGCCAATTGAAAGTAGATTGATATCTTGGTCCATTATCTCCAGCATCATTAAATGCTTTTACTAAATCATAAGAACCTATTAGTCGTTTAGGCCAGCTATCAAATGCACCGTACGTAAGTATATTGATCCTCCAAACACTGTAAGGTGTGCCTGATGAAGGAACTTGTAATTCAAAAATGGCCTCCGAAGAATTCTTGTTTGAAATTCCCCATAGATTAGAGTAATCAGGTACTAAAGAATAAGGCCCCTCGTCGATAACTTTATTACAATAAATTAAACAATTTTGATAATCTCCCATTTGGGCATAGGTTTTAGCTAATAATGCTCTTGCGGCTCCTTTTGTCGCTCTACCATATTCTCCATTATATGGATTACTATCTAATACTGCTTCTGCCTCTTTCAAATCTTTAACAATTTGTTCATATACTAAATTCGCACTAGTCCTTAAAGGATAATTATTTCCAGTATTATTAGACGAAAGAACAAGCGGTACATTTCCCCATGAAGTAACTAACCAATAATAAGCAAAAGCTCTCAAGAAAGTGGCTTCGGCTATTATTTGTGCTTTTCTATTGGTTCCTTCCCACTTAGGATCATTAATAAGAGTTACATTATCAATAGCAGTATTTGCTGCAGCTATATGTTTGTATAACTCTTGCCAATTCAATTGAATTTCGCCGTTAGCAGCTGTAAAAGTAAAATTCTCTAGCGGTTGTTCAATATTATTATCCCCATTTATATATGTATTATCAGACATACCCTCAGATGTAATAAGGTTGCTGTATGAATAATAATCAGGCATTACATTATAAGCACCATTTAATATACTTTCAGCATCAGAAGCTGTAGTTAAAGAACCTGCTGCTAATTGAGACTCAGGAGATTTGTCTAAAAAATCTTGAGAACATGACGTTAATAGTATAGCTAATACGAAGAAATGAGCGTATTTTAATATATTTATTTTCATAATATTTATTTTAAAGTTGAATATTAATACCAGCGGTAAAAATTTTAGCTGCTGGATAAGTTCCTCTATCAATACCAAGTGACATTAATGATGAACCAGAACCTGCACTTTCAGCCTGATTATTTGTTCCTTGTCCAAAACCATTAACCTCAGGATAATATCCTTTGTAATTATGAACGGTAAATAAGTTTTGCGCAGTTCCGTAAATTTTTAGTCCTGCCAAACCTATTCTTTCAACAAACTTTTTCTCGATTTGATAGCTAATGGTAATATTTCGTAATCGAAAGAAAGATCCATCTTCAATGAAATGTGAAGACACTGTGTTTTTTAACAATGCTGCTGCCCCAGTATTCGTGGTAGCGTTTCCTAACGCTCTAGGAACACTTGTTATATCACCCGGTTGTTTCCATCTTTTTAAAACTTCTGTACTTTCATTTGCAAAGCCTGACATCGCCTCAATTTCCATTCTTGTTGCATTGTAAACCTTATTTCCTTGAACCGCATCAAATAAAAATGATAAAGAAAGTCCTTTATATGAAAATTCATTTGAAAAACCAACTGTGAATTTAGGTAAAGCCGAACCTAAATCAACTAATTCGTCACCATAGACTAAATTACCAGTTTGTGGATCTACACCTTCAGATTTATATCCCCAGAATGTTCCTAATGAATAACCATTTTTAATAATTTGAGTATAAATAGGTACTTGACTTCCACCAATCAAGACAGGCCCCGTTTGAAAAGAGGTATTTTCATCAATTCCTTCAATACTATTTATATTTCTGGAAAAATTTAAATTAGATGACCAATTAAAATCGTCTCCTTGAATGATATCTGCATCTAATGATAATTCTACTCCTTTATTAATATTATTTCCTGCTAAATTCATTGCAGTAACAGAACTTCCTGTGGTTAAAGGCAGCTGTACAGTGAAAATCATATCTTCCACTTTCTTATGATAGTAATCAGCTGTTAAATTTAAACGATTATTAAAAAAACCTACTTCTAAACCAATGTTTGTTTGTGTTGCTGCTTCCCATTTTAAATCAGGATTCCCTAACTGAGGAGCTGGTTTAATACCTGGAGCAACATTCGAAGCATTGAAAGCATAAGGGGCACCTACATTTAACAAGCTATAACTAGGAAAAAGCATAGTATAAGGAGGTAAATTACCTGTTTTTCCCCAACCTAAACGTACCTTAAGATTTTGCATCCAATTTACATTTTCCATGAATTTCTCATTAGAAATTTTCCAACCAGCTGAAAGTGCTGGAAAATTTCCATAAACTACATTTGTACCTACTCTAGATGACCCATCACGACGGAAAGTAGCTGTAAAAAGATATTTATTATCATATCCATAATTGAATCTTCCAAAATAAGAATTTGTTGACCACTCATATTCTCCTGTTCCTATTTGAAAATTAGAACTTGCAGCATTCAAAGTCTTTACTGCACTTGTTGCAAAACCAGCTCCAAGTTGATTTGAATTTGAAATTGATTCATTCATTGCCGATGTTCCTACTATGACATCCAAAGAATGTTCGCCAAAGTTTTGTTTATAATTTAATGTGTTATCCCATTGCCATCTAAAAACTTCATTGTAGTTGCTTTCACCTCTCCCTTGAGTAGTACGTCCGCTTAAACTGCTATAAGGATCTAAAAAATAATCATATTTAGAATTTTGAACAACTCCATTTAACTGCGTTTTAAAAGTTAAATTTAGAGGTAATTTAGCCTCAACATAAGTACTTCCTAATAAATTATTAGCAATAGTTTTATTTTCATTGTTAAAAATTAATCCCAATGGATTCTCACCAGAATAAAAATTACTAACACCATAAACACCCGGAAAAGGAGAATTTGACGGCATAAAAACAGGAATAAACTCAGGAGTAACAAGAGCACTAAGAACAACACCTCCAAAATTAGCAGAAGTATTATCTGTAATTGATCTTTGATTAGTCCTATTATAATTAACTGATCCTCCAAATTTTATTTTCTGTGTAATATCTTGATTAACATTTAAATTAAGAGAATAACGTTTAAAATTTGAACCAACAATAATACCTTCTTGATTTAAATATCCAAGACCCAGGTAATAATTTCCAGTATCTGAACCACCTGAAGTACTTAAATTAACACTTGATTGTGCGGCAGTACGATAAATTAAATCTTGCCAGTTGTTGTTTGTTCCTTCTAAATCATAATAACTTGGTATACTAGGTTCAGTACCAAAAATTTCTGTTTTTATATCGAACCATTGCGAATTATTTAGTACTGGTAATTTTCTCATAATTTGTTGTATACCACCATAAAAATTAATTTCCGTCCTAGGTTGTCCTTTCTTACCCTTCTTCGTTGTGATAAGAACCACTCCATTTGTTGAACCCGCAGCTCCATATATACCCGCAGCTGATGCGTCTTTTAAAATATTAATGGACTCAATATTATTTGGATCAATTGCCTTTACATTACTTGTAAGCACACCATCTACTACATAAAGTGGTTCACCACCATTAGGAGATCCAATTCCACGAACACGAACTGAGAGTGATCCTCCAGGTGATCCAGAAGATGATGAAACTTGTACTCCAGAGGATTTACCAGTTATTGCTTCAACAGCATTAACAATTGGTCTATCAGAAACATCTTTAACACCTACAGTAGAAATTGCTGAAGTTACATCCGTTTTCTTTTGAGTTCCGTAACCTATTACAATAACTTCCTCTAATTTTTCAGATTCTGTTTTAAGTTTTATAGTTACATCTTTTCTACCATTAATTGGTTCTTCAATTGTAGCGTAACCTACAAAACTAATTACAAATACTCCATTTAAGGAGGTTTTAATTTCAAAGTTACCATCTAAATCTGTGGTCGTAGATTTAGAAGTTCCTTTAATTAAAATTGATGCTCCTGGAACTGACATTCCAGTTTCGTCAAGTACTTTTCCTTTTACTGACACATCTTGTGCTTGCATGTAAACTGAGAATAATACAGACAAAAAGCAAAAAACAAACATTTTTGTTAATTTCATTTTTTTAGTTTTTTTGATTAGTAAAATAGTTATTTGATACAAACTTATCTATTAATTTATGACATCAATAATTTTAAAGCATTACAAAAACACATCATATTATAAAAAAAGACTATTCAAAAACACATCAAAACTATTTTATATTACTGATTAACAGTTATTTATTTCGATAACTATTAACTGTTATCAAAACGTTAAATAAATAAAAAACACTACATTTATATAAATATTAAAAATATACATTTATGAAACAAATTTTAACACAAATACCTATTGTAATATATCCAGAATTTAAACACTCCAATAGTTACACATTATTAAGATAACACAATTTCAATACTATTATGAGCTTAATTAAATCATATTTTTCTATCCTTTTAGTCATGCTTTCTTTCCATTTACTTGGACAAGAAAAAAAAATTGGCTTACCTGAAATAAAAAACTACAATCGAATAGATTACAAAGGAGATACTCAAATCTGGCAAATTAATCAGGACAAAAGGGGGAACTTATATTTTGCTAACAATAAAGGACTTTTCCAATTTGATGGTTCGTCATGGCGTAAATATGCTTTACCCAATTCAGGGTTTATTAGGGCTTTCAAAATTGATGATTCAGGGAAAATTTTCGTTGGCGGTAACGCTGAATTTGGCTATTTCAAGCCCAATTCAAAGGGAAAAATGAAATACTATTCTTTATCAAAATTAATTAATAAAAATGCTACTAAAATAATTAGTATTATATGGAAGATACATAGCTATAATGATGAAATTATTTTTCAATCTTTCACAAATGCTTATATTTTAAAAAATAATAAATTAAAAATATTAGAAGCACCCTATCGTTTTCAATTTTCATTCAAAGTAGGATCAAAACTATATTTTCAAGACCATAAAAAAGGATTACTTGAATATAAAAATAATAAACTTGTTCCTCTAGAAGGAACTACTATTTTGAATAATAAGGAAATATGGGCTATTTTCAAACTACCTGACAACAAACTTTTAATTGAAACCATAAACAATGGTCTCTTCATATATGATTTTAAAAAAATATTACCATGGAAAACAGAGGCTAATGAATTCATGATAAAAAATGGTGCTTTAGGAGGTACAACTTTAAAAAACAATTTAATTGTACTTAACTCAGCGACTAATGGGATTATTATTTGTGACAAAAAAGGCAATATCATTCAACATTTCAACAAAAAAAAAGGATTACAAAACAATACGGTTTTAACATCATTTGAGGACAACAAAAATAATATATGGTTAGGTCTTGATAGTGGAATAGATTTTATTAATGAAAATTCGCCTATTAAATATTTCGGATCAAATCATGGTATAAGTACTGTTTATGCCTCAGTAGTACACAACAATAACCTTTATATAGCCACTAACCAAGGTTTGTTATATCACTCCATGAAGGATATATTTGATGACAATAATTTTAATTTAGTTAGTGGAACTTCTGGTCAAGCATGGAATATTCAAGTAGTAGGTGGCCAATTAATATGCTCAAGCAACAAAGGAGCTTTAGTAATTGAAGAAGGAAAAACAGTGAACATAATAGACAGCAATGGCTACATTAGTTTTAAGTTAATTCCAAACAAACCTAATTACATGATAGGTTGTAATTATACTGGTTTTGCTTTATTTGAAAAAGTTTCAAATAAATGGAAATATAAAAATAAGCTTGAAGGTTTTTATGGATATCCCTTTTCCTTTCAGATAAAAAATTCGAATTTATGGTTTCAACTTGATAATTTGATTTACAAAGCCACATTATCAGATGATATGAAAAGATTTAAGTCTATTAAAACGTACAAAAATTTATCTCAAAGGGACAAAGGCATTAGAAGTATTCAGCAAATAAAAAACACTATCTATTTCCAAAAGAATAATCATTTTTACAAATATAGCGAAGATCAGGATCTATTTTATGAAGACAAAAAAATCAGTAATTTATTTAAAAACATTCCAGAAATAACCGAAATAAAAGAAGATGACTATGGTAACATTTGGTATACTTTCAAAGAATCTTTAGGAGCGCTTATGAAGAACAAAAATGGAACGTATAACAATATTATAACGCCATTTTCAAATTTAACAGGCAATCTAGTATCCAATTTCTTATCCGTAAACACAATGAATTCAGAAAACACATTCATTGGACTGACAAGCGGAATAGCATATTACAATCTAAAACAAAAAAACAACTTTGAAGTTAAACCAAAAGCATATATCAGAAGTTTTTCATATCCTGGCGATACTTTAATTCTAGGAAATGGACAAAAAGAGCTAGAGAATTATAAAATCCCTTACAAATCGAATCATGTTAAATTTTCCTTTTCTTCTCCCACTTTTGAAAATCTTGAAAATGTAGAATTTTCATATCAACTTGAAGGATTTGATAAAAAATGGAGCTCATGGTCAAACAATAATTCCATAAAAGAATATACTAATTTGAGAGAGGGCAAATATAAAATGAAAATAAAAGTACGTAATAGCTACGGCATTCAATCTGATGAAGCATTATTAACATTTACAATTTCGCCTCCTTGGTATAGACATACATTAGCTTATATAATTTACACACTTATTTTATTTATAATTATTTATCTGATTCGCATTAGAATAAAAATAAAAATTCGAAAAAGCAAATACTATGAAAGATTAGAACAACGAAGATTATATTTAGAAAAGGAAACTAAAATTAGGCAAGAACAATACGAACTTGAAAAAGAAATTGAAAAATTAAAAAATGATAAACTGAAGACAAAGATATTAGCAAAAGACAAAGAACTCGTTAACAACTCGTTACAAGTAGCCAAAAAGAATAAAGTTTTAAACACCATTATTAATAAAATAAAAGATATCAATATAGACAACTTTGATGAAGCAACTAAAACACAATTTACCAAACTAAACAGAAGCATTGTAAAAGAGGTAAATGCAGATAAAAGCTGGCAAGATTTAGAAAAGCACATAAAAAATGTACATTATGATTTTCTAAAAAGACTAAAAGAAAAACATCCCAATGTATCCTCAAGAGAGCTGGATTTAGCTACTTATTTGTTGATGAATATGTCGACCAAAGAAATAGCAGAAATTATGAATATTTCTACAGGAGGTGTAGAATTGGCACGTTATAGATTAAGAAAAAAGCTTGGACTCAATAAAAAAGAAAATCTTACTGGTTTTTTGATGAGTATTTAACTAAAAAAAACGCTCTTTAAAAAGAGCGTTTTTTTAGGTATCCTACTTTATATAATCCAACGTTCGCTCTAAAGCCATGCCACGCGAACCTTTTATCAGTATAGTGTTATTTTTAAAATTTATATCTTTTAAGTCTTTTGAAAAAGATTCAAAACTATCATAAAAACAGAAATTATCTTTTGCTATTTGGCAATCAAAAAAAGCTTTTCCTATAAAAAAACACTGAATGTTTGTTTCGTTTTTTAATGAATCAACCAAGGAATAATGTTCCTTCTTGCTTTCATCACCCAATTCAAACATATCCCCTAAAACCACTATTTTATTTGATTTTTCAAGTTGTAAAAAATTAGTGATGGCAACTGCCATACTACTTGGATTAGCATTATAAGCATCTAATATTATTTCATTTCCAGCCTTAACTAACAACTGCGACCTATTATTTTCCGGAACATAACTCTCCAAGGCTTCTTTGATAGCTATATCCTCTACCTCAAAAAACTTTCCTATTGTAAGTGCTGCATTTACATTATTTGCATTGTACAAACCTATTAAATGCGTTTTAATTTGAAGCGAATCAAAACTAATTTCAACAAAAGGATTTGCCTTAATTTCAGAAATTTTGACATCTGCATTTTCTTTGTCTATACCAAAAGAATAATTTTTTAAAACTGATGATTTTTCAACCTGTATTGAATCTTCAAGATTAATAAAAGCTAATTTATCTTGCTTTAAAAGATACTGATACATTTCGCTCTTTCCTTCAATTACCCCTTCTACACCTCCAAAACCTTCCAAATGCGCTTTTCCAAAATTAGTTATATATCCGTAATCTGGCTGAGCGATTTCACAAAGAAACGCGATTTCTTTTTTATGATTAGCGCCCATTTCCACAATTCCAATTTCGGTGTTCTCATCAAAAGATAACAATGTCAACGGAACTCCAATATGATTATTTAAATTCCCAACTGTTGCTTTGGTTTTGAATTTTTTAGCCAAAACTACATTGATTAATTCTTTAGTGGTAGTTTTTCCATTACTTCCAGTGAGCGCCACAATAGGCAATTTTAAATAATTTCTGTGATATTTAGCCAATTCCTGCAAAGCAACTAAACTATCTTCTACTAAAACTGTTCTCTCATCAATATAATACGATTCATTGTCAATAATTACATAAGAAGCGCCTTTCTCTAATGCTTCGCTAGCAAAAGTATTTGCATCATAACGCTCTCCTTTTATGGCTACAAAAAAAGATTGATTAGCAATTTTTCGAGTATCTATAGAAACTCCTGAGGATTTTAAAAACAAACTATGAATGTAACTGATATCCATATAAATATGATTTAAAAAAATAAAAGCCCTAATCAAAGGGCTTTTTATCTATTCTGTTATAATAATTAATTTCTTGGTGTTTTTCTTTTATCTGATTTTGGACCTACTCTGGACATGGCACATCTAAATCCAATATAATCCGTTGCCATATCTTGTGGAAAATACCTTCTTTGTGCTGGATCTAACCAATACGCTCTGTCTCTCCAAGATCCACCTTTATAAACCCTAATCTTATCGTCTATTAAAGTTGTTCTCTTGCTTGATCTATCATATTTTCTGACCATCAAGCCTAGACTATCTGTAGTTACATTATGCTGAGGCGAATTGTACATTTTTGTAATGTCTTTTTCTTTTTCATTGTCTGATTCTGAGGAACCAAAATTATAATATTTAGAAGATTGTTTATCTCCATCTCTATAATTAATATTATTACTCTTATCAAAATTTTGTCTCAAATACGTTTCTTTTTCATCAACTGGAACTTGAGCTAGTTGACCTGGGAAATTTCTAGCAATTACTTTACCATTACTCAAAGTATCGTATTTCATGTTTTCTTTAGTAACAATTTCCATTTTCCCATCGGCACCAATTTTATTCTTGGTATATGTATTCCCTCTGAAATAATTGAAATCATTGGCTTCATTATCAATAATTGGTCTGTAAACATCGGCTACCCATTCGGCAACGTTACCTGCCATATCATACAAGCCAAAATCATTAGCGGCATAGGATTTTACTGCATTAGTAATATCAGCTCCATCATCAGACCAACCGGCTATCCCACCGTAATCTCCATTTCCTTGCTTGAAATTAGCCAACTGATCTCCTCTAGATTGTCTTTTTCCTGAACGGGTATAATCACCAGACCAAGGGTATTTCTTTTGACCCTTATAAATGTTATACTCTCTTTGTCCTACATCTGCTGCAGCAGCATATTCCCACTCAGCTTCTGTAGGCAATCTATATTCTGGCAAAATAATTCCCGAAGAACGTTGTGCGTACACATTTTTTTGTTCAGTTGCGTTTCCATCTTTCGATTTTACGGATCTTCCTTTGGTTTTTTGTAAAACTATTTCTTCACTTCCGCCTCGAGCAGTTGATGGAGACATTAAATAGGCATCAGTACTAAAAACATTTTCAGCATTTACGTCCTCTGTTTTAGCATTTTTTTTCAAATAACCATTTTTCTCTAAAATAGCCTCATTAACACGATCCGTCCTCCATTTTGCAAAGTCAACCGCTTGAATCCAATTTACACCAACAACTGGATAATTTGCATAAGCGGGATGTCTTAAATAGTTATTAGTCATGGTCTCGTTGTACCCCAATCGATTTCTCCAAACTAAAGTATCTGGAACTACACCATCATAAACACCTTTGTAATCATCTGGTGGAAAAACTAATTTTATATAATCTAAATATTCTAAATACATGAAATTAGTCACCTCCGTTTCGTCCATGTAAAAAGACTGAACGTGCTGTTGCGTTGGTGTATTATTCCAATCATGCATTACGTCATCCTGTACTTTTCCCATTGTAAATGTACCACCCTCAACAAAAACCAAACCCGGACCTGCCTCTTGTTTTTTAGCGTCTTGTACTTTTTTATTATCTACATTCCAACCTGTTGCTCTCGAAGCGCCCTTAGAACTAGATTTTTTACTACAACTAGCAAAACCTAAAGTCACAATCACTGACAACATCAATCGAAAAACTGTAATTTTATCTACTTTCATACTCTTTACTAAGGTAATATTATGCGTTGCAATATAATAATTAACGATTAACCTGCAATATCAATTTAAATAATTATGTACTGTATTCTTAATTCAAAAATAAACGCAAATTTATACTATTTATTATTTATTCACATACTTAATACTTTTTTTTTACTCTTTTGATTTGTTTGTTAACAAAAACAGCTTAAACAAGTATTCATTCTAGGGATTATTATTTTTTTAACACAAATAAATGCGTTTACAAAAACACAAAGTTTTAAAAAAACTCACCCTGTTTTAAGCACAATATTGTTTAAAAATTATAGTTATAAATAATTATAAAATTACATTGAAACCTTAAAAACAAATTCAAAAACAATGAATTTGATTCCATAAAGTAAAAAACAGAAAAACTTGCAACTTTTTAATAAAACACTATATTTGTTCAATCAATTTTCTATTCATCAATGAAAAAAACAATACTTTTAACCATTTCTTTGTTTTCTATTTCGCTGATTCAAGCTCAACAAGAAAGGCGTATTACAGTAGCAGTCCCTTTTCTAACTGTTACTGCAGATGCTAGAGCGGCAGGTATGGCGGACGTTGGCGTTGCTACTTCGGCAGATGCTTTTTCTCAGCAATCGAATCCTGCTAAATATGCTTTTGCTATAAACAAACAAGGTGTTAGTGCGAGTTACACTCCCTATCTAACAGGTCTTGCTAATGATATTTCATTAGGACAATTTACCTATTATAACAAAATTTCAGACCGAAGCGCTTTTGCAGGAAGTCTTCGCTATTTTGGTTTTGGAGATATTGAATTGCGTCAAACAGGGCTAACCGATGAAAATTTTCCAATAGTTTCTCCAAACGAATTTGCTATTGACGGTTCCTATTCGCTAAAACTAAGTGAAAAATTCTCTATGGCTGTTGGGGCTAGGTATATTCATTCTAATTTGAAAGTAGCTACTGGAATTGAAGACGCTACTGCAGCAAGCACATTTGCAATAGACGTAGCTGGATTTTATCAATCCGAAGAAATTGCGTACAATCGATTCAACGGAAGATGGAGAGCAGGTTTTAATATTCAAAACTTAGGTCCTAAAATAAGCTACGACAATGATCAATTTAGCGCAAACTTCCTACCTACCAATTTAAAACTTGGAACTGGTTTTGATTTTATATTAGACGATTATAATAAATTAGGCCTAACCGTCGAGCTCAGCAAACTTCTAGTACCAACTCCGCAATACGGAATCGATTTGAATAACGATGGAGTTGTTGATAACGACGATTTTGATCTTGCCAATGATGATTACCAAAGAACCAGTTGGGCTTCTGGAGTTTTCAAATCTTTAGGAGATGCTCCAGATGGTTTTAAAGAAGAACTAAAAGAAGTTATTTACTCTATTGGCGCGGAATATTCATACCAAGATGCTTTTGCAATGCGCTTAGGGTACCATCACGAAAATATTGATAAAAGCGGATTAAGATACTTCTCTCTTGGAACTGGCTTCAAATACACAACAGTAAAAATAGATGTTTCTTATTTGTTTTCGGCTTCAAAAATCCCAAATCCTTTAGAAAACACACTTCGTTTTTCATTGACATTTAATTTTGGAGACAAGTACGAACAATATTAATTTCAAAAAATAAGACAATCCAAAATCCAAATTTCAACCAAATGAAGTTTGGATTTTTTTTACTCAAAAATACTAATGGAAGAAATCATTATTTCAAGCAAATTCAGTGCTTACAACAGCATCAACGAATTGCCAAATGAAATTCAAAACCTTTTTGAAAGAGCCATGGGTGCACAAAAAAACGCCTATGCTCCTTATTCAAAATTCAGAGTTGGAGTAGCACTTACTTTAGATAATGGCGAAATCATTCTAGGAACAAACCAGGAAAACGCTGCCTATCCGTCAGGGCTTTGCGCAGAAAGAGTCGCTTTATACCAAGCGGCATCCAATTTTCCAGAATCTAAAATTCTAAAAATAGTAATTACCGCTGCGCCAGAAGCAACAGGAATTCCTTCTCCCATTCCTCCCTGCGGCTCTTGCAGACAATCTATTGCCGAATATGAAATCAAACAAGAAACTCCAATTGAAATTTATTTTATGGGCGAAAAGGGCAAAATATACAAATCAGCATCTTTAAAAAACCTGCTCCCTTTACTATTTAACAAAAAACTGCTCTAATAAAACTAAAAATTAGCTTTATAATTTTAGTTCTAAGATGGAATGTCCTATTTTTGCATTTCGCAAATTTGACCATATTAAATAAATTTTGCGAAAAAGTACTAATTGACAACACAATAAAAACTTTAGTAAAAGAACACTTGAAATGAAAGAAGTTACAAAAGAAGTATATTTAAAGTGGTATGAAGACATGCTGCTTTGGAGAAAATTTGAGGACAAACTAGCTGCATTATACATACAACAAAAAGTTAGAGGTTTTCTACATTTATACAATGGTCAAGAAGCTGTACTTGCTGGCGCTTTGCACGCAATGGACTTAACCAAAGACAAAATGATTACTGCTTATAGAAACCACGTTCAGCCAATTGGTATGGGTGTTGACCCTAGACGCGTAATGGCTGAATTGCTTGGAAAAGTTACAGGAACTTCTAAAGGAATGGGTGGTTCTATGCACATTTTCTCAAAAGAGCACCGCTTTTATGGTGGTCACGGGATTGTAGGAGGTCAAATTCCAGTTGGTGCCGGATTAGCTTTTGGAGACAAATATTTCAACACTGGAGGAGTTACAATGACCTATTTTGGTGATGGTGCTGCTCGTCAAGGTTCTTTACACGAAGCTTTCAACATGGCTATGTTATGGAAACTTCCAGTAGTTTTTATTGTTGAAAACAATGGGTACGCTATGGGAACTTCAGTAGAAAGAACAGCAAACCATACGGATATCTGGAAATTAGGTTTAGGCTACGAAATGCCTTGTGGACCAGTTGACGGAATGAATCCAGTAAAAGTAGCTGAAGCTATGACGGAAGCTATCGATAGAGCACGTCGTGGAGACGGACCTACTTTCTTAGAAATGAAAACATACCGTTACAGAGGACACTCTATGTCTGATGCGCAGTTGTACCGTTCTAAAGAAGAAGTGGAAGAATACAGAAAAATAGATCCAATTACTCAGGTTTTGGATATTATCAAAGATAAAAAATACGCTACAGAGGCTGAAATTGAAGCTATCGAACAAAGAGTAAAAGATTTAGTTCAAGAATGTGTAGATTTTGCTGAATCATCTCCATATCCAGAATTAGAACAACTATACGATGTAGTATACGCACAAGAAGATTATCCATTTACACCTCATAAACTATAAAATATTATGGCGATAAAAGTAACAATGCCTCGTTTAAGTGATACTATGACGGAAGGAACGGTAGCAACTTGGCTTAAAAAAGTAGGAGACAAAATTAGCGAAGGAGACATCCTTGCTGAAATTGAAACTGACAAAGCAACGATGGAATTCGAATCTTTCAACGAAGGAACACTTTTACATATTGGAATTCCAGAAGGAGAAACAGCACCAGTTGATGCATTATTAGCGATAATTGGAGACGAAGGTGAAGATATTTCAGCTTTATTAGCTGGAGGTGACGCACCAGAAGCTGAATCTAAAAAGGAAGCTCCTGCTGAAACTGAAACTAAAAAAGAAGAAAAAGAAACTCCCGCTCCTGCAGCCCAAGCTAAACCAGCAGCTGCATTACCAGAAGGAGTTATTGTTGTAACAATGCCTCGTTTGAGTGATACAATGACCGAAGGAACAGTAGCTACCTGGTTGAAAAAAGTAGGTGATAGTGTTGCAGAAGGTGACATTCTTGCTGAAATCGAAACCGATAAAGCAACTATGGAATTTGAATCTTTCAATGAAGGAACTTTATTATACATCGGAATTCAAGAAGGAAACACTGCACCTGTTGATAGTCTTTTAGCTATCATTGGCCCTGCAGGAACTGACATCAGTGGAATTGCTGATAACTACGTTGCTGGAGGATCTACTCAGGCCGCTCCTGCTGCTGAAGAAACTAAATCTGCGCCAGCAGCTGAAGCTTCTGCACCAGTTGCTCAAGAAGTTCCAGCTGACGGAGGCAGAATTATAGCTTCTCCTCTAGCTAAAAAAATTGCTAGCGACAAAGGAATTCAATTAACACAAGTAAAAGGTTCTGGAGAAAACGGACGTATCGTAAAAAGCGATATTGAAAACTTTGTTCCTGCTGCTGCACCAAAAGCAGAAGCAAGATCTGATACTAAGCAGGAAACTGCTGCACCAAAAATATTTGTTCCTGCTGGAGAAGTATTTACCGAAGAAATTAAAAATTCGCAAATGCGTAAAATCATTGCGAAACGTTTGGCTGAATCTTTATTCACTGCACCTCATTACAACTTAGTAATCGAAGTAGCTATGGATGAAGCAATGAAATCCAGAGTTACCATCAATACCGTTCCAGACACAAAAGTATCTTTTAATGATATGGTAATTAAAGCCTGTGCATTAGCATTGAAAAAACATCCAAAAATAAATTCACAATGGAAAGAAGATGCCATTATCATCAACCACCACGTGAACATTGGAGTTGCTGTAGCTGTTGAAGACGGTTTAGTAGTTCCTGTATTGAAATTCACTGACGCCATGAGTTTATCTCAAATTGGTGCTAGCGTAAGAGACCTTGCTGGAAGAGCTAAAAACAAAAAGTTAGGACCTGCGGAGATGGAAGGAAGTACTTTTACTGTTTCTAACCTTGGAATGTTTGGTATTACTGAGTTCAATTCGATTATCAATCAACCAAACTCAGCTATCCTTTCAGTAGGAGCTATCGTTGAAAAACCAGTGGTTAAAAACGGTCAGATTGTTGTTGGGAACACTATGATGTTATCTCTTGCTTGTGACCACCGTACGATCGATGGAGCAACTGGAGCACAGTTCTTACAAACATTAAAACAATTTATTGAAAATCCAGTTACTATGTTAGCTTAATTTTTAATTCATATTACCTAAAAGCCGTTTTGAAAATCTCAAAACGGCTTTTTTTATGGTAACTATTAAACTCTTTTTTACAAAATTTCAACTGATGCAGTTTAGAAATATAAATTTATCTTATTGTAGGTTCGAGCGCAGTCGAGAACCATTATTGCATCTCGACTACGCTCAATATGACAAAAAAACTGGACTTTTTTAAATATCTAATTGATAAAAAGACCGATTTTTTCATGGCAATAAAATGATAAAATGTAGTATTTTAAAACAGAGTAAAATCAGATATACATAATTTTAAAGCTTTTAAGTCTTTAGAATTGACACCTTTAAAACTTTTCACTTACCATAATCCTTATACCTCGGATTTATTAATACTATAGCAGATTAGACAAAGAAAGAGCAAAAAAAAAGTTTATTGAAATAAATTTCAATAAACTTTTTTTTTAAAAATATCTAATTAGATTGTTTTAACTATCTAAATTTCATTAATAAACTATTCTTTAGGTATAGTTGATTTTTTAGCCAATTTAAAAATCACTGGAGACAGCGTTAATAAAACTAATATAATAACAATCACTTCAATATGCTCTTTTAAATCAATTTGGTAATTATCAAGCAAGAAACCATATAAATAATGACCAGCAAAGATTAATGTGAAAGACCAGATAAAAGAACTTATAATATTATAAAACATAAACTTTTTTCTTTCCATCGAAACGATTCCTGCTACAATAGGGGCAAAAGTTCTGAAAATGGGTAAGAAACGTGCAAAAATTATTGCTCTTCCACCATGTCTTTCGAAGAAATCTTTAGATTGAACCAAATATTTTTTCTTAAACCAAAAGCTATCTTCTTTGTTATATAGATAATAACCGCTTTTTGAACCAAACCAATACCCTACTATATTACCGAGAATCCCAGCCACAGCCACCATGGTTGATAACAAAGTTACGTTTACAAAATCATTCTCAATAAACAGTATGTTTTCTACCAATTCTCTATTGTAAATTCCCGCAAGAAAAAGTAAACTATCGCCAGGCAAAAAGAAGCCTGCAAACAATCCAGTCTCAGCAAAAACAATAAACAATACTATATAAATCCCTAATTTTATTCCATTTACATCAAAATGAATATAAAAAAGAGGGTCAATTAAATTCTTCCAATCAAAGCTATTCATTCTTACCTAATTTATTAAATATTTTCGAGCGTGAAAGTAAGAATAAATTAGATGAACTACAATTTATTCATTTCTTTTAAAGTTTAATTAACGATAAAAACGATATTTTTTTAGAAAAAAACCCAATTCCCTTTCTTCTAAAAATCAAATTCCTGTCCCATCAACGGAATTGAACAATTAACACTATACGTTTCTCGAATTTTAATCCGTAATTCATCGGCGGCGGGGTGTTCTCCGTGAACTAAAAAAACTCGGTGCGGTTTGTTTTTTAATTCGGATAACCAAGCCAACAAATCAGCTTGATCGCCATGAGCCGAAAGACTATTTATTTCAACTATTTTTGCTCTAACTTTATAATAATTACCAAATATTTTAATGGACTTAGCACCTTCAATTAACTTCCGCCCTCGTGTTCCCTCTGCCTGATATCCTACTATAATAATTGTGGTTTCGGGAATTCCTATGTAATTTTCTAAATAACTCAAAACACGTCCGCCAGTAATCATACCGCTTGCTGCAATAACTACCTTAGCTCCTTTATTATTTATTGCCGCTAAAGTTTCTTGGTAATCTGAATTAATAACAAACATTTTACTCATTGCCTGACAATCAGCCAAACTTAATTTATGCCATTGTGTATTATTGAAGAAAACTTGAAAAGCACCAACTCCCATTGGAGAATCAACAATATAAGGAATATCAGGAATCCTTCCTTCTTTTTTTAATTCCCACAAAATAAACATGATACTTTGGGCACGTTCTACAGCAAAACTAGGAATGATAACCGTCCCCCCTTTTTTAAATGCTGCATTAATATAGTTTTCTAATTCTAATTTAGGATCTGTATCCGCATGCAAGCGGTCGCCGTAAGTACTTTCGAGAAAAACCAAATCAGCTTTTTTAGGTTTTGTTGGAGGATACAATAACACATCATTATCTCGGCCTAAATCTCCCGAAAAGACTAAGGTTTTGCCTTCTAATTGCAAACTAATACTACAAGCCCCAATAATATGTCCCGCAGGAATAAACACTGCTTCAATTCCTTCATCTAATCCAACTGTAGTTTCAAGCGGAACAACCGTTAAAAGCGGAAACACTTTTTTTGCCTGCTCTACTGTATACAAAGGTTCAGCAATTTCATGTTTAGAAGTATTTTCCTGATTGGCTTTTTTAGCATCTTCTTCTTGAATTTTAGCGCTATCCGTCAAAATTAATTTGGTGATTTCCATCGTAGGACCGGTGCAATAAATTTTTCCTTTAAAACCTTGATGAACGAGCCTTGGCAACCAACCGCAATGGTCTAAATGTCCATGTGTTAATAATACAAAATCTATGGTAGAAGCTAAAACTGGTAATGGTTCCCAATTAAGCTCCCGCAAAGGTTTTATTCCTTGAAACAATCCGCAATCTATTAAAAGACGAATACCATTACTTTCGATTAAAGTTTTAGAACCGGTTACAGTTCCTGCTGCTCCTATAAATTTAATTTTCATACTACTGTCTTTTAAATTAATAACACTTACACAGTTCCGCCACTTCTTTTAAAACATTTTTAATTCTATTAGAACTTATTCCAATTTCTTTTAAATCTACTTTATTATTGACCAATTCTTTGACTAAAATAATATCCAGCAACAATAATTTTTCTTTTTCGGCCTTACTCAAAGTTGTCAAACAAGTTACTGGATACAGGCAATCCTGATTATTACGAGATTTTAAACTTCCTTTTTCTGGATAATCCCAACTTAATAAATTAATCCCCGAACATTCTGCAAAAGCTATCGCATCTGCGGTAAATCGGGTATTGGTAACAATCCAGCAATTGGTTATTTTTTCTTTACTCGAAAAAAGCGAATAACTACTCACTCGTAAATCATTGAATCTAGAAAAAACATACAAAGGAACTTTTACATCAGAAGCAGCTTCACTCCCGCCATGAAACTTACATTCCACCATAGCAATTTCATTATTTTTCCTAATCAAAATATCTACTTCGTGCATTACACAATGTCCTTGCAAAACCACGTTGGTCTTTGTTTCATATTTTTCAGCCTCAAAAAGCCGTGCAATGTACTTTTCGAAATAAAAACCTTCAGGGCCTAACATTTGGATAGCAGCTCTTAAATTGTATCGGGCAGCATGAGAATGAGTATTCTTTTTCAATAAAGCAAACGCTTTTTTGTAGATACTTTTAGTCGAAATTCCCTCATGTATATCACGGACAATTTCTTTAAGAATGGCATCTGCTGTAAATGCATCAGCACCTGATTTCAATAAAGATGTAATGAGTTTATCTGGATTAAAATGGACAATTTCTCCTGAATGCTTTACAACTCTCATATAGTATAAATTACTAATTATAACTGAAATAGATTACTTTAAAGTTACATAAAAAATATTAGGAATTTCGCTTTTGAAAGTAAAATGCAGGAATAAAGAGCAAAACAAAAAGGGGTTGAATTAAAAATCTTCGGATATAAAACAGTAAAAAATTATTCTGAGAACTATAAAAATGGATTACTAAAAAGAAGGTAACAATCAAAACCACGAAAGCAATGAGATATAAAAAAAAGGAAAAATGAACCATCATTCTTTCTTTAAAAATCAAATAAATTAATCCTAAAGAAATTAGCATATTCAATCCATATCGAAATAGCAAATTTAAGAACAACCGAAAAGTTTCAAAATTGGGTAATGGCGTTTGGTTGAAATTGCCTTTGAAATAATTCAAAAAAGGATCATAAAACAAACTGCGTTCATAAAAACGAATAAATACAAAACAAAGTAACAACCCAACTCCAAGTATCAATCTTAAGCGGTGAGTATAAATTTTATTTAGCATACAATGAGAATTTATTAACCCAAACTACCCATAAAATAAAAACCACTCCATAAATAAATAGCGGAAAAACAATTTGATGCAAAAATGATTGTTGTTCTGGAAACCAATATAAAGCCAAACACAACAAAGCAATCCGAATTACATTTAGAATATAAATAAAAACACTTCCGCCAAGTATAAAAAACAGAGTTGTTTTCAGTTTACCCGAAAAAGAAACCACAAACGAAACAAACAAAATAATTACGCTAATGGCATTACAACCTTCAATCATTCTGGCAACAGCCTGTTGATTGTAATAAAACATAATATAAGAAGTATTTGAAATTTCCTTTATATAGAAATCAGCTTCAAACAAAGTAACAAGTTGGGTTGTATTTGTAGCCACAAGTTCCGTAATACCATCAACAGCATGGATATCAAATTGAGACAAATAACCTTGATAAATTAAACTTAGAACCAAATAAGTCAAGAAAAATTTAGCCAGGAAAATCAAAAATGGGCGGTATAGAATAAGGTATTTTTTCAAATTTTGATTTTTTCAAATTTATGAAAATTTCAGCGATGATTTTTTATCAATATAAATTTTATACCGCAGTACAATACTGTAATACATTTCGTTATATTTGAAAAAAAATATATATTAAAAATGAAAACCAACCTATTAACCATCACAATACTTTTAGCATCTATGTCTTTTTATGCTCAGATTATTGAGCCAACACGTTATAATCTAGACTCCTTACATTACCCCACAACTAAAGATGATTATAGATATATTCGAGTTGTAGAAAATTATAAAGGTCAGCCTAACTTATTTCTTTTTACTGAATATTATCGATCAGGAACTGTTAGTATGAAAGCTATTTCAACAAGCAAAGATGAATGGAAATTTGAAGGTCCACGCATCGATTATTACGAAAACGGTAATAAGAAAAGAGAAACACAATACACTAAAAACCGGATAAATGGACAACAAGTAGAATGGTATGAAAACCAGAATAAAAAATCAGAGAAAATAATAAAAACAGACTCAAAAACATTACAAACAGTTACCCAAATACTTCAATATTGGAACGAAAACAATGAGCAAAAAGTAATTGATGGAAATGGATTTTATGAAGACACCAATGGAGGTACAAGTGAAAAAGGAGAAATAAAAAACAGCAGAAAACAAGGGGTTTGGACTGGAAAAAGTAAGATAACAAACTCTACATTTACAGAAACTTACGAAAACGGAGAATTAATTTCCGGAATTAGTATTGACAACAACAATATGGAACATCCTTACCAAGTCCTTTTCATAAAACCTGAATACAAAGAAGGCATGATGGCTTTTTATCAATTCGTAGGCAAAAACTATAGGACTCCTAGAGGTGTACAATCCAAACCAGGCGAAAAACCAAAACTTGTTGCAGCTTTTAATGTTGATACTGATGGAAAACTTGTAGATATTAAAATAATAAAAGACTTAGGCTTGGGTACTGGAGAAGAAGCAGTAAGAGTATTAACAAAATCACCCAATTGGAATTCCGGAATATTCCGAGGCATCCCGGCCAAAACAGCCTATACTTTACCAATTGTAATTCAAGGTGCAGCTAATTAAAATAGAACCATTACCTATTACTGTAAACATGGAAGTTTAAACAATATAAAAAAAAGAATTATTTATAAAAAACATATCTAAAATTTAAACATGAAATTAACAGAAATACAACCACAAATAACTACAATTATAAAAAACAACAGTAAAACAAGAGATGAAAAACTTTTAGCTATTTGTGAGTTATTAAACAGCTCCGTTTCCTATTACAACTGGGTTGGTTTTTATTTTGCTAATCACGAAACACAAACCTTACACCTTGGTCCTTACGTAGGTTCTCCAACAGACCATACCGTAATTCCATTTGGAAAAGGGATTTGCGGTCAAGTAGCTGTTTCAAATTCTAACTTCGTTGTACCGGATGTAAGTGCTCAAGACAATTATATTGCTTGTAGTTTTACTGTGAAATCAGAAATTGTAATTCCTTTATTTGTAAATGGTCAAAACATAGGACAAATAGATATTGACAGTCACATTATTGATCCATTTACAGCAGAAGACGAGCGATTTTTAGAGTTTGTAAATCAAGAAGTTGCGAAGTTATATTAAGAATGTAAAATAATTTACAATTCATAATTAATAATTGGTAATATTTTTTTACTTTTGCAGCCGTCTTACAACAACTGTCTGACATACATAAAAATCATTTAAATAATATTAGCATGTATTTAACTAAAGAAGGAAAAGCGGAAATTTTCGCTCAACACGGAGGAAAAGCAGACAACACTGGATCTGCAGAAGGACAAATCGCTTTGTTCTCATTCAGAATCAACCACTTGACTGAACACTTGAAAAAAAATCGTCACGATTATAATACAGAGCGTTCACTTGTGAAACTAGTAGGTAAAAGAAGATCTTTACTTGACTACTTGAAAAAGACCGAAATCAACAGATATCGTGAAATTATCAAAGTATTGGGTATCAGAAAATAGTCAATATAAGAAAGAGGTGCGCAAGTACCTCTTTTTTTATTTTAGAGTTTAAAAATTTATTTTAAATTCTACCACTGCTATTCATTAGCAACATTAAAAAAAAGTTTGGTTTTTCATTGGGTTTTAGGCATTAACTACGCAACAACAACACAACTAAAACTCCATGTTTAACTTATAAATTAAATTTATGATTCCACAATTATTTGTAGAAAGTATCGATTTAGGTGATGGCAGAAGCATCACAATCGAGACAGGACGTTTAGCTAAACAAGCTGATGGTTCTGTAGTAGTAAGAATTGGAAAAACTGTAATTTTAGGTACAGTTGTTTCCGCAAGAAAAGCAAGTCCAGGTATCGACTTTTTACCGTTAACGGTAGATTATCGTGAAAAATTTGCTGCAGCAGGTCGTTTTCCTGGAGGTTTCTTCAAAAGAGAAGCACGTCCAAGTGATAGCGAAGTGTTAACAATGCGTTTAGTAGACCGTGTTTTACGTCCGCTTTTCCCATCTGATTATCATGCTGAAGTTCAGGTAATGATTCAATTAATGTCTTATGACGAAGACGTAATGCCAGATGCATTAGCAGGTTTAGCAGCATCAGCAGCTTTAGCTTTGTCTGATATTCCTTTTGAAACATTAATCTCTGAAGCTAGAGTTGGTCGTATCGACGGAAAATTCATCATTAATCCAAGTCGTGCACAATTAGCATTATCAGATATTGATATGATGATTGGAGCTTCTATGGATTCTATCGCAATGGTAGAAGGTGAGATGAAAGAAATTTCAGAAGCAGAAATGCTTGAAGCAATTAAATTTGCTCACGAACATATCAAAGTACAAATTGCAGCTCAAGAGAGATTGGCAGCCGCATTTGGAAAAAAAGAAGTTCGCACTTACGAAGGAGAAAGAGAAGATGAAGCTATTTATGCTAAAGTAAAAGCCGCAGCTTACGATAAAATTTATGCTATTGCAAGTAAAGGTTCTTCTAAACAAGAACGTACTGCAGCATTTGCAGAAGTAAAAGAAGAAGTAAAAGCCTTATTTACTGAAGAAGAATTGGCAGAAAATGGCGATTTAGTTTCTAAATATTTTTACAAAACCAATAAAGAAGCAGTTCGTAACGTAACCCTAGATTTAGGAACTCGTTTAGACGGAAGAAAAACTACAGAAATCAGACCTATCTGGTGTGAAGTAGATTACTTACCATCTGTACACGGATCTGCATTGTTTACACGTGGAGAAACTCAAGCATTGGCAACAGCTACTTTAGGAACTTCTAGAGAAGCCAACCAAATTGATTCCCCATCAGAACAAGGAGAAGAAAAATTCTATTTGCACTATAATTTCCCACCATTTTCTACAGGAGAAGCTCGTCCGTTGAGAGGAACTTCAAGAAGAGAAGTTGGTCACGGAAACTTGGCACAACGCGCCTTGAAAAATATGATTCCTGCTGATTGTCCTTATACAATCCGTGTAGTTTCTGAAGTATTGGAATCGAATGGTTCATCTTCTATGGCTACTGTTTGTGCTGGTACATTATCATTAATGGATGCTGGTATTCAAATGATCCGTCCCGTTTCTGGAATTGCAATGGGATTGATTACTGACGGAGAACGTTTTGCGGTATTGTCTGATATTCTAGGTGACGAAGATCACTTAGGTGACATGGACTTTAAAGTGACTGGAACTTCAGTAGGAATCACTGCATGTCAAATGGACATCAAAATAGACGGTTTGAAATACGAGATTATGGAAGCTGCTTTAGCTCAAGCTCGTGACGGTCGTTTGCATATCCTTGGAAAATTAATAGAAACTTTAGCTGAGCCAAAAGCAGATGTTAAAGCGTATGCTCCAAAAATAATTACTAGAACTATTCCTGGTAACTTTATTGGTGCTTTGATTGGACCTGGAGGAAAAGTAATTCAAGAATTACAAAAAGCTACTGGTACCACTATCGTAATCAACGAAGTAGATGAGCAAGGTGTTATTGAAATCTTAGGAACTGATCCTGCTGGAATTGAAGCAGTATTGGCTAAAATTCAATCTATCACTTTCAAACCACAAATGGGAGAAGCTTATGAAGTGAAAGTAATTAAAATGTTAGATTTTGGTGCTGTAGTTGAATATACTTCTGCTCCAGGAAACGAAGTTTTATTACATGTGTCTGAATTGGCTTGGGAGAGAACAGAAAATGTTGCTGATGTTGTAAACATGGGTGATGTATTCGAAGTGAAATACCTTGGACTTGATCCTAAAACTCGCAAAGAGAAAGTGTCAAGAAAAGCACTTATTGCAAGACCTCCACGCGAGGAGAAAAAAGAGTAATCAGATCTTAGTTTACTAAAGGTTTATTTATAGGAAAACCCGTTTCATTTATTTGAAACGGGTTTTTTGATTTTTTCTAAAAACTTTTAACTGTAAAAACAAGTTATACAGACTTTTATTGAAAGAAAAAAAATATCTTTAACACAACAAAAACAATAACCATTTATATCAAAATTAGTATGGCATTTAAAGTTTTACAAAACAGCAAAATCAACACTGGAGATTTTATTTTCTCAAATCCTGAAACCGTTATTTACCCCGTAACACCTTTAATATCCGCAAGTTTTTACAGTCCAAATGGTGTGTTGACACTAAAAATTAGAGCTACATTATACATCAACTCTGAAGATCAAAATAATCCTACTGTAGAAGAGCCTACTGAATTAGACAATACTTTACAAATGTATTTTGACTATGATTTCTCCGAAGAAACACCAGAAAGCTGCAATGTTTGGTACCTAGAAGTAGATTACACTTCAGAAACCGTTGGCGATTTAATTGAAGTAGTGTCTTATTTAAAAGATCTTGATCCTGAAGTATCAAAAGGGACAAAAACCAAACTTTCATAAAATGAGTTCCTCACTATTAGTATATAGCTTTTTAGCATAAATTTATATGATTCAAAAATCAAGTTTATTATACTTTTCAATTCTATTTTTATTCCCTTTTTTTCTGTTTTCACAAGTAACGTCTAATATCGATATTATTTCAAAAAGACTTCAAAAAAAAGCAATTGAATATCAATCTGAAACCAACTTTGTAAAGTCCCAATATTTTTTTTTAAAAAAAGATTGGGACTCTACTCTTATATATACAACAAAACAATTAAGTACTAATTCCAATAGAGAAATAGCTGATTATTGCCATTTTTTTAGGGGAAGAATTTTTCATAACAAAAATCTTTACAAAGAAGCCAAAGAAGAATTATTACTAATTTCAAAAGCATTTGAATTTTCTACATTCACAACAATTAATTTAGGGACTACATCTGTAGAATTAAGAGACTTTAAAACAGCTATTGTTTATTATAAAAAAGCACTCCAATCACCAGAAATAAAAAATCAACCTTATAGTTTTGCCAAAATACATGAAGGTTTAGGTAATTGTTATCTATTTTTAGAACAATACGATAAAGCAGAAGAACACCTATTGATAAATCTTCGCAGTAAAAAAAATGATCAAGTGCATTTGTATGACGCATACAACAGTCTTGCAAACCTATACTATGAACAAGATAAAAATGTAAAAGCTCTCTACTTTTTTGAAAAAGCGTATTTCCTATCAAAAGAGATCAAAGATGTTCAAATTAAAAATTTAGCCTCTTTTAATCTGGCGGTTTATGAAGAAAATAGAGGTGACTACAAAAAAGCATTAATTTATAGGAAAGAAGCTGAACAATGGAATGATTCACTCAACAATCAAAATAAAATCTGGGCGGTTGCTGATTTTGAAAAAAAGTTTGCCGTAGCTCAAAAACAAAAAGAAATTAAAGTACTGGAGGTAGAAAATCAACTCAAAAACACGCAACGAAATTGGTTGTTTTTCTCGGCAATAATTTTATTAATTCTCATTGTTATTGGAGCTTATCTTTATGCGCAAAAAACAAAAAACGCAAAAACCATTCTACGGCAAAAAAACAAACTAGACGAACTCAACACTACCAAAGATCAATTATTCTCGATAGTCAGTCATGATTTACGGTCTTCGGTAAATGCTTTAAAAACCAGTAATTCTAAATTATCTGCCACCTTAGAAACCAAAAATTACGAAGAATTAAACCAACTTATCATTCAAAATAGCAGTATTGCTAATGGAGCTTACAGCTTGTTGGATAATTTATTGCATTGGGCGATGTTGCAAACCAAGCAACTGTATTTTCACAAAGAATCGGTACATTTACATTCTATCGTACAACAAATAGAATACAACTACAAACCCTTATTACTCGATAAATCCATTAGTTTTGAGAATTCAGTTGCCAAAAATTGTTTTATCTTCGTAGATCTTGATTCGCTAAAAATTGTTCTTCGAAATTTATTAGACAATGCTATCAAATTTTCGAATAAAAATGGAACAATTCATTTTTATACGATCGAAAACCATACTAATTTTTGCCAGCTGGTAGCAGAAGACACCGGCATTGGGATGCATCAAAACACCATTGACGAATTGCTTCAAGAAAATGAATTATTAGCCAAGAAAAACAACTCCGAAATTATAGGAACAGGACTCGGAATGCAATTGTGTAAACAAATGATCCAGAAAAATGGAGGTTCACTAAGCATCGAAAGCGAATTGAATAAAGGAACCAAAATAATGCTATCGCTACCCAAAACAGCCCAAAATGGATAATATCAACATATTAATTATCGAAGACACTCCCGAACAAAGCGATGCTCTGATTAAAGTATTGCTCGAAAATAATTATAATGTCGTAGGTGTTGCCCGAAATTTTACCGAAGCGTTGAAACTCTTTTATGCACAACCCATTGACATTATCATAATCGATGTTTTTCTAGATGGAAAACCAGACGGAATTACCTTTGCCGAAAGCATTAATATTATTCCAAATGCCTCAAAACCGTTTGTTTTTTTAACCAGTTCCCAAGACCGACAAATTTTTGAAAGAGCTAAATTGACTAAACCATTCAGTTTTTTGATGAAACCTTTCAATGAATTGGAAATTTTATACGCCATAGAAATGGCAGTCGAAAAATTCTACGAACAAACCAATGTTTTTTTAACCGAAGAACAAGACACCGTCATCAGCAATGATTTTCTCTTTATAAAGAAGAAAAATTCGCTAAAAAAAGTAGCTTTACAAGACATCCTTTACATTGAAGTAGAAGAACGCTATTGCAATATTGTTACCGAAAAAGAAAAATTTGTGATTTTGATTTCACTGACCAAAATTAGTGCTCTATTAGATCCTACAAAATTTGTCCGAACACATCGTAATACAATCATCAACACCGATAAAATTGAAGAAATCATCTTGGCTGACAATCTAATTATTCTGCAAGGCAATCATAAAATAAATTTGAGCGACACCTATAAAGACTTTATTAAAAAAATAAACATTTTGTCTTAATCAGAATTTAAATCCAACTTACTATTCGCTAAATCTTCCTCGAAACGGGAAGATTTTTTTGTTTCATGACAATAAAAACCTGCTTCATGACAATTTAAAAATGAAAGATCAAAAAGCAAACTACTTTTGAAGGAAACATTAATAACCATCAATTATTATGAATCTAAATAACACTATAGAAATGACAAAGCTATTCTCTGTCCTCCAAAAAACAATAACAAATCCTTATTTTGGTGTTCTTCTTTCCTTGTTACTGATTATTCCAAGTTTGTATATTATTATTGAAGATATCAGTATTATGAGAAAAGAATACGTCATACTTGTAATAGGAATAGTACTATACATTAAATCCTTGAACAGCATATTCGATGATGCCTTAAATCAAAAAAATGATTCTTTTTAAACAAAAAAAGCCATGAATTACACCATAGCTTATTGAGTTTTTGTCTAAATTGATTTTGAAATTATTTTTGTAATAACTCTAAAATTTTATTTTCTACTATTTCGCTATTCCACATATTTTCTATGTCATCCGTTTTCAAAACTTCTTCCATAATTGTGTTTTGAAAATCACCAATAGCCAGAGCTTCCACATAAGGACGATCGCTAAAAGTTACTCTACTGTACAAAGGAATCCATTTATCAGGATGTTTTTCTGAAAACCATTTTTCAATTTTCTTTTGTAACAAAAATTGATCGTCTGCCGTTTTAGAACTCATTTCCATAAAGTTTCGGTACGAAAGTTCCGCAATAGCATCTGCATTGGGTTTACGTGAATTTTGGTATTCCGAAAAAATACGCTCCCAATCTTCTCCATACTCTAAAATCATTTCGTAAAGCACCGTTATATCCTCAAAACCAGCATTCATTCCCTGGCCATAAAACGGAACAATGGCGTGACAAGCATCACCTATTAAAGCCACTTTATCTTCATAAGTCCAAGGAAAACATTTCATGGTTACCAAAGTACTGGTAGGATTTTTAAAGAAATCCTCAGCTAAATTCGGAATTACCTCTATAGAATCAGGAAAGTTTTTTTCGAAGAAAACTTCCACTTCTTTTCTATCTTTCAAGGAAGCAAATGAATTTTCACCTTCAAAAGGCATGAATAAAGTACAAGTAAAACTGCCATCTAAATTTGGCAAAGCAATTAACATGTATTCGCCTCGCGGCCAAATGTGAAAAGAGTACTTATCTAATTTATGGGAACCATCTGCATTAGCAGGAATATTCAATTCTTTGTACCCAAGATTCAAAAATTCCTGAGAATAATTAAACATACTCTGGCGTTGCATGCGATGACGAATTCTTGAAAAAGCACCATCAGCACCAAAAACCATATCGTATTCTAACTCATCCCACTCTCCTCTTTCGGTCTCTCCAATATGTAAAGTGGCTGTTGACAAAGTAACATCCCAAATCTTTTGTTCGAAGAAAAATTCGGCACCCGCTTGTTCAGCAAGATCAATCATTTTTCTATTTAAAATTCCTCTGGAAATCGAATAAATAGACTCTCCTTCTTGACCGTAATTTTGAAATTTCAAACTATCCACAAGATGAATAGCGCGTTTATCCATTGGAATTGCAATTTCTCGAACAGCATCACCTATTCCAACTCCATCCAATGCTTTCCAACCACGGTTTGACATTGCTAAATTTATTGAACGACCAGAAAATTGTATTTTCCTAATATCTGGACTTCTATCATAAATATGAACTGTATGACCTGCTTTTTTTAAGTAAATAGCCAATAGTGAACCTACTAATCCAGAACCTACTACCGCTATTTTTTTGGGAGTTTGCATTTTTGTTTTATAAAAAGTTAAGCAAAATTACTGATTTATTATTTGAACAAGGCTCAATACTCTCAGTTTTTACTTGAAATTCAGTGTTTTTTTGTTGAACAATCACTTTTTCCATCACATTTTGAACTTTCGAAAATGCACAAATACTCTAACTCAAAATTTTGTTGCCTATTTTGTTTTGATACTAAAATATCAAAAATAAGTCGAGATCTCAAAACCCGATATGATATTTATCAGTTTTTAAGCCAATGCTTTTTACAAACTTTGCACTAATTATAATGAATGTATAAAAATGACAAAAAATCCAAACTCCTTACATAGCTTCCATATTCCAGTGATGGGATTAGCGTACACTATAGACAGTCCTATTCGTGTGGCGCACTATGGAATTTCATCGGTGATTTCGATTGCCGATGATGAATTGATTGAGAAAATGAATGCTTTTTATCATCAAAAATTCAATCTTCCGTATCAGGAAATATCTCAAAAAGTATCCGACTACAGAGCCAAACGCATTACGTCTTATTTGAATTTGGTGGACAAAATTGTGAAAGATAAATTTGAAAATTTTAAAAACGAATTGGTCGAAAGCAAAGAAGCTGTAGAAAATTATATTGCTATGCTGCCCAACAAATCCGAAATCAAAAAAGGGTTACAATCCTTTATTGACGAAGGATTCCATTGGAAAGAAAACATTAAAAATTACGTTGAAAAACATATATCCACTGGTGCAATTGATGTTAATATCATGACCAAATTAGACAAAGATAATTTCGAAAACAACGAACAATTACCCGTAATTTTTAATGATGCTCATGCCGCCCTTCGAGGTTTTGCAAATAGCACTGTAAATTCGTCTCTTGTACTTTCTGCAGGAATGAATCCGAGATTGTACAGCTATTTTGAAAACTTCGATGCTTTTTTTCCTGATGAAAATAACCATTTAAAAAAGAAAATTACCCTAAAAGTAAGTGACTTTCGATCGGCAATGATACAAGGTAATTTTTTAGCCAAAAAAGGACTTTGGGTTTCAGAATACCGTATCGAGTCAGGATTAAATTGTGGTGGACATGCCTTTGCTACCGAAGGTCTTTTATTAGGCCCCATCATGGAAGAATTCAAGCAAAAGAAAGAACAACTTGTTCAATCGGCTCATGAATTGATGGTAAAAGCTTTAGAACAAAAAGGGAAATTAATTCCAGAACAGCCATTAGATTTAAAAATCACGGTTCAAGGCGGAGTAGGAACTGCTGAAGAGCATGAATTTTTATTGGATTATTACCAAGTCGATTCTGTAGGCTGGGGAACTCCTTTTTTATTGGTTCCTGAAGCCACTTCGGTAGACCAAGTCACTCGAAAATTGTTAATTAATGCCAAAGAAGACGATTTGTATTTAAGTCATATTTCTCCTTTGGGAGTTCCTTTTAATACCTTGAGAGGCACTACAAACGAAATTATCAAACAAAAACGCATTCAAGAAAGCAAGGCTGGAAGTTCTTGTCCTAAAAAATTCTTGGCATTAAGCAAAGATGCTCAAGGCAAGGGAATTTGTACTGCTTCAAAGAAATACCAAGATGGAAAACTGGAAGAATTAGAAGCCAATAAAAATAATCTTTCGATAGAAATTTTTGAAAGAGCAAAACAAAGTATTACCGAAAAATCTTGTCTTTGTGTGGGCTTAGCCAATGCTTCTTATCTTGAAAATAATATTAAAATAAAAGGACAAGATCAAGGGGTGGTTATCTGCCCTGGGCCCAACATGGCTTATTTTGACCAGGAAGTTTCGCTTTCTAAAATGGTTCAGCATATTTATGGAAATACCTCAGTATTGAGAAATACGAATCGTCCTCATTTTTTTATAAAAGAGCTAAAAATGTATATTGATTATTTAAAAAATGACATTCAAACCATTGGTAACGAAATAAATAATGCTAAAACTAAAAAACTAGAATCTTTCAAAACCAATCTTTTAGAAGGAATTGCATATTATCAAAATTTGTTCGCCAGTGTTCCTAATTTTGAAAGTATCAAAAAAGATGTGATTAGCCAATTCGAACAATACAAAAACGAATTAGAATCTATTGAAATCCCCAAATTAGAAACAGTTTAAGCTAAAAAACAGCCACGAATTCACGAATAAAGATTAATCTTAGAACCTAAGCGATTACACAAATCTGTACGGTTAAAACAAAAAAAAACAGCAAATTCGCAAATTAAAAACTTAATAAAAAAATAATTTGCGAATTTGCTGTTACTATTTCTAGACCAATAAAGTGAATTCGTATCCCTTCGTGAATTCGTGGCTAAAATTTTATTTATTTTTCTAAAATTCCTCTTTTTAATATTTGTCCAAAATTGTACATATCTTCAAAAGAACAATATAAAGGAACTGGCGCAAGACGAATTACATTGGGTTCTCTCCAATCGGTAATCACGCCATTTTTCATCAAATAATCAAATAAACTTCGTCCTTCGCCATGCAAAAAAACCGATAATTGACTGGCTCTTTCAGCTGGGTTTAATGGTGTAATAATCTCAAAACTACTATCGACTTCTTTGTCAATTTCTCCTAGAATAAAAGCTAAATAAGCGGTAATTCGGTCTCTTTTTTCAATCAAAACCTCCATTCCTATTTCGGCAAACATTTCTACCGAAGCTAAATATGGCGCTAAAGACAAAACAGGTAAATTACTTATTTGCCAACCGTCAGCACCTTGAATCGGGTCAAAATTGGGTTCCATTTTAAAACGACGCTCTTTGTTGTGTCCCCACCAACCGGCAAATCTTGGCAACTCTGGATTGTTATGATGTTTTTCATGAACAAAACAGCCCGAAGCATTTCCTGGCCCTGAATTCATGTATTTGTAACTGCACCAAGCCGCAAAATCTACATTCCAATTGTGCAATTCTAGTTTGACATTTCCTGCGGCATGAGCCAAATCCCAACCTACATAAGCCCCAACCTTGTGTCCCGCAGCAGTGATGGTTTCCATATCAAATACTTGTCCTGTGTAGTAATTCACTCCGCCAATTAAAACCAAAGCTAATTCGTCTCCCACTTCGTTAATTTTGGCAATAACATCTTCGGTTCGAATGTTGTGTTCGCCATCACGACGTTTGACCTCAACGATTACTTCTTCGGGTTTTAAACCGTGAAAATCGACTTGACTTTGAAACATATATTGATCCGAAGGAAAGGCTTTTTCTTCGCAAATAATTTTGAATCTAGATGTTGTAGGTCGATAAAAAGAAACCATTAACAAATGAAGATTCACCGTAAGCGTATTCATTACCGTAACCTCTGTGGGTTTTGCACCAACAATTGTACTCAACGGATTTGCAAAACGTTCCTGATAATCCCACCAAGGTTTTTCGGCATAAAAATGACCCTCAACCGCCAAATTAGCCCAGTCATCCATGATTTCGTCAATGTATGCTTTGGTTCTCTTTGGCTGTAATCCTAATGAATTTCCAGTAAAATAAATCACCTGTTTATCATTCACTTTAGGGAAATAAAATTCGTCTCTATATTTATGTAAGCTATCCTGCGAATCCAATTGTTGAGCAAAAGCTCTGGTATTTTCGAAAATCATAATGTAGTTTGCATTTGGTTTTGTAAAAGTAACTAAAAAAGAAAAAACTAACTCATAAAGCATTCCTTCAAAAATAAAAAGGCAAGCCAAGCGTTATACATTCGAAACACTTTATTACCTATATTTGATTGAATCTAAAACATATAGTTATGATTAAAAACAACATCAATGTCATTATTATTGCAATTGCAATGGTAACATCGGCTTACTTATTTTCGAATGCGTTTCAAAATCGAAATAAAAGCGCCGATACCATAAGCGTAACGGGTTTAGGAAAAACCGATTTTGTTTCTGATTTAATTGTATGGAATGGTTCTTTTTCTCGAAAAAGCAGCACCTTAAAAGAAGCTTATGCTTCATTAGACGCCGATAGAGATAAAATTAAAAGTTACCTGTCTAGTAAAGGAATTGCTGCTAACGAAATTGTTTTTTCGGCAGTGAATTTCAATAAAGAATACCAAACCACTTATAATGAAAATGGAACGATTCGAGAAAATACTTTTTCAGGTTTTAGTCTTACACAAAGTGTTAGTATTCAATCTAAAGAAGTGAATAAAATTGAGGAAATATCCAGACAATCCAGTGAATTAATTAATTCTGGTATCGAATTTTACTCCAGCGCACCGGAATATTATTACACCAAATTGGCCGAATTAAAAATAAAAATGATTGCCGAAGCCACCAAAGACGCTAGCATCAGAGCCAAAAGCATTGCCGAAAATGCCGATGCTGATCTAGGAAATTTAAAAAAATCAGATATGGGTGTTTTCCAGATTATTGGTCAAAATTCCTCTGAAGATTATTCGTACGGAGGGTCTTTCAATACCCAATCTAAAAATAAAACCGCAACTATTACTGTAAAACTGGTATATCAAGTAGATTAATTTAGTTATGATATTTACAGAAAAAATACGCTCTAATTATTTTTTACCGCAAAGAACGCAAAGATTTTCATCTAAGAATGTACTTCTAAAAGCTAAGGGTAAAAAACTTAGTGTTCTTTACAGTAATTTTTTTTCTATTTTCACCGTTTCTTGTATTAATCCAGATTCACGGTGGTGGACAGACATGCCTCTAAACAAAAAACTCGCCATGACTGACGAGTTTTTTTATGAATTAACCTTTATAATGGTTTAAATAATTAACATGGCATCACCATAAGAATAAAATTTATATTTTTCTTTAATGGCTTCTTCGTATGCTTTTTTCATTAAATCGTGTCCACAAAATGCTGAAATCATCATCAATAAAGTTGATTTTGGTGTATGAAAGTTAGTAATCATACAAGTGGCTACGCTAAAATCATGTGGAGGAAAGATAAACTTATTCGTCCATCCTTCAAATGGATTCAAGGTGTTATGTGAAGAAACTGAACTTTCAATAGCACGCATAGAAGTAGTTCCTACTGCACAAATGCGTTTTCTTTTTACTTTCGCTTCATTAACAATATCACAGGCTTCCTGAGTGATTTTTAATTCCTCAGAATCCATTTTATGCTTAGACAAATCCTCGACCTCAACTGGATTAAAAGTTCCTAAACCTACGTGAAGCGTTACTTCGGCAAAGTTTACCCCTTTTATCTCTAATCTTTTTAATAAATGTCTAGAAAAGTGCAAACCCGCTGTAGGTGCGGCAACAGCTCCTTCTTCTTTAGCATAAATGGTTTGGTAACGATCTGCATCTTCTGGCGTTACTTCTCTGTTGATGTATTTAGGAATAGGAGTTTCTCCTAGTTCAGTCAATTTATTTCTGAATTCTTCGTAAGAACCATCGTAAAGAAAACGCAAGGTTCTACCACGAGAAGTAGTATTGTCGATTACCTCAGCTACTAATGAATCATCATCACCAAAATACAATTTGTTCCCGATTCTGATTTTACGTGCTGGATCTACCAGAACATCCCATAAACGTTGTTCTGCATTTAATTCTCTTAGCAAAAACACTTCGATTCTAGCTCCTGTTTTTTCTTTATTTCCGTACAAACGAGCTGGAAAAACTTTAGTATTGTTCAAAATCATTACATCTCCATCATCAAAATAATCGATAACATCTTTGAACATTTTGTGTTCGATGGTTTGTTTTTGACGATCAATAACCATTAAACGAGCTTCATCTCTGTTCTCTGCAGGATATTCTGCAAGAAGTTCTTTAGGTAAATCAAATTGAAAATGTGATAATTTCATTCTAAAAAGTTATTAGTTATGAGTTATAAGACCTAAGTTTTGATCCTTAGTACTATAACTGAATGCAAATATACGATTGTGAAATAGGCGTTGTCAAGCAAAATAGCTTTTATTTTTACAAATAAACTTATTTTGCTTAACAACGCCCAAAAAACAACAATCTAAAAAAAATTACAACCTACTCAATAATTGTATTTTCCCGTCCATATCTTTTGCAGCTATTAGTAGTAAAGCTGCTTTTTTACCTTTTTCGTAGTAGTGTAATTTATCTCCTTCGTCCATTTTTATGGTAGTGGTTGCTCCTTTTGTCAAAGAATAACTTCCACCACTTCCAGTATTGATTACTTTTACTTCAGCAGCAGTATCATTTTTGATTTTGATATTGATTTTTTCTGAAACAATTTCAATTTTATTAATTACTGAGTTAGTTAAGTTATTAAAAGACAGTAATAAAAATGACATTGTTAGTATTAAAACTATTTTTTTCATGATTTGATTAATTAGTGATTATTTTATTTTCAGTATTATTATCAATATCTTAAAAAAGATCTTACGCACTCCACTTAGAAAAGACATACTGAAATGCTTTAGGTTTGAAGTAAGTCTATTTTGACTTCGAACAATACAACTCTCAAATTATACTATTGATAAATTACAAACAGAATTTCTGTAAATTATCTTCTTCTATAAATAATAGTTACTATTTCACCTCCTTGACTATATAAAAGTTTCAAAGTAGTCTCATCTAATTGAGTCACTTGTGGTTTATCTTGTTCTCCGTTATCGTATTCGATTATTAAACTTTGACCACTTTGTGACCACAAAATTGGATAACTGTCTAATTCACAAGTAGAACTACTATAACTATTATAAAAACCTTCTCCATTACTATTAAAAACAATATGAAGTGGTTTTCCACTACAATTAGGAGTGTAATCTTCTATTATTTCCTCTCCATTAATTTTATTTACATAAACAAACTGAAATTGATCCCAAGTCCCTACAATTGAAGCTGGCTCTTGTGTATCATCCTTGCTACAAGAAGTTAAACCAAGCACTAATACTGACACAAATAACAAAACATTTTTTTTCATAACTATTAATTTATTTAATTTATGTACCAAATTTATTAACTAAACTTTTCCTTTTAAAGACTGAGTTTGTCAAAGCCTGTTTTGGGTTTACGAAAGACCATTTTTAAAATGATATTGTTTTATATCTTTATTCAATAAAAGAAGCCCTAAAATCATGAAGAAATTTTACTAAAAAATTTTCTTGAAATCAATATAAAATCAACAACCCCTATTTTAAATAAATGAAAAACAAATTCTTAATTTTAATTTTCCTGTTGTTATCCAACATTAGTTTTAGTCAAAAACTCTTTAATAATGTTATAGAGGACACATTATCCATTGAAGAATTTGGAAATAAAGTTGAACTTGAAAACGACTTAAATAAAAGTGAAAAATTAAACAATATATTAATTGATGAAATTATAAAAAGGAGAAAAATAAAAACTGTTCCTCTCAAAATTCAACTTTTTTATGAAAATGCTTATTTAGCAACATTAATTAACAAAGCTTATTTTGCAAACAAAAAAGGTGATTTTAAAAAAGAAATAGCCATTTATTACAAAGTTTTAAAAAACATTACTACAAGAACAGACCCTAGATATATAGGTTTTACGTATAGTGCAATTGGAATGTCGTTTGCAGAAATTAAAGAGTATGAAAAAAGTATTTTTTACTGCAAAAAATCACTTTACTACCTCAAAAAAAGCAATAATGCTTCAGCTATTTCGTCAATTTACAACAATCTTGGTCAATTATACTCCAGAATAAACCGATTAGAACAAGCTCTTTTTTATCTAAAACAAAGTGAAATATATGGAAAAGACTGTGAAAACACCAGTATTTTAGGCTCGACTTATAACGATATGGCAAGTGTTTATTATAAAAAAGAGGACTACGTAAAAGCTATAGAATCATACGAAAAAGGAATCCAAATTTCAACCAAAGCAAAAGACAATTTTCAATTAAGCATACTCTATTTTAATAGTGCCGACGCCTTTCAAAAAATTGGGAACACACAAAAATTTGAAGCGTACAAAATCAAATCTTTTCAATTTGCCGATTCTTCTAAGAACCTAACCGTTTTGAAAAATGCTGGGAAGGATTTGTCTCAAATTTTTAAGAACAAAAATGATTTCAAAAAAGCTTTGTTTTATTTTGAAAAATCAAATGCTGCAAAAGACACTTTAGAAAAAGAAGATAACAAAAATGCCATTTTGAAAGCTGAATTCAAATTCGACAACGAAAAAAAAGAAGCGCAAATAAAAGCACTTCATCAAGATAAAAAAATAGCTCGCTTAAATAATGAAAAGCAAAAAAACTTGATGCTAATTCTAAGTTTTTTATTTATCTCTATTTTATCAACTATTTGTATACTATTCAATCGTTTTAAAATAAAAAAACAAAATGAATATTTAAAATCAAAACTAGAAGAAGCCGAGAAAACCATATTAGCCGAAAAAAAAGCATCTCAAAGCGAATTAAAAGCCTTCAAATCGCAAATGAATCCGCATTTTTTTTACAACGCATTAAACACCGTTCAATCGTACATCTTAACCAACGATAAAAAACTAGCAATAAGCTATTTGTCCAAATTCTCGATTCTTACCCGATCGATTTTAGAAATGACCGAAAAAGAGTCTATCTCTATTGCAGACGAGATCAAAACATTAACACTGTATCTTGATATTGAAAAAGCTCGTTTCAACGAAGACTTTGAATACAGCATTCAAATTGAAAATATCGATGATACCGAACTAACCAAGATTCCATCCATGTTTTTACAACCTTATGTAGAAAATGCTATCAAACACGGATTACTTCATAAAGAAGGCAGAAAAGAATTGAAAATTAATTTTACTATTGAAAATCAAGTGATTGTAATTCAAATTGAAGACAACGGCATTGGCCGTGAAAAAAGTATGCAATTAAATGCCATAAAAAACAAAAATCACACTTCATTTGCAACCGAAGCTATTCAAAATCGGATAGACATCTTAAATAAAATGAGAGCTAAACCTATACAACTAACATTTACTGATAAAAAAAACAGTTACCAACATGCTTTGGGCACCGTTGTAAACATCGAAATACCATTATAGAATGAAAGCAATACTAATTGATGATGAAAAAAGAGCTAGAATCTCCTTGTCCATATTACTTGAGGAATATTGTCCTAATATTGAAGTTGTGGCTCAATGCGAAAACTTAGCCGAAGGTGTAAAGGCTATTCGAAAATACAAACCGGATTTAGTGTTGCTAGACATCGAAATGCCTGGTCACAGCGGCCTAGAATTATTAGATTTTTTTGATGAAAACGAAATCCATTTTTCTATAATATTTACCACCGCTTACAACGAGTATGCTTTACAGGCTTTTAAATTTTCGGCTATTGACTATTTGCTTAAACCCATTAATCCAGAACAATTAGTTGAAGCCATCCAACGGTTAGAAAAGCAAAAACAAAAACTAGAAAACTATACCATTCTAAAAGAAAATATTAATAATGGAAGTTTAGATAAAATTGCTGTTCCATCCGGGAACTCTTTAATTTTTTTGGATACCAGCAAAATATCGCACATCAAAGGAGAAGGATCTTATGCCGAAGTTTTTTGCAGCAATGGTACTAAAAATTTAGTGAGTCGAAATTTAAAAAACTTTGAAGATATCTTGTGTAAAGACAAACGATTTATGCGCGTGCATAAATCGTATATCATTAACTTTGAATATGTTGTTGTCTATAACAAATCTGACGGTGGTAGTTTAGAATTAGAATCAGGCATTCATATTCCGGTATCGGCAGAAAAGAGTTTGTCTATTTTAGAAAAAATTCAGATTATTAAACGCTAGAAATCTTCTTATTTCTAACCTACTAAATCAGAAACTTTATAGCCTAATTTTTCCATATCATCCCAAAAATCTGGGTAGGATTTAGAAACTACGTCGGCATTTTCGATAATAATAGGCACTTTTAATGCTAATGGAGCAAAAGCCATCGCCATCCTGTGGTCGTTGTACGTTCCGATTTTGATGTTCGAATTGATTTCTGAAGTAGCCACAAGAGTCAAACTATCATTGGTTACCGAAATATTGGCACCTAGTTTAGTCAATTCAATTCGTAACGCTTCTAGTCGGTCTGTTTCTTTAATTTTTAAGGTATGAAGTCCGGTAAGGTGACAACCTATTCCCAATCCAAGGCAAGTAACCACGATGGTTTGAGCAATATCTGGTGTATGGTTCAAATCGAAAGTAACGTTTTTGTATTTGAATTTTTTAGTTTTGGTCAGGGTGATGCTGTCTCCGTTAAACTGGGTTTCTACTCCCATTTCTTTATAAATAGCAACTAAAGCAGAATCCCCTTGCAAACTAGATTGTTTGTAACTGCTTAAGGCAATAGTGGCTTCATCAGACAAGGCTGCTAAACTAAAAAAGTAAGATGCCGAACTCCAGTCAGACTCTACCGTCATGACTTTTGGTGCTACTTCTTTCTTTGGAAAAACGGTAATTACATTGCCTTCAAAACTAGTTTGGATGTCCAAATCATTCAGCAATGCCAAGGTCATTTGGATATAAGGAATCGAGGTAATTTCGCCTTCTAAGGTCAATTCGATTCCGTTTTCTAATTTTGGAGCTACTAATAATAATGCCGAAATGTACTGACTGCTCACATTGGCAGCCATGGTTACTTTAGCATTAGTAATTTTTTGTCCTTTAATTTTAATTGGCGGATAGCCTTCTTCTTTTAGGAACGAAATCTCGGCTCCTAACTGGCGTAGGGCTTCTACCAAAATCTTAACAGGACGCTCTTGCATGCGGCTAGACCCTGTTAATACCACTTCGCGACCTTCTTTTACTGCAAAATAAGCCGTAAGAAAACGCATGGCAGTACCTGCATGATGAATATCTACTACTTCTTCGTTGCCGCTCAATGCCATTTGCATGACTTCGCTATCGTCTGAATTAGACGTATTAGCTAGGGAAATATTGGGGAACAAGGCTTGTAAGAGCAACAATCTATTGGTTTCACTTTTAGATCCTGTAACTGCTATTTGAGCATTTAGCCTTGCATTAGTAGCTTGTAGTAGTAAATTCATTTTTTAAATTATTAGTTATGAATTGCAAATTAAATAATGTCGGTTTTTTTTAAACCACATAAGTCATATAAGTTTTTATCTGATTTAGTGTCTTACTTAACCGCAAATTAGACCATATAAGGTTTGGCAGTGTTTTATATTACAATAAATTATTCTTACTCCTTATGAGTTCTTGTCGATGCCTTTTAACCGCAATAATTTGAGGGCGCAATTTACCATTCGGAATTCACAATTCATAATTCGGAACTGATAATTATTTCAATTTTTCGTTGTTTTTATGGCGGTCTTTATCACGAACTGATTTTAAATCCATTTTCTTGTCGAAAGCGGCTTGCAAATCAATCCCCGTTTGATTAGCCAAGCATAAAACCACAAAAACTACATCGGCCAGCTCTTCGCCTAGGTCCTTGTTCTTGTCGCTTTCTTTTTCGGATTGCTCGCCGTACCTACGGGCTATTATTCGGGCTACCTCGCCTACTTCTTCGGTAAGCTGAGCCATATTTGTCAATTCATTAAAATAACGTACCCCGTGTTCTTTTATCCAGGTATCTACGTCTAGTTGGGCGTTTTTTAGGTTCATTTTGTTTTGGTTTTATTTAACCCTGTCTTTAACCCTGTCAGGGTTTTGAACCCTGATAGGGCTAGGTTCGTCTAACAACTAATCTACTCTATTTTATGTATTCTTTTCAACAAATTCAGTTCAATTTTCAAATGCTCTAGCTCGGCATTCTTGGCAGCTAAGTCTTCTTTGAGTTGTTTTTCGACCTTCGTTTCAAACGGTATTTTGAGTCGTTCACCCAAATCTATGAGCAAATTATAATCTAAAGCCTGACTTAATCGCCATAAAATAGCTGTTTGTACCGAAGGCTGCTTGAAATATTGTGTAATAGTGTTAGGGATTACATTGAGGCACTGCGCAACATCTTTCTTTTTTATATGCTTTTCCTGTATTATCCACGCAATAAGGTTGCCTACATGTATAACATCATTATTTGATTTTTGCAAATATTTTTTGGAGCGGTCTTTCATCCTTTTTTCTCTTTAACACAACAAATATAGTTTTTTTCTATTTATATAGTATTATACATAATAAACTTATATCTAATATCATTATATACTATGTATTAATGTAAATTTGTATATGTTTTATTATTATATATAATATGTATTTTACTACTATAAAAATAGTTAATTACTTAGCTTTATATTGCTATATATAGATTTATAACTATATAAAACAATATATTATCACATAAAATACCATATAAACCATATAAAACCAAAATATGAATATAAAAAAAACGCCTTCAAATGAATGAAAGCGTTTTTAAAAGATGGATTTAAGCCGTTGGTTGAAATTATCAAAAACGTCAGTTAGAGTGTTTTTTGCGTAATGAAATGAAGCGAAAAATGTATCGAGAACTGTTTTCTATTCAATATTTTCTTGTTCTCGATACAAATTTTCCGAAAAAGCTGTCGCGTTTTCTGAAAATTCACTCGAACTGACGAAAATTTAATTTCCAAAAACAATTTCACCCTACGAGTTGTAGTTATTAAAACCGTACTAGATATTAGGGTTTACGGGAGCTTTAGCCGCACCACCCTGTCCTGCAAAACGGGTTTTGAGCTGCGCCACTATGGTATCTGAACCTGGAACACCAGCTTCGGCAGCAGCACCAAAAAGCCTGTAGAGCGTAAGAGCCGAAACATAAGCCTCACTACCGGCAAGCAACTTGGTGTCTTCGATTTTTTCTAACAGTTGGTTCACAATGCCTGCTATTTCATCCAGTTGGTTGAATAAAGCCATGTCATTTTGCATAGTTGCCACCGAGACATAAGCAGGAATTAGGGAGGCATTATTCAAACCTGCACTAATGGCGTCTTCTGCAAAGGCTTTGTTGTTGACATCAATAGCCGGGAGAGCTATGCGCTCCTCTTTGGTAAGCCCTATCAAAAAAGGTAAATTGGTATTGATGGTTTGTAAGGCTGTTTTTACTGCGGTTATCTGAGCCGCAGTGGCCGTAGTGTTGATACGGTTGTTGGTTAAATTGGACATATTTTTAGGTTTTAAAATAGTCCCTAAAGATACAATAAATACTTACAATAAATTATAAGCTACACTAAAATTCTTAGGTTATTATTTGCTGGATCTGGAGTAATTCATTCTATACTGAGAATGATTTAGATCTAGAAAAACACTAATAACCCTTAAGAAAAGGAAGTGTTACAATATACTTAGTTTCCACTCCCGCTTTATTTTTTATTTGAAAAGTACCCCCCATAACACTAACGGTTTTTTGTACAATAGCTAGCCCTACGCCTGAATCTACAGTATCATTTACCTGAATTAAAGGATTCAAAGCACTGTCTAATTTAGCTCCAAAAATTCCTATTCCCGAATCTATTACACTAAACTTGACAAAATAAAAGTCTTTTTCTTCAACTTGGAATTTAATTTTCAATCTAACTTTACCTTTTTCTGGCGTAGATTTAATTGAATTACTAATTAAATTAAATAAGATTTGGGTAACTCTAATCGAGTCGCCTGTTAAAACAGCAGGAACTTCTTTATCTATAGAAATTTTAAAATCAATTCTTTTTTGTTGGACTTTTGTCAAAAAAGTCTCGTGCACCAAACGAGTTAATTGACTCAAATTAAATGGCTTATTAGAAAACTCAACTTGTCTTGATTCCATTTTGGCTAGATCTAAGATGTCATCAATAATTACTAACAAAATATCTCCTGACATCTTGAGGTATTGCAATTGAGTTTTTTGATCTGGACTTATGGGCGAACTGTTTAATAATAAATTAGTAAATCCTAAAATAGCATTAAGTGGGGTGCGTATTTCATGATTCATATTAGACAAGAATTGATTTCTCGACAAGGCTAATTGTTCTGAGCGTTCTTTTTCCTTGACTAATTTCTTATTTATAGTTTCTAATAATCCTCTAGAAACCATTGCCGATTTAAGCTCTTCTATGTAGGTATTGAATCCCATACAAAAAACATCTAATTCGTCATGAGCTTCAGAAATAGGCAAATAATTAAAAAAATCTCCCGCAAAACAGTTGGATATGTGTTCCACAATTATGGCGGTTCTTCTTTTTTTAGATTCTATTTTCTCGGCTAAAAACAATAATTCTTGATACACATCGTCTAGACTATCTCCATAGGTTAGTTGCTCCTGAAACTCATCTTCGTTAATGGAGCGGACTAAGGCTAAGATTTTTTCTAGTTGAGACATCTAACACTTTTTTTTGATGAAATTGTATATATTGTGGATTGTATTTTCCTTGAAAAGAAAAGTAAAAAAATTATTTCTACCACAAAGAATAAATATAAGAAATATCCATTAAAAGATACAACAATAAATAGTAATAAATTTGAAAACCATTTTGCATTTATTTTATCTTTCTTTAAGTTCTAACAACCAACTCATTGCCTTTTCGGTAGTAGTAAAAACATGGAAAGGCATGATAGGCTTTTTAAATTTCAGATAGGAATTAAAAATAAACTTTGTGACATGAGAGTTAACCAAAACAGCCACTGCATGCAAAAAATCTTGTCCGTATTGATCGGCATAATCACGAGCTTCTTTAGACATATTCGTTGCATTCCTTAAATCATACAACCAATATTGTTTTTGTCCTCCAGAAATTTCTTCTCTTTGCCTTATAATTTCTTTGATATTTACAAGATTTAATTCAGTATTTTTTTTGAATTTCGACATTAAAATATCTTTGTCAAACCAAAATTCAATACATTTTTCCATAATATAATTTTCGCTCATACTTCTATTCGTGCTTATCCAATATCTATGTAACCGTGTAAGTTTTATCTAATTATTTTTTCAAAGTTTGCCTTACCTATCTAAAATAATCTTCAAAAATTCTAATATCTAAAATTTAAACAGTTACTAAACTAGACGAATAAAGATTGTTCGTTTTTTTTCTTTATTTCATTCAGCCAATTCACCGCATCTTTTTTTTGAGTAAAACCTTTTAATGGAACAACAGGTTTTTTCAGTAACATAAACGTATTCAGCGTAAATTTTGCAATATGAGAATGGAATACTGCCGCACAAGCATGTAGATTATCTTGTCCATGTGATTCTGCATAATCGCGTGCTTCCTTATCATAGTATTCGATTCCTTTAAAATCATAACACCAATATTGTTTTTTACCAACTGATATTTCCGTTCGTAAGTCAATTAATGCTTTTATCCTTTCCAGGTTGACAATGATAGGTTTTTTAAATTGAGAATATAGAATACCATCTTCTATCCAAAATTTTACAAAATCATTTTCCAATTCTTTCATTTTCTATTTTTTCTTCATTTTTTGATTTTATTTCCAACAACCATTCTACTGCTTTTTCTCTATTGGTAAATACCTGAAAAGGAAAACCAGGCGATTTTAATTTCACATACATACAAAATATAAACTTTGTAACATGTGAATTTACAATCATTGCATTTGCATATATAAAATCTTGACCATGTATTTCAGCATAATCCCTTGCTTCTTTATTAAGGGAAACTAATTTTGTGCCATCCATACACCAATATTGATTTGTACTATTTGAAATTTTGTGTCTCAGTTCTATTAGATTAGACACAATTTTCACATCAAACTCAATAGGTTCTTTAAGCTCACTAAATAACACTCCATTTTCAAACCAAAATCGCGCATATTCATTTTCTATCGTTTCCATTTTCTTATATATTTGAATAAGAATTAATAATCTTAGAATTGTATGAGTCTCAAATTTTTAAGTATCCTAATGTAGGCAGAGTCTTTGAATCATATTTTTTTTTTATAATCAGTTGTTAATACATGATAACTTTTAGATTTCCCTACATCATTTCCTCTTTTATCACATAATACATAATTAGTTTTTTTATTATATTTCTGGGAAGAAAAAGTATCACATAAAAACTATTCTTTGTTCTTACTATCTATTAAAATAGTTACTGGGCCATCATTAAGCAAACTGACTTTCATATCAGCACCAAATTCTCCCGTTTGAACTTTTTTTCCCATTTCTGATTCTAATTTTCGAACAAAATTTTCATACAGTGGAATGGCAATTTCGGGTTTAGAAGCTTTTATGTACGAAGGTCTATTTCCCTTTTTAGTTCCGGCATGCAGTGTAAACTGACTTACTACAATAATATCGCCATCAATATCTTGAACGGATAGATTCATCACATTATTTTCATCACCAAAAATGCGAATCTTAGCAATTTTAGCAACCAACCAATCGATATCTTCTTGCACATCGGCATCTTCGATACCTACAAGAATCAATAGCCCTTTTTGGATTGAAGCGACAATTTTATTTTCGATAGTAACTGAAGCTTCAGTAACTCTTTGAATTACAACTCTCAAAATAATGGTGAATTATTAATTATAAATGATTCATTAGCTTCTTAGTTCATCACTTTGTTTTCGATCATCATCATAAATATCAGTGCGATAATGTTCGTCATCTCCTTCCAATATTTTTAAATAACTATTGTAGCGTGACCACGCGATTTCATCATTTTCCAAAGCCGTTTTCACAGCACATTTAGGCTCTTCTTTATGCAAACAATTATTGAATTTGCACTGGTCTTTTAATTTGAAAAATTCTGGAAAATAACTACTTATTTCCTCTTTTTCCATATCAACAATTCCAAAACCTTTGATACCTGGAGTATCAATTATTCGGGCACCAAAAGACAAATCATACATTTCGGCAAAAGTAGTGGTATGCTGTCCTTGTTTGCTGGATTCAGAAATTTGTTTTGTTTTAAGGTCTAAAGTGGGCTCTAATGCATTCACTAAAGTGGATTTCCCCACTCCTGAATGTCCAGAAAACATACTTACCTTGCCAATCATTAATTCTCTTAATTCGTCAACCCCTTTTTTCTCAGTTGAAGAAACACGTAGACATTTATATCCAATATTTTGATACACATGTTGCATATACAACTGTTCATCAAGAGTATCTTCATTAAAAGTGTCAATTTTATTAAAAACCAATATCGTTTCAATTCTGTAAGCCTCAGCAGTAACTAAAAATCGGTCAATAAAATTAAAAGTCGTGGGTGGATTATTTACGGTAATCAACAAAAAGACACAGTCAATATTTGCTGCAATAATGTGCATTTGATGTGATAAATTCACTGATTTCCGAACGATATAATTCTTTCTTTCGTGAATAGTATGAATAGTACCCGTAACAATATCTGAGGATTCATCCAATTCATAATCTACCACATCTCCTACAGCAATAGGATTGGTGCTTTTAATTCCTTTGATACGAAACTTCCCTTTCATACGGCATTCCATAAAATCTCCTTGTTCTGATTTTACGGTGTACCAACTCCCTGTAGATTTATAAACGATTCCTGTCATTCAGATTTTAGATTGCAGATTAGGCGATATTAGATTTTTGATTTTGATATAAACTCTACAAAGATAACGGATTTATGATTTTAGAATACCCTAAATAAACAAAAAATCCCAAAACATAAAGTCTTGGGATTTCTTAAATTTAAATTCTACATTACCGAATTCTCAAATCAGAAATCGTTAATCTACAATCATACATCAACTATCCGTTGATAATTTTCTCTTGGTGCTCAATACTTTCTTGGTGAATGTCTTTGAATAATTTTACGATAAACTCTTCTGATAATCCTTTTTTACCACCTTCAGCAATCATTTTCTCTTGGATTTCATTCCAACGAGTATTTTGCAAAACAGCTACATTGTTTTCTTTTTTCACCTGACCAATTTCGTCAGCTACTTTCATTCTTTTCCCTAAAAGATCTAATAAATTAGCGTCTAAAACGTCGATATTAGCTCTTAATTTTGACATTTTTTGAGTAAAATCAGCAGTATCTCCGCTTACTTTTCTAATTTTCAAGTCTTTCAAGATTTGTTTCAACGCATCTGGTGTAACTTGTTGAGCAGCATCAGACCAAGCATTATCTGGATCAATATGCGTTTCGATAATCATACCATCATAGTTCAAATCTAAAGCTTCCTGAGTTACTTCAAGAATCATGTTACGATTTCCAGTAATGTGAGATGGATCGATGATTAATGGTAAATCAGGGAATTTATTTTGCAATTCGATAGCAATTTGCCATTCAGGAATATTTCTGTATTTTGTTTTCTCATAAGTAGAAAAACCTCTGTGGATTACTCCTAAATTCTTGATACCAGCCATGTGTAAGCGCTCTACACCACCTAACCATAAAGCCATATCTGGATTTACAGGGTTTTTAACTAATACAATTTTATCAGTTCCAGCCAATGTATCAGCAATTTCCTGAACTGCAAATGGATTAGCTGTTGTACGAGCTCCAACCCATAATACATCGATATCATATTCTAAAGCTAATTTACAGTGAGCAGCTGTAGCAACCTCAGTTCCCATCAACAATCCTGTTTCTTCTTTCGCTTTTTTCAACCATTTTAATCCTATTTCTCCAATTCCTTCAAATCCTCCTGGACGAGTTCTTGGTTTCCAAATTCCTGCTCTAAATACGCTTACATCAGAATTTTTCAATTCGTGAGCAATTTTCAATACTTGCTCCTCAGTTTCAGCACTACAAGGTCCTGCTATCACAAATGGATGATTCAATTTGAAAGCATCCAACCAATTTCTCATTTCTTTTGTGTTTTCCATCTTTTTAGTTATTTATTCTTTTAATTATGTGTTGTTATTATTGTTCTGTTTTACTTTATTTTTTAACGCCTATTCCGTTTAATATTTCTCTAATTTTATTCACACTTGCCATCTCATCATATATTGCATTATAATCATCCTGTGCTAACAAATCTCTAAATTGTGTTAGATTAGAAATATATTCTTCTAATGATTCTAAAACCTGTGCTTTATTTTGTTCGAAAATAGGCGTCCACATGGCTGGCGAACTTTTAGCTAAACGCACCGTACTTTCAAAACCGGAACCTGCCATATCAAAAATATCTTGCTCGTGCTTTTCTTTTTCAATCACCGTTTTCCCTAACATAAAGGAACTAATGTGCGATAAATGCGAAACATAAGCAATATGTTTATCATGGGATTTTGGATCCATATAACGAATACGCATTCCCATTTTTTTAAAAACTTGCAATGCTTTTTCCTGTAATTTGAAAGCTGTTTTTTCTACTTCGCAAATGATATTTGTTTTATCTCTAAACAAATCTCTCATCGCCGCAGAAGGTCCCGAAAATTCAGTTCCCGCAATAGGATGAGTGGCAATAAAATTTCTTCTTTTAGGATGATCCGCTACCGCTTTACAAATTGGATTCTTAGTCGAACCTACTTCTAAAACAATGGCGTTTTCTCCAACTAAATCCAATACCTGAGGCAATAAACTAATAGCAACATTTACAGGAACCGAAACAATTACAAAATCGGCTTCAGCCAAATCTACCATCGTAGCTGCAACATCAATAACTCCTAACTCTAATGCTTGCTGCACGTGTTTTTCGTTAGTATCAATCCCGTAAATAGTGGCATTTGGATACAGCGCTTTGATGTCTAAAACCATCGAACCACCTATTAAACCAATACCTATTACAAAAATCCTCTCCCCAGCCCTCTCCAAAGGAGAGGGAGCCGAAACTTGAGATGTATTGCTATTACTTTTTGTCATAATTATTCTATTAATTGCTCAAAACCCCCTCCTTTGGAGGTATTGGGAGGAATCTATCTATTGCTTCCTGCACTTTTTCTTCTTTCACACACAATGCAAATCGAATATATCCTTCTCCATTAGAACCAAAAATAGTTCCCGGAGCAATAAAAATATATTTTTCGTGCAAAATCTGATCGATGAACTTTTCGGCTGATGCTATTCCTTCAGGCAATTTTGCCCAAACAAATAACCCTACTCCTTCTTTGTATACTTCACAGCCTAATTTTTCAGCTAACTGCTCTGTTAAAACGCGGCGTCTTTTATATATTTCATTCATGGAATCAAACCATGATTGATCACTCTTTAATGCTTCAATAGCGCCTTTTTGGATTCCAAAAAACATTCCGCTATCCATATTACTTTTTACTTTTAAAACAGCATCGATAAGCTCAGCGTTTCCTAAAACCATTCCTACTCGCCATCCCGCCATATTAAAAGTCTTACTCAATGAGTTCAACTCTAAAGCCACATCTTTAGCTCCTTCCACCTGTAACAAACTCATCGGTTTGTCATTCAAAACAAAACTATATGGATTGTCATTTACTAACAGTATATTGTTTCTTTTAGCAAAAGCTACTAACTTTTCAAACAAGTCTAAACTTCCTCTTGCTCCTGTAGGCATGTGCGGATAGCCTATCCACATTAGCTTCACTTTTGATAAATCTAATTTTTCTAAGGCTTCAAAATCAGGTTCCCAGTTATTGGATTCTGCCAAATCATAATAAACCGCTTCTGCTCCTACTAAATTCGTCACCGAAGTATAGGTTGGATATCCTGGATTAGGAATTAAAACCTGATCTCCTTCGTTCAAAAATGCCAACGAAATGTGCATGATTCCTTCTTTCGAACCCATCAAAGGTAAAATTTCGGTATTTGGATTTAATGCTACCTGAAAATTATTCTTGTAGAAATTAGCCATACTACTTCTCAATTCTGGCAAACCTTGATAACTTTGATACCCATGTGCATTTTCATCTTGTATTGCCAATGCTACGGCATCAAGAACAGCTTGAGACGGTGCCAAATCAGGGCTTCCAATCCCCATATTGATAATTGGTTTTCCTTCTGATGCCAATTGTCTCACTTCTCTCAATTTTGATGAAAAGTAGTATTCCTCAACTGTATTTAATCTATTTGCTGTTGTAATCATGATTTGCATGCTCTTTATAGAGTTTTTCTATCTTTTTCCTTGTCATCCTGAGCGAAGTCCAAGAACTTCTAACCTTTTATAAACTTCTAACTTATCAAAGGTTTGGTATTTCTATATTCCCCCAATACTTTAAAATATTCTGCCATAATGGCTAATAACGATTTTGCTTTGGCGTAATCTTCATATTTTTCGAAAGTAACATCCACGAAAAAAGAATATTTCCAAGGTGTTTCAATTTTTGGTAACGATTGAATTTTAGTCAAATTCATTTTACAATCACTCATTACATTCAAAACTGCTGCTAGACTTCCACGTTTATGATCCAATTCAAATTTTAAAGAAGCTCTATTTATTTCGTTTTCCGGAACAAATGAATTCTCTTTATTAATGATAACAAAACGAGTCATGTTATTTTTTATCGTTTGAATTTCGGGAGCCAAAATTTCTAAACCATACATTTCAGCAGCTACTTTACTGGCAATTGCCGCCACTCCTTTTAGTTGATTTTCCTGAATTCTACGAGCTGTTTCAGCCGTATCTTTATCTTCAACTAATTTGATGTGTGGGTATTGTTTCAAGAAATCCATACATTGCAACAATGCCATTGGATGCGAATAAACTTCTTTTATATCAGCAATACTTTGTCCTTTTAATGCCATCAAATTTTGATGAATTCTCAAATAATGTTCCCCGATAATATGTAAATCATTCTTATCAATTAACGCATAGTTTGGAATAATTGGACCTGCAATAGAATTCTCTATAGCCATTACTGCCTGAGCTGATTTCCCTGACAAAAGGCTATCTACTAATTCGTCAAAAGACAAACACTCATCTACAACCACATCTTGATTATAATATTCCTGAGCCACCTGATGATGAAAAGAACCTACTATACCTTGTATCGCAATTTTTGCTTCCATTTATTCAAAAAAAAATCCTGATTTTCATCAGGATTGTATATTAGTTTTATTTGTTTTCTAAATTTTCAAATTACCATAGCACAATCCTTATCTCTCGCTAAAGAAATAAAAAGAAGTACTAAAATAGAAACGGTTATTTGACATTTGATATAAAATTATCTGTAAATATTTTTTTTACTTTGCAAATGTAGAATTAATTTTCAATTCAGCAAAAAATATTTTGCATTTTGTACAAAAAAAACAAAGCAATGCATTTTCTGTTTATTTTTGCTTTAAATATCAAAGAAACATGTCAATAGAAGTAAAAAATATTTCCAAAAGTTATGGTGACCAAAAGGCATTGGACAACATTTCATTTGCTATAAAAAAAGGAGAAATCGTTGGCTTTTTAGGCCCAAATGGAGCTGGAAAATCAACCTTAATGAAAATATTGACAACCTATCTCACTGCCGATGAAGGAACAGCTTTAGTCAATGAGCAAGACATCATCAATAATCCAAAAGCAGTTCAACTTTCTATTGGTTATTTGCCAGAGCATAATCCTTTGTATTTGGATTTATACGTGAGAGAATATTTGGCTTTTAATGCTGATGTTTACAAAGTAGCTAAATCTAGAATCGACGAAGTAATTCAACTCACAGGATTAAACACCGAAAGCCATAAAAAAATAAGCCAACTATCTAAAGGGTATCGCCAACGTGTAGGATTGGCTAACGCACTTCTTCATAATCCCGATGTATTAATTCTGGATGAACCAACAACAGGATTAGACCCAAATCAATTATTAGAAATACGCAATGTGATTAAAAATGCAGGAAAAGACAAAACTGTTTTTCTTTCTACCCATATTATGCAGGAAGTAGAAGCGATTTGCGATCGTGTAATTATCATTGACAAAGGAAAAATTGTTGCCGACAAAAAATTAGACCATTTAATATCAGAAGATAAACAGCAAATTATCGAAGTCGAATTTGATTATAAAATTGAAGAACAAGCTATCGCTAAAATTGAAAATTTAGTAGCTTACAAAAACACCCACGACATGACCTGGGAACTGACTTTTAAAGCTGAGAAAGATATGCGTCCTGCTGTTTTTGACTTTGCCAACGCGAATGGATTAAAAACACTCCAACTCAATCAAAAGAATAAAAACCTGGAAGCTATTTTTAGAGAGATTACGAAGTAGTTGGCAGTGATCCAGATTTTAGTAATCAGTCTGAACAAAAAAAGCATCATTTCAATTTGAGACGATGCCTTTGCTATATAAAATTGTTTATAGTTCTAAAACAACTGACTTGCTATTTGATGAATATTATCTGATTTCCCCATTGAATAATAATGCAAACAAGGCACTCCAAACTCAATTAATTCCTTAGATTGTTGAACTGCAAATTCTACACCTATCTGACGAACTGCGGCGTTGTCTTTAGCATTTTCAATTTCGCTAATTAAACTTTCTGGCATATCCAACCAAAAAACTTGTGGTAACAATTGCAAATGACGTTTTACAGCTACTGGTTTGATTCCGGGAATAATTGGAACTGTAATCCCAATTGCTCGAGCGGCTTCCACAAATCGAAAATAACGTTGGTTGTCAAAAAACATTTGGGTTACAATATAATCGGCTCCAGCATCTACTTTTTCTTTCAATCGTTTCAAATCAGCATCCAAACTTGGTGCTTCGATGTGTTTTTCGGGATAACCTGCTACACCTACGCAAAAATCAGGAGCATTTGCAATTGGTAATTCACCATGCAAAAATTGCCCTGCATTCATCGCTTTAATTTGTTTCACTAAATCTACTGCATAATGATTTCCTCCAATAGCTGGTTCGAAATATTTTTCGCCTTTCATAGGATCTCCACGCAAAGCCACTAAATTATCAATATTCAAATACTGACAATCTACCAATAAATATTCGGTTTCTTCCTTAGTAAAACCACCACACAACACATGCGGAATAGCATCTACCCCATATTTATGTTGGATAGAAGCACAAATTCCAACTGTTCCTGGACGCATACGTGTAATACGACGATCAAAAAGTCCATCTTTTTCGATATACACATACTCTTCTCTCGAAGTCGTTACATCAATAAATGGCGGTTTAAATTCCATTAATGGATCAATATTTACGTATAAATCATTGATATTACTCCCTTTTTGAGGTGGTACAATTTCAAAAGAGAATAAAGGTTTCCCTTTTGCGTTTTCTATATGCTGCGTTACTTTCATTATTTTAGTTGATGGTTGTAAGTTGATAGTTGTTAGGTTATTTCTAACGACTAAATTCTTTTTTTATAATAATTTATAAATCCATTTAATAGCTTTTTGCATAATTGAATTTGTTCAAATGCAATATTGAAATTATTTTCGTCAATATACTTCTGATCCAATGCTAAATAATATTGAGTTTCTAATTCATATAAAGAACCTCTTGAAATATGCAAAAAGTGCAATGTATCTTTAGATGTTTGTCGACCACAACCTTCTGCAATGTTTGAAGGTATTGAAATCGCGGCTCTTCTCATTTGATTTATTAAGCCAAACAATTCTTCTTTTGGAAATAATTTAGATGAATCATACAACAAATTAACTAGTTTTCTAGCTTCTACCCAAACCTCTAATTTATTGTACTCCATTATTTAGTTGTTAGTTTATTGTTGTTGGTTGTTAGATTTTTTTGTTTCAACATCCCTCTATCAACTAAAAACCATCAACCATCAACTAAATTTTAATCTGCAATATTAGGACTCAACCATCTAGTGGCTTTGTCTGTTGAGATACTTCTTCGTTTAGCGTAATCAATTACCTGGTCTTCTTTTATTTTTCCAAGTCCAAAATACCTACTTTCAGGATTAGCAAAATAATAACCAGAAACTGCCGCCGCTGGCCACATAGCCATACTTTCGGTCAAAGTTACTCCAATTTCTTCTTCCACTTTTAACAATTTCCAAATGGTTGGTTTCTCCAAGTGGTCAGGACAAGCTGGATATCCTGGCGCAGGACGAATTCCGGCATACACCTCTTCAATCATCGCTTCGGTTGTTAAAGTTTCATCTGGAGCATAACCCCAAATTTCTTTACGGATTTGTTCGTGCAAATATTCGGCGAAAGCTTCAGCCAAACGATCTCCTAAAGCCTTAACCATGATCGAGTTGTAATCGTCTAAATTATCTCGGTATTCATCTGCCCATTCATCTACACCAAAACCAGTTGTTACACAAAAAGCACCCATGTAATCGGTCACTCCATTGTCTTTTGGCGCAATAAAATCAGCCAAAGCTATATTTGGAGCTCCTTTCGTTTTTTGTGCCTGCTGACGCAAAGTCAGGAATTTCTCCAATTCTTTTCCGTTTTCGTCATACAACTGAATATCATCATCATTCACTTGGTTCGCAGGGAAGATTCCGTAGATCCCTTTTGCAGTGAATTTCTTTTCTTTCAAAATTACTTCTAACATTTCTTTTGCATCCGCAAAAACTGAAGTTGCTTGTTCCCCCACAACCTCATCGGTCAAAATTGCCGGATATTTTCCAAACAATTCCCATGTTCTAAAAAATGGTGTCCAGTCGATATACGGTACCAAAACATCCAAATCTACTTCGAAACTTTTTGTTCCAATGAAATTTGGTTTCTTAGGCGTATAATTTGCCCAATCCAACTGCAATTTATTTTTACGGGCATCTTCAATCGTTAAGAAATTTTTATCTCTCGAACGATTTAAAAATGTTTCTCTAAAAGCATCGTATTCTTCACGAATACCAGCCATATAAGTTTCCTTATTCTGATCTAATAAATTCCCAGCCACAGTTACCGCTCTCGAAGCATCATTAACATGTATAGCCGTAGCGCGATATTGCGGTGCAATTTTCACAGCAGTATGCGCTCGCGAAGTAGTTGCCCCACCAATCATTACGGGAATTGTTAGATTTCTTCTATCTAATTCTTTAGCCAAAAACACCATTTCGTCTAGCGAAGGCGTAATCAAACCACTCAATCCAATAATATCTACTTCATGTTCTAATGCTGCTGCAATAATTTTTTCTGGAGGAACCATTACTCCAAGGTCAATGATTTCATAATTATTACAAGCCAACACCACCGAAACAATATTTTTTCCAATATCATGAACATCTCCTTTTACGGTTGCCATCAATATTTTTCCGTTCCCTTCCTTATCTCCTACTTGTTTAGCAGCTTCAATAAATGGCAACAAATAAGCGACCGCTTTTTTCATTACACGTGCCGATTTTACCACCTGTGGCAAAAACATTTTTCCTGAACCAAACAAATCCCCAACAACATTCATTCCTGTCATTAAGTTGATTTCGATTACCTCAATTGGTTTGGTAGCCGCTAATCTGGCTTCTTCTACATCTTCTTCAATAAAGGCATCAACTCCTTTTACCAACGAGTGCGTAATTCTTTCCTGTACCGTTCCAAAACGCCATTCTTGTACTTCTTTTTCATTTGTTTTTGGTCCGCCTTTTACATTTTCAGCAAAATCTAACAAACGCTCGGTAGCATCATCACGACGGTTCAAAATCACGTCTTCTACATGCTCCAATAAATCCTTCGGAATATCATCATAAATGGTCAACATTTCAGGATTTACAATCCCCATTGTCATTCCGTTCTTGATAGCATGATACAAGAAAACCGAGTGCATTGCCTCTCTTACCGTATCATTTCCACGGAAAGAAAACGAAACGTTACTCACACCACCACTAATGTGTGCGTGTGGTAAATTTTCTCTCACCCATTTCGTTCCTCTAAAGAAATCCAAAGCATTCAAGCGGTGTTCTTCCATACCGGTTGCCACTGGAAATATATTTAAATCGAAAATAATATCCTGAGGAGGAAAACCAACTTTATCTACCAAAATATCATACGAACGTTGGCAAATTTCAACTCTACGTTCAAAATTATCGGCCTGACCTACTTCGTCAAAAGCCATGATAATCGCCGCAGCTCCGTAACGTTTGATTAATTTAGCATGATGAATAAACTGCTCTTCTCCTTCTTTTAGCGAAATCGAGTTTACCACACATTTCCCTTGTGCTACTTTCAATCCTGCCTCGATAATATGCCATTTCGAACTATCAATCATAATAGGCACACGGGCAATATCGGGTTCGGCAGCAATCAAGTTTAAGAATTTCACCATTGCATATTCACCATCTAGCATTCCCTCATCCATGTTAATATCGATGATTTGCGCTCCTCCTTCTACCTGTTCCTTAGCAATACTGAGTGCTTCATCGTATTTCTCCTCTTTGATCAATCGAAGAAATTTTCTAGACCCTGTAACATTTGTACGCTCTCCAATGTTTACAAAAACACTCTCGGGCGTAATAATCAAAGGTTCTAATCCCGATAAAACTAAATTTCTTCTTGGTTCTACTACTGCCATTTTTTTATTTTATTTTTTTATGCCAATGGAATAAATTCCGTTGCTACAAAATTGATCGTTCCTAAAGAACTTTTATATTTTTATTCGTCCAAGTCATTGCGAGGGACGAAGCAATCTCACTATCTGCCTCCTCATTTTTGTCATTCCGACGAAGGAGGAATCTCATCAAGTTACATCCGTTATGTGATTCCTTTGTACCTCGGAATGACACAAACTAAACTTTTATATTTTTATTCTCTTTGTGTGCACGGATTACAAATCTGCGCTAACTGGTGGTTTAACATCCCTTTGATAATTCCAAATTAAATTATCAAGTTTTTTTGGTGTAATTTTAAAACCAGACTTTTTTAATTCATTTGCCACTTCAACAAGAATAAGTTGACAATCGTTTAAACTTACTTTTTCACCTGAAATATTCTCTAAAAAGCGAACAATCATTCTATCTGGTTTTATCAATTCATCTGAACCAGCAAGCATAAAAAAATAAGTTAAAGAAATTCCACTATTTTGACCTGGTATCTTTTTTATTTCAATTTCAAATTGCTCACTAGTAATGATTTTTTCAACATCACTTAATTTTTCAATTTTAAATTTTTGTAAGACCTCCAAAAATAATATAACCGCCTCTGATTTTAAAATACCACTTCTTGTGGAAGTCCTTTGTCGATTTTGATAAATATTTTCAGTTAATTCTCTGATAGATGGTTCTTTCATTAACTTCAAAAAATCTGATGTTGTGAGTTCTTCAGAATTTGAAAATTTATCAATTTTGTAATACTCACAGAAGCGATTTATTGTATTTTCAACTATTTCATATTTCACCCCAATTGAAAATACAGAATCAATAACACATATTGGCAAGTGTTTATAAGAATACACAGATGGAAGCTCATAGTCTTTTTTATCAGCAAAAATCTCATTACAAAATGCCGTTGTTTTTATGACAATTTCTTTATTCATATAATTTAATATTCTTTAGACCCTAGTCAAAATCACAAACTAATCTACAACCTCGCCTCAGAAACCCTCGGCTTGTATTTTGCCGCAGCTTCTGCAATTAATCGGATATGATCTGGGGTTGTACCACAACAACCACCAATGATGTTTACCAGACTATCCTCTAAATATTCAACAATAAAAGCCTGTGTTTGTGCTGGTGTTTCGTCATATTCTCCAAAGGCATTTGGCAATCCCGCATTGGGGTGTGCAGACACATTGAAAGAGGTATTATGTGACAAAGTCTGTAAATACGGTTTCAACAAATCGGCTCCTAGAGCACAATTGAATCCTACACTCAACAATGGAATATGCGATACTGAAATCAAAAACGCTTCTACCGTTTGTCCAGAAAGTGTTCTTCCTGAAGCATCGGTAATGGTTCCTGAAACCATGATGGGAATATCAATACCGCGTTCGTCTTTTACTTCTTCGATAGCAAAAAGTGCCGCTTTAGCATTTAGCGTATCAAAAATGGTTTCAACCAACAATAAATCAGAACCTCCGTCCATCAACGCTTCTACTTGTTGTTTGTATGCAATGCGTAAATCATCAAAAGTTACTGCTCTGTATCCTGGATCATTCACATCTGGAGACATACTCGCTGTTCTGTTTGTTGGCCCAATAGAACCAGCAACAAAACGAGGTTTTTCTGGATTTTTAGCGGTGAATTCGTCGGCTACTTGACGGGCAATTTTTGCTGATTCGTAGTTCAACTCGTAAACCAAATCTTCCATGTGATAATCGGCCATACCGATAGTGGTACCAGAGAAAGTATTGGTTTCCACAATATCAGCTCCAGCCTCAAAATAAGCGGCATGAACTTCGGCAATGGCTTTAGGCTGCGTTAGTGACAACAAATCGTTGTTTCCTTTAAGAGAATGCGGAAAATCTTTGAAACGTTCACCTCGAAAATCATCTTCCGAAAAATTGTAACGTTGCAACATGGTTCCCATAGCTCCATCGAGAACGAGTATTCTTTTTTTGATTTCTTCTTGAATGCTCCCCCTAAGCCCCAAAGGGGGAACTCCTGTATTGTCTTTTAAATCTTTTGTCATCAATTGTTATTTTTTAACCCCCAAGCATTTAGTAAATTAAATACTAATCTAAAACTTTATAATTCCCCCTTTGGGGGCTAGGGGATTTTGGAAATGCAAAGTAAAGCAATAGCCTTACCACTTGCAAGTGTTTTTTTATAGATTCTGAGAAGCTAAGTCCCTAAGATTCTAAGAAAAAAGCCCAAACCATATTTCAAGTTTGAGCTTTCCTATTTGAAAATCTTAGATTCTCAGAATCTTAGAAACTTAATTTTAGTTAATCGCTTTTACGACTGCTTTTGGTGCTTCTTTACGTGTTCCGTCAAATCCGTCAACACCTGAAACTGTTGTGTATTTCAACACGTAACGTTTTCCTGGATTGATGATTTGGTATGCCGCTTGACACATCAAAGTTGCTTCGTGGAAACCACAAAGAATCAACTTTAATTTCCCTGGATAGGTATTGATATCACCGATAGCAAAAATACCTGGAATATTCGTTTGGTAATCCAAAGCATTGTTTACTACAATAGCATTTTTCTCGATTTCTAATCCCCAGTTTCCAATAGGACCTAATTTAGGCGTTAATCCGAAAAGTGGAATAAAGTAGTCACAATCAATTTTACGGTGTGCTCCGTTTTCATCTAAATCAATAGATTCTACGTGCTCTGCTCCGTTGATACCCACTACCTCAGCAGGAGTAATCATACGAATTTTTCCAGCGTCTTTTAATTCTTGTACTTTTTCCACAGAATCTAAAGCACCACGGAATTCATTACGACGGTGAACCAAAGTTACTTCTGAAGCTACATCAGACAAGAAAATACTCCAGTCTAGTGCAGAATCTCCTCCACCAGCAATAACTACACGCTTGTTTCTGAATTCTTCCGGATCTTTGATAAAGTATTTAACTCCTTTATTTTCATAGAAATTAATTCCGTCGATTAACGGTTTTCTTGGTTCGAAACTTCCTAAACCACCAGCAATAGCAATTACTTTAGCGTGGAACTCTGTTCCTTCGTTTGAAGTTACAATAAATGTACCGTCTTCTTGTTTTTCGATAGTTTCAGCACGTTCACCTAATGTAAAACCTGGCTCAAACTGCTTGATTTGCTCCATCAAATTATCTACTAAATCACCAGCTAATACTTCTGGAAAACCAGGAATATCATAGATTGGTTTTTTTGGATACAATTCTGAAAGTTGACCACCAGGCTGTGGCAACGCGTCAAGAATATGACATTTCAATTTTAATAATCCTGCTTCAAAAACGGCAAATAAACCAGTTGGACCGGCTCCTATGATAAGGATGTCTGTTTCAATCATTGTTTTACTTATTATCCTCCCCCCAGCCCCCTCCGAAGGAGGGGGAGACTATGAGGAGTTTCTTGTGTTATACTTATTCTTACTAATTATTTGTTCAAAGAAACGAAAACTTTACTCTCTTTATAATGATAAAAATCATTTCGTAAATTCTTTGTTCTTTTCTCTTTATTCTATATTCTATTCTCTAAAAACTATTCTTTATTCTTCAACGATGCTGTGATTTCGTTCATTTTTTGTACTTTTTCTTCGAAGTCGCCTTTTAAAGTTTTGCGATAATCATTTAGGTTTTGCACCATTTGATTGATATCCTCTGGAATTACCTCTTCAAAAAACTCTCGCAAACGTTTGGCTGTTGTAGGCGATTTTCCATTGGTAGAAATAGCTATTTTGACATTTCCTTTGGTTACAATTCCTCCCAAATAATAATCACATAAATCAGGTGTATCGGCAATATTACAAATCAAATAACGCTTTCGAGACAACTCATAAACTCGCTTATTGACCTTTAAATCATCCGTACAAGCAATGACCATGTGGCGTTTGCGAAGCATCCAACGATTGAACTTTTTTGGAGTCAATTTTACAGTTGGATGTGCTGCTGCAAGAGTGACTAATTCGTCTAAAAAACGAGGGGCAACTACTTCAACATTCGCATTCGGACTGGATTTGAGTAAAAAAGACAACTTTTCTAAACCTACATTTCCACCACCAACAATAAGTACGCTCAGGTTATGTAATTTCAAAAAAATTGGATACAATTCATTCCTTCCCCCAACCCCCTCCGAAGGAAGGGGAGTAGAGACCTGATTATTGGGATATGATTCGTTTTCTTTCATTTTTATGCTTTAGCTAAATCTGCAGCTCTGTATGCTTCTAATTTTTCGAAAAAAGTAATTGCTTCTTGAATGTATTCTTTAGCAAAAGCTTCTGTTGGTTCATTTTTATTGATTTGGTAAACCAATTCTTTGAAAGAAGTTCCCAGTTCAATTTTGTTCCCTTCAACAAAAACAGTATCGAATGAATCAATGATTCCGGCGTGAGTGTTTGTTTTTTGTTTTTCGGCTAATAATAAAGCTTTCGCTCCATTTACAAATCCGGCATAGGCTTGATAGATAGAATCAGACCATTTTCCTTCTTCGAAAGATTCTTGAGCAACTGTTAATTTATCTTTGGCTTCGAATAATAAAGTAGCCACTAAGTCAATTACAACACCGGCACATTCTCCTACACCAACTGCTTTTACATAATTATCAGCGTTACCCCAATCTACAAAATCTTCTTCGGTAAGATTGGTAACATCTGCTAATGGTTTCAAGAATTCGTAGAAATATTTTTCTCCTTTAGCATCATAATAGTCTAAGAATTTTGCTCCGTTAGCATTTGCTTCAAAATCATTTAAGATTAAACGCAAGGCTTCTGGTCCACGACGGCTTGGGATTTTGATTACTTTATCCGAAAAACGACCGTTTCCGTTTCCTAAAATTCCTCCACCTAATAACACTTGTAATGCTGGCGCTACTAATTTACCTGCATTGATTGACATTCCTTGAAAACCAATTTCAGCCATATTGTGTTGTCCACAAGCATTCATACAACCACTAATTTTGATTGTAATTTCACTGTTATTAAGGTATTGTGGGTATTCTGTTTTAATCACTCTTTCTAGTTCATCAGCAATACCAGTACTACTTGCAATACCTAGATTACAGGTATCAGTTCCTGGACAAGCCGTGATATCGCCAATGGTATTGTATCCTAAATTAACCATATCTAACTTTGCCAATTCTTGGTAGAAGAACGGCAAGTTTTCTTCTTTAATATTACGGATCACAATGTTTTGACGTAAAGAAAAACGCAATTCGTTAGCACCGTAATTCTTAATCAAATCAGCTAATAATCTTGCTTTATCAATATAAAAATCTCCCAAAAGCACTTTTACACCAATACTAACATAACCTGCTTGTTTTTGAGCAATTACATTTGATTTTTTCCAAGCTTCAAAAGCTGCAACATCATCAATAGTAACTGTTGGCACTTCTAATAAAGGTTCTGTAATAGCTCCTTCAAAAGCAGTAGTATCAATTTCGTAAGAATGATACGGCAATGCTTTTTTCTCTGCTTCTACTAATCGCATGAACTCATCACGACCTATGTCCTTGATAAGGAATTTCAAACGGGCTTTTAAACGTTTGGCTCTTTCACCAAATCGGTCAAAAATTCTAATTACACCTTCGGCAGTTGGAATAATTTGATCTACAGGAATAAATTCAGAAAGTAATTCAGCATGACTTGGCTGAGAACCTAAACCACCACCTAACATTACTTTGAATCCTTTTTGTCCATCTACAATTTTAGGAATAAATCCTAAATCATGTAAATAACTCAAAGCTGTATCTTTCTCAGAAGAAGAGAACGAAATTTTAAATTTACGTCCCATTTCCTGATCTATTGGGTTACGCAATAAATATTGGAACAAACCATGTGCGTAAGGAGTCACGTCAAATGGTTCCTCGGTATCTACACCTGCCAATTCACTAGCGGTAATATTACGAACGGTATTCCCACAAGCTTCTCTTAAAGTAATATCGTCTTTGGCCAAATCAGCCCAAAGTTCTGGCGTTTTGTCTAAACTCACATAATGAATTTGAATATCCTGACGGGTTGTAATATGCAAACGACCCGTAGAATATTTTTCTGAAACATCAGTAATTCTTCTTAATTGCTCACTGGTAACTTTACCATACGGTATTTTAATACGAATCATTTGCACGCCTTCTTGACGTTGACCGTAAATACCACGAGCTAAACGAAGACTACGAAAACGTTCGTCATCAATTTTTCCGCCACGGAATGCGTGTATTTTTTTCTCTAAATCGATAATCTCTTTTTGGACAATCGGATTTTCTATTTCTGTTCTAAAACTTTCCATTTCTTATTTTTAGTTTATGGTTGGTGGTTGGTGGTTGTTGGCAGTATTACTATCAACTAAAAACCCGCAACTATCAACTATTTTATAAATCCTACTCCCGCAGTTGTGTTAGTTGTTGGATCAATTAAAATAAAAGCTCCGTTTGATTTGTTCTCATCATAAGCATCAAAATACAAAGCTTTGCTTAATTTGATATTTACTTCACCAATTTCATTAATTGCTAATTGAGTCGCTGGAGTTGTTCCAGAATAATCTGTTGCAATTACGTTCTTGATGCTATCTACTTTTGCCAAAACTCTATTGGTATTGTGTTGGATTAAGTATTTCGTTCCAGCAACTAATTTTTTGCTGTCCATCCAGCAAATTGTTGTAGTAATATCTTTTTCTATCTTAGGCAACTCACCTGATTTTACAATCATGTCTCCTCTAGTAACATTGATATCATTTTCTAACTCAAGAGTAATAGATGATCCCGCAACCGCCTCGTCAAATTGTTGATCAAAAAAGCGAATATTAGTTACCTTAGATTCTGTCAAAGAAGGAAGAACTGTTACTGCATCTCCTACTTTAATGTTGTTTCCGTATAATTTTCCAGCATATCCTCTAAAATCGTGGTATTCTTCCGTTTTTGGACGAATTACAGTTTGAACTGGAAAACGAGCTTTTCCATTATCATAAACATCTTTTGATTCTAAAGCTTCTAAATGCTGTAAAATAGTTTGTCCTGTATACCAAGGCATTTTACCTAAACTTTCTACAACATTATCTCCGGTTAAAGCACTCAATGGAATATAACTTACGTTTTGTTCCTTGTATGAACTCTTAGCATTCAATGCCTGGAAATCAGCTTTGATTTTGTTGTAAACTTCTTCCGAATAATCAACTAAATCCATTTTGTTTACTGCAACAATCACATCTTTTACTCTCAATAAATTATTGATAAAAAAGTGACGGTATGTTTGCTCAATCACGCCTTTACGAGCATCAATCAAAATAATCGATACTTGAGAAGTCGATGCACCTGTAACCATGTTACGCGTATATTCTACGTGACCTGGAGTATCGGCAATAATGTAACTTTTCTTAGCAGTAGAAAAATAAATATGCGCTACATCAATCGTGATTCCTTGCTCACGCTCAGCAACTAATCCATCAGTAGCCAATGAAAAGTCTAAATAATCATATCCTTTTTGTTTACTACTTTTTTCAATTGCTTCTAATTTATCTGTAGTCAATGATTGTGTGTCGTATAATAATCTTCCAATTAAAGTACTCTTCCCGTCATCTACACTTCCTGCTGTTGCTATTTTTAAAACTTCCATTCTTTTTTATGTTGTTGGTTGTTGGTTTATGGTTGTTGGTTTTTCTAAACATCAACTAAAACCATCAAAATATTTAATCTGTTTTTATATACTGTTGTAATCATTGAAATTTTCAGCTATCAACTAAAAACTATCAACCAACAACTTAAAAGTATCCTTGTTGTTTTCTTTTTTCCATTGCTGCTTCCGAACGTTTGTCGTCAATACGAGCTCCACGTTCAGAAATTGTAGATTGTCTAATCTCTCCAACTACTTCTGAAATTGTAGCAGCATAAGAATCTACTGCTGCTGTACAACTCATATCTCCAACAGTTCTAAAACGAACAATTCTTTCTTCAATAACCTCATCTTCATCTTGGAAAACAAAAGGAGAATGAGACCAAATCATACCATCTCTAATAAAAACTTTACGTTTGTGTGAAAAATAAATAGATGGAATTTCAATTTGCTCTTGTTCAATATAACTCCAAACATCTAATTCTGTCCAGTTTGAAATAGGAAACACACGTACGTTTTGTCCCAATTCAATTTTACCATTCAATAAATCAAACAACTCAGGACGTTGATTTTTCTCATCCCATTGACCGAAATCATCACGAACAGAGAAAATACGCTCTTTAGCTCTAGCTTTTTCTTCATCACGACGCGCTCCACCAATACAAGCATCAAATTTAAATTCTTCGATAGCATCTAAAAGTGTTGTAGTTTGCAAACTATTTCTACTTGCATAACGTCCTGTTTCTTCCACTACTTTTCCTTCGTCGATAGCATCTTGTACATTACGAACAATTAACTCCAAACCTAATTCTTTTACTAATCTATCTCTAAATTCGATAGTTTCAGGAAAGTTGTGTCCCGTGTCAACGTGCAACAATGGAAAAGGAATTTTAGCTGGAAAAAAAGCTTTTTGTGCTAATCTCACTAACGTAATTGAATCTTTTCCTCCTGAAAAAAGCAATACTGGCTTTTCAAATTGAGAAATAACTTCTCTGAATATGTAAATCGCTTCGCTTTCTAAAGCATTTGTTTTTAATACTGAACTCATTTTTTTAATTTAAAAATTGAAAGATTTAATGATTATAAAATTCTCCGAATTGTAAAATCTATCCTCTTTATTCTATTATCTTTTCTCTTAATTATTTTCCGTGTAATCCACACTCTTTATGGCTTTGTTCCCAATACCATCTTCCTGCTCTAATATCTTCTCCTTCGGCAATTGCTCTAGTACAAGGCGCACAACCAATACTTACGAATCCTTTTTTGTGTAAACTATTTTCTGGCACATTATTATCATCAATATATTTTTGAACTTCTTCTAAACTCCATTTCAACAATGGATTGAATTTTACGAGGTCAAAATTAGCATCGTATTCAAACAAATGCAAATCACTTCTGTTTTCTGATTGTTCTGCTCTTAATCCTGTTATCCAGATTTTATTTCCTGCCAATGCTTTTCTAAGAGGCACTACTTTACGGATAAAACAACATTCTTTTCTATTTTCCACTGACTCAAAAAAACTATTTGGCCCTTTTTTCTCTAACAATTCTTCAACTGCTTTTGCTTCTGGAAAATATACTTTAATTAGTATTTTGTATTTTTTTTGTGTTCTATGAAACACATCGTAGGTTTCCTGAAACAAACGACCGGTATCAAGGGTAAAAATAGTAATAGGCGCTTCACTCTTAGCAATAATCGCAGTAATCACCTGATCTTCCTGCCCAAAAGATGTCGAAAAAACTACCTTATCTTTATACTCACTAGCCAAAAAAGCAAAAGTTTCCTCCATAGAGAAATCCTTGGTTTTTTCTAATAATGTCTGAACTATAGCTGTACTCATTTTTATTTTTATTTATCACAAATCTATTACCCTATCGGTTTAGTAGATTACTCCGCAAAAGTAATACTTATTTCCAAATTACAAAACAATATATCAGTTTTTTTAACTTTAGAAAACAATAGCTATCAAGTCTTTATGTTTATGAAATAAAATCAATTAATTTTCTAACTCAAATTCCGTTTAGAATAAAGCTAAATGGAAATCTTCGGCAAATATAACTCTAATTTTTAAAATATTTATCTTAAACTCTACCTTGCCTATAGGATTATTATAAAATAATTGTATTTTTGCCAAAAAATGATATTATGGAATTTCAAATAGGATTAGTTATTGCAGGATTAGCAGTAGGTTTTATAGTAGGATTAACAGGTGTAGGAGGAGGCTCTTTAATGACTCCCATCTTATTATGGTTTGGTATTCCCCCAACTACAGCCGTTGGAACTGACTTATTGTATGCCGCTTACACTAAAATGGCTGGGGTATTTGTCCATAATAAAAAAAAGAATATCAATTGGAAAATTACAGGCTGGCTTTCATTAGGAAGCATTCCTGCTGCTCTATTAACCTTATGGATTCTTGACAATATAAAAACAGATATTACAACTATAAATGCTGTTATAAAATACAGTTTAGGATGGGCATTACTTTTTACTTCCATTGCCATTTTATTCAAAACAAAAATTGCTGCATTTTCTAAAAAGCACGCAGGAGATAAATTCCATCGTGAAAGTAAAACTCAAAATGTACTCACAATAGCTATCGGAATTATGCTTGGAGCAACTGTAACATTAACATCAATAGGAGCTGGAGCTTTAGGCACAGTCACTCTATTTTTCCTTTATCCGCTTTTACCAACACCTAAACTTGTGGGTACCGAAATTGCTCATGCTGTTCCTTTAACATTGGTTGCTGGATTAGGACATGCCTCAATGGGAAATCTAGATTATATGCTATTAGGACAATTATTAATGGGGTCTCTTCCAGGGATTTTCGTAGGAAGTATGTTAAGTGGAAAAATTCCTGACTTGTATTTAAGAAACGCCATAGCCATCATGTTATTTTTTGCAGGATACAAATTGATTTTCTAAAACAATAAACTAAACCACTATGGACTTAAAATAGATTTGGTTTGACAGACTAAAAGTCTGCAAGGTTGTAGCGCTTATTTACCACAAATTTGGATGTCATTATAAAAAAATATTTCGTAAAATTTTAAATAGCCTCAAAAGGTCTTTGTAAATAACATTGATGATTGTTCTTAGTTTTTGATTTATAAATTATGTAAATTTGCTTAACTTACCTTTTGAACAATGATTAAATTAAAAATTAAGAATTTTGGACCGATTAAAGATGGCTATCAAGATAATGATGGTTGGTTTGAGGTAAACAAAGTGACAGTATTTATTGGGAATCAAGGCTCAGGAAAAAGTACTCTGGCAAAGTTAATTTCTTCATTTATATGGTTAGAAAAAGCATTGGTGCGAGGCGATGTTAAAGCTAATTATATTTCCTATAATTACTTTATAGAACTTATTGAATTTCATAGAATAGAAAATTATTTATTTGCTGATACAAAGATTGAATATAAGGGCGTTTCGTACCATATTGTTTTTGCCGAAAACGCAGTTAATGCAATAAAACTAAAAAGTAAATCCGTCAAGCAACCTAAAATTATGTATGTTCCTGCAGAACGGAATTTTCTAAGTTCAATTACTAATATCAATAAGGTTTCTGACCTGATTGTGGGAAGTTTAAAAAATTATTCTGTTGAATTTCGTAATGCTCAAATTTCGCACAAAGGAAAACCAATTGAATTGCCTATAAACGACACTAAAGTTGTTTATGATCCAAAGGAAGATGAAAACTATCTCGAATTTGATGGGGGTAAGCGATTAAAACTTTCTGATGCGTCAAGTGGCTTTCACTCAATAGTACCATTATACTGGGTAACTAAATATTTGATTGAATTTGTAAAGCAAGGAGAAAAGAAATTATTGGAATCATTAAGCACAGATCAAACTATTCGTAGAAATAATGAATTAAAGGAGTTGAACAAGTTAGGGCTTGATGAAAAAACAATACGGACAAAAGAAAAAAGAATAAATGAAAAATATGTCAGTAGATACTTTGTCAATATTGTTGAAGAACCTGAACAGAATTTATTTCCAAGTTCACAAAGGTTGTTACTGAATAGTCTGTTAGCATACAACAACGGAAGTAATATGTTGATAATGACTACGCATAGCCCGTATTTGATAAATTATCTAGCATTGGCTGTTGAAGCAGATAAATTAAAAGATAAAGTTAAAAAATCATCTACTGAATTAAAAAATAGACTAGAGGAAATCGTCCCATTAAATTCTACGCTTCATGGAAATAATTTAGTTGTATATCAATTGGAAGAAACAAATGGTACAATTACTAAACTGGAAACTTACAAAGGACTTCCTTCAGACAAAAACTATTTGAACGATGTTCTTGCAGAGTCAAATGAACTTTTTTCTAACCTATTAGATATTGAAGACGAATTATGCCAATAAACTTCTTTTCAGCGCCTTGTAATAATCAAGTTGGTAACTGTCAAACCCAATCTATTCAATGTAATCTCCCTTTTTCTGATGATCGGTTTGGGATAAGTGATGCAAATGCAAATATACGCATCCCTGCAATTGTTTTGGTAGGTAACGAAAATCAATGGGATTTTACGATTGAAAATCCAAAAGGCATTGAAGTAAAATATAAAGCAATTGACTTTTGTGTGGATATTTTTAGGACTGGAACATATGATGTTAACGATGACAATAGCAATATTAATGAATTTTCTTCCGACAATGTAAATACAATTGATAGAGGAATAATAAAAAGGTGTGAAGGTTTTTTATATAAAGATGATGAGTGGATATTGTTTTTTGAAATTAAAAATCGTCCAAAAAGAGATTGGCTGATTGATGCAAGAAGAAAGTTTGAAGAAACCATCTTAAGTTTTAAAGAGCACCATCCAGACCTTTCCGATATAATTATTGAGCCAATTGTTTCAAATAAGTCATTCTTTCGTACCCATCAATCAGAGATGGTACAAAAGAAAATTTTAAAAGATAAAATAGGTGTCGAGTTAAAGATCCAAACTAGTTTTACTATAGATTAAAATAAAATTAAAAAACAATTCATTGCGTCAAAAACAATGAACTGTTTTTTTTTATTATCTGATAAAAATTACAGGGTTTGTGTGGCTAAAGACGATAATTATCTTCCAAACACTCTCATAATATCCGACTATCAAAAAAAGGATTTTCGTTCGAGTTATCAAAAGTTCTTAAAAAGCAATATCAGCCAAGGTATTGTTTTCTAAAATCATCAAGGTATTATCTCGCACTTCCATCATCAATTTGCGTACAGCGCATAGAGATTCATCGGTACAATCATCACAAGGTTCATAAAAATTATGACTCGCACAGGGCAACAAAGCAATAGGCCCTTCGAGAATGCGATACACCTTTGCCATATTAATATCCTTGGGGTCTTTGATTAAATAATAACCGCCGCCTTTTCCTTTTTTGGCACCTAGAAATCCAGAGTGTCGCAAAAGCAGCAAAATACTTTCCAGAAACTTAATCGAAATATTCTCAGACTTCGCAATATCAGCAATAGCCACAGGAGTTTGATCTTCCTGGCGAGCCAAAAAAGTCAAAGCTTTTATTCCGTATTTTGTTTTCTTTGAAAGCATTTTAAAGATATTAGATTTTTGATTGAAGATTAACGATTACTGATTTAACACCGTATTAATCTTTGGATGCAAACAAAAATATGTTTTTTGAACTAATAATCATAAAAAACGATTCTTGATATACCATAAAATTTGCAATCAAAAATCGTTAATCTACAATCTGAAATCCTTAAGAAAGCGCTTGCTCTAAATCCGCAATTACATCTTTTACCGTTTCTAAACCAACAGAAACGCGTACCAAACCTTCGCTAATTCCTACCGCTAATTTTTCCTCAACAGACAATTTACTGTGAGTAGTTGAAGCAGGATGTGTCACAATAGTTTTAGCGTCTCCAATATTGGCTGAAAGCGAACATAATTTTATTTTATCCAAAAATGCTCTACCAGCGTCAATACCTCCTTTGATTTCAAAAGCGATGATATTACCTCCTAAAAGCATTTGTTTTTTAGCAATCTCATATTTAGGATGGGATTTCAAGAAAGGATATTTCACACTATTTACATTAGGATGATTTTCTAAAAACTCTGCTACTTTCATTGCATTTTCACAATGTCTTTCTACACGAAGAGCTAAAGTCTCTATACTCTTAGACAACACCCAAGCATTGAATGGTGACATTGCTGGACCTGTATTTCGTGAAAAAAGATAAATTTGACGAATCAAATCCGCTTGACCAACCGCTACTCCACCTAAAACACGCCCTTGTCCATCCATCAATTTTGTAGCCGAATGAATAACAATGTGTGCTCCAAATTTAATTGGCTGCTGAATATACGGCGTTGCAAAACAGTTATCAATTATCAAAATCAAATTGTGTTTTTTAGCAATTTGACCTAATAATTCTAAATCAACTACGTCAACTCCTGGATTTGTAGGCGTTTCAGCATATAATATTTTAGTATTTGGTTTGATAAAACTCTCAATCGTTTCTGGTTGATTGATATCAAAATACGAAGTTGTGATATTCCATTTTGGGAAATAAGTCATAAACAACGCATGAGTCGAACCAAAAACACTTCCAGCGGATACAATATGATCACCCGAACTCAACAAAGCAGCAAAAGAAGAATAAATCGCAGCCATTCCAGTTGCAAAAGCATAACCTGCCTCAGCACCTTCCATAACACAAACTTTATCTACAAATTCAGTCGTGTTAGGATTAGAAAAACGGCTGTAAATATTACGTTCTTTTTCTTCCGTAAAAGAAGCTCTCATGTCCTCAGCGTCTTCAAAAACAAAGCTTGAAGACAAAAACAAAGGTGTTGAATGTTCTTGATAATGTGTTCTATCTATGTGTGTACGTATCGCTTGGGTTTCAAAACCAAATTCTTGTTCGTCCATTTTTTATTGTTTTCCTCTCCCCGACCCTCTCCAAAGGAGAGGGAGCCGAAACTGGAGAATTGTTATTAATTGTTAATTAAGCAAAAATATTTCTATTATTAAATTTTCGCTAATTCTACTCCATTCAAAATCACTTTATAGTGAATGGTAGCTGTAGGTTCTACTGTTTTAGAAACCGAGCAATATTTTTCGAAAGACAATTGTGCTGCTTTAGCCGCTTTGTCTTCTTTAATATTTCCTTCCAAAGAAAAAACCACATGAATATCTTTAAAAGGTTTTGCTTCACCTACTTGTACACGCTCTCCTTCAACCTCAGCTTTGAATGAAGTTATCTCCTGACGTTGTTTTTTTAGAATCGAAATCATATCAATTCCGCTGCAACCTGCAACACCCATCAAGACTAATTCCATTGGGCTTGGTCCCATATCATTTCCTCCAAAATCTGGACGTGCATCTACATTTACAATATGTCCTCTTTCATTTTTTAATTGAAAGTGAAAGTTTTCGTTTACTCTGTCTAATGTTATTTTCATTTTTTCCCCTCCCCAACCCTTTCGCCGCGGCGAAGAGGGAGTTAAGGCTGGAGGTTTGCCTTTTTTAAATTATTAACTAATTTTATTTTTGTGTCTGAACACTAAAAAACTGAACACTAATACTAAAAACTATCCTTTATCCGATAATCTCAAAATATCCCCAAAAACTCCTCTCGCTGTTACTGCAGATCCTGCTCCTGCTCCTTGAATTACAATTGGTCTGTCTCCGTAAGATTCAGTGTAAATTTCGAAGAAAGAATCCGAACCTTTTAATCCGCCTAAAGCCGTATCCGAAGGTACTGAAACTAATTTTACTTCTAGATTCCCTTTGTCATTTTGTAAATCGCCTGATAATTCACCAATGTATCGCAACACATGATTTGGTTCTTGTTCGCTTTTTATTTTGTCATAAATTGGATCGAATTCTTTCAATTTATTCAAGAAATCGGTAACGTTTCCTTCACGCAAATGCTCCGGAATTAGATTCTGAATTGCAATTTCTTCAAACTCATTTTGCAAATCCAATTCTCTCGCTAAAATCAATAATTTTCTACCTACGTCATTTCCACCTAAATCTTCTCTTGGGTCTGGCTCGGTATATCCGTTATCAATTGCTTCTTTCAAGATATCACTAAAAGGAACATCTTTTGCCGAAAAATTGTTGAATAAATAACTCAACGTTCCTGAGAAAACACCTTTAATCTTGGTAATATTCTCTCCCGAAAGATGTAATAATTTGATAGTATCAATTAATGGTAAACCTGCACCAACATTCGTTTCGTACAAATAACTCTTTTGGTTGTCAGTCAATACTTTTCTCAATTCTTTATAGAAACCATAACTCAATGTATTAGCCACTTTATTCGAAGAAATCAAATCGAACCCATTTTCAACCAAAGAGATATAATTTTCAACAAATGCAGTACTTGCCGTATTATCTACCGCAATTAAATTTTCTAAATGATGCTCATTTGCGTAAGCAATAATATCATCAATAGTATAAGAGAAACCGTTAGTCTGAATTTCATTAATCCAATTTGGTGTTACTCCATCTTTATTCAGTAAAACGCTTTTAGAATTTGCAATTGCAAAAACATTCAATTTAATATCTTTTCTTTTCTCGATAGCAATCGCCGATTCTAAAATTTGATTAATCAACGTTCCGCCTACTAATCCATGACCGAAAACAGCAATGTTGATTTTTTTAGCCACTCCAAAAATCTCTCCGTGAATAACATTTAATGCCTTATTCAATTCGGATTTTTTAAATACCAAACTCACATTTTTTCCTGTCACGGTGTTGTTGAACAAAATAGGCACAATTTTGTTGCGAATCAAAGCCGTATAGGGCTTATGAAACGTACTCAAATCTTGTCCAATAATCGAAATTACCGCAACATCATCAGTCACCGAAATTTTATTAACGTCTTTAGAATAGAAATCATTTTCGAATTCTTTTTCTAATTCAATCATGGCTTTTGTAGCCTGAGATTCGGCAACAACTAAACCAATTCCTCTTTCAGAAGAACCCTGAGAAATGATACTTACACTAATATCATTATCACCCATTACTTTAAAAATACGGGCATCTACTCCCGTTTTTCCTAATAAACCTCTACCTTCAAGATTTACTAAAGCTAAATTTTCTAAAACCGAAAGCGTTTTAATTCCTCCTGTTGTTGAAGTTGAAGTTATTAAAGTCCCTTCGTTTTCATGATTAAAAGTATTCAATATTCGTAATGGAATATTTTTTTCTAACAAAGGAATAATCGTTTTAGCATGCAAAATAGTTGCTCCAAAATTAGCCAACTCGTTCGCTTCGGTAAAAGTCAAATGGTCAATTTTCTTAGCATCAGCAACTAAATCTGGGTTGGCAGTATAAATTCCATCCACATGCGTGTAATTCTGAAGTTCCTCAGCATTTAGATAATTTGCTAATAAAGAAGCTGTATAATTACTTCCGTTTCGACCTAAAGTAGTGGTTACATTATTAGTATTAGAACCAATAAAACCGGTTACAACATTAACGGAAGCGCCATTTTCTTTAAAATACTGAATGACGTTTTTCTTCGAAATTTGCTCTAGCGGTTGTGCATCACCAAATTTGGAATCCGTTTTTAGGAAAATCCTGGAATCAGCAAATTGGGCATTAATCCCTTTATCGATTAAAATTGCTGTCAATAATTTTGCTGAAAGCAGCTCTCCAACAGAAAGAATTTGATCTTTAATTTTAGCACTATAATCGCCAATTAAGCTTACTCCTTCGAATAATTTATCCAAAATAGAGAATTCTTCAGATAAATCTACTGTCGAATAAATATCTTGCTGGTATTTCTTAAATTCTTCAAGTAAGGTTTTGTAATCTGCATTTTTAGCGGCTACGCTAAGAATTTCTTCTAATTCATCGGTTGCTTTTCCACGTGCCGAAACCACAATAGCAATTTCTTCTCCATTGTTTACTTTATCAGCTACTATAGAAACAACTTTATTGATTCCTTCACCATTCGACAAAGATTTTCCTCCAAATTTTAATATTTTCATCTCAATTATATTTTTGTATTGCAACTAAAAATAGGAGCAAGTAAGTTGTTTAATTGTTCGTACTCCATCAAGAAAGCATCGTGTCCATGGATGGATTCTATTTCTTTATAAAAAACATTCACATTATGCTTTTTTAATTCTTGAAAAGTATCTTTATTTTCTTTTGCGGTAAAAAACAAATCTGAATTTATACCAATGATGTGAATCGAGGCTTCAATTTTAGAAGCAAATACCTCAAACGAATCGCTATTTCTGGTTACATCAATTGTTTTAAGCAATTGATTCATCATTTTATAAGAAGCCAACTGAAAGCGTTTTTGTAATTTTTTACCGTGGTGAAGCAACCAACTTTCGATATTAAATATAGCTAATTCTTCATTAATGGTTCGGTCAAATTTTAATTTGAAAGATTCCGGAGTTCTGTAACACAGCATCGCATGAATTCTTGCATCTTCAATTGGATTACAGGAATTTTTCAAAATTTGCTCTTGCAAAAAACAATTCGCAATCAACCAATCGGTCGATTTCCAATCGGTTGCAATAGGAATTACGTTTAAAGCTAATTTTGGTTCCAAGGCAATCATTTCCCATGCAATTCCTCCGCCTACTGATCCGCCGATAATAGCATATAGTTGTCGAATTTTAAGTTGTTTTACTCCCGCAATAAATAGTTTTGCAACGTCTCTGGCAGTAAAATCAAAATAGTTTTCTACAACAGTACCGTCATATCCGTTTCCTGGAATATTAAAGGCTAAAATACTGTATTTATTAGTGTCAATAGTTTTGTTATCTCCAATTAAATCATTCCACCATCCAGTTGCACCAATAACCTGAGAGTTTCCGGTCAACGCATGATTAACTAAAACAATAGGAGCTGTATGCAACGTTAAACCAAAAAGTTGATAACTTAAATTGATAACAGGATAATGTACACCACTTTCGGTAGTGAAATTTTGTATTATAATGGGATTGGGATTCTTTTCCAATTTCAAATCTTTAAATAGGATTGATGATGGAAATATTAGAAAGAAAGCTAGAAGAAGTAAAGCTTTATTGTTGTTATCTTTTCCGCTATAGCGGATAGAATGTAGCACCTTCTTCGTTTGCAAAGGGTTGCTAAGCTTTCAATGGGTCTATTCCCTCGAGCTTTCTTTATAACATTTCAATACGTTTATGAACTTAAAGGCACAAAGTAACTACTATTTTTTCAAACAAACAAATTTTGCTGATTTAGTTTTAAACCAACAAGTATATAATAAACAAACGCAAGTCATCACTGAACACAAAATCCAGAAATCACCTGCGTTTGAAACCTATATTTACAAAACTATATTTAGATAAACAGTGTTTCATTTTCTTTAGAATACATCAAAAACGTTAATGAATCAGATGCTTTCTTTTGATCTTTAAGATCCACATCTGCGTTGATACCAAATCTATTATTTGTCAACTCTTCCCTATTCTCTTTCTCTGTACCGTTATTAGCCCTTATATCTCTTATAAAGTCTAATGCTCTTGTAATCAATCTTCTTGTGTTCATGGTGTTTAAATTTAATTAATTCGACTTATTCTTATTTGTTATTTGTTTTATTTTTATTTTTTCTTTCTAAATAAAAAAACCCTTTTGGTTTGTGTACCAAAAGGGTTTATACTATATAAACGATTCTTTTGGGTATCAACAGACTATAGTCTTTGCACATAGCATAGAGACTGTAAATTGTTTATTTTTCTTAATATTAATAATAATCATTTTTCTGTTTGTTTTTTTTATTATTTGTTTTAACAAAAAAGCCTCCTGATGTATCAGGAGGCTTTTGCTATATTTTAGTCTTATTTGAATAAAAAATTAAGCTATCGCACTCCTGCGGATTTCCTTAGTTTGTACCATCGATTTTTTACAAATAATAAAATTCATTTCTTTTTTTTATTTAGAGTCACAAAGATATAAATTTTTCTTTATCACTCGTTATTTTTTCAAAAAAATTAAAGCTAAAAACACTAATTAACAGTTCATTGTGTTTTTTAACATTAAATTTAAATTCTAATCTAAAAAACAAATCAAACAAGAGCTTTTTTGCCAAGATAATTAAAAAATTAACTCCATTCCACTCTTCTGATTTGATACTTCAAAGATATAGCTGAAAACACAATTAAACATTAATTCTGTTTTAAATTAATGTTATTATAAGACGTCAAAAACCGCTTTCAAATCGGCTTTCAAATCGTTGATATCTTCAAGTCCAACTGACAATCGAATTAAATCTTTTGATACACCTGAAGCCAATTGTTGTTCTTCTGATAATTGTTGGTGTGTTGTACTCGCAGGATGAATAACCAACGATTTTGTATCACCAATATTAGCCAGCAACGAAAACAGTTTGGTTTCGTCGGCTACTTTTTTAGCTGCATCAAAACCACCTTTTAGTCCAAAAGTCAACAATCCGCTTTGTCCTTTTGGCAAATATTCCTGTGCTAAATCATAATATTTACTTGATTTCAATCCTGGATAATTTACCCAAGCCACCTGATCTTGAGATTCCAACCATTGTGCTAATTCCAAAGCATTTTCACTGTGTCTTTGAATACGAACAGACAAAGTTTCTAAGCCCTGAATAATCTGAAATGCGTTAAACGGACTCAAAGCCGCTCCGTAATCACGTAATCCTTCAATTCTAACTTTTGCAATAAATGCTGCAGCTCCCAAAGCTTCGTGGTAAACTAAGCCATGATAACCCGCATTTGGTTCTGTAAATTCAGGAAAACGACCACTACTCCAGTCAAATGTTCCCGCATCAACAATAGCACCACCTAACGAAGTTCCGTTTCCAGCAATATACTTTGTCAAAGAATGAATCACAATATTAGCCCCATGTTCTATTGGGCGTAACAAAGCTGGGGAAGCAACTGTATTATCAACCACTAGAGGTACTTTTAAAGCTTTCGCTTCAACCGAAATTGCTTTCAAATCTAAAACATCTAATTTTGGATTCCCTAAACTTTCCACAAAAAACAATTTTGTATTGGCAGTAGCCGCACTGGTAAAATTAGCCGCATCGGTAGGGTCAACAAAAGTAGTTGTAATCCCTAATCGAGGTAAAGTTGAATTAAACAAATTGAACGTCCCTCCGTACAAACTGCTAGAAGCCACAATATGATCTCCTGTTTTAAGTATAGCTAACAAAGCTGTAAAAATTGCAGCTGTTCCCGAAGCAGTAACTACGGCTGCAATCCCTCCTTCTAAAGCTGCTAAACGCTGTTCTAAAATATCATTAGTTGGATTGTTTAATCGGGTATAAATATAACCTGGCTCAGCAAGACCAAATAAATTAGCCGCATGTTCTGAATTATTGAACACATAAGAAGATGTTTGGTAAATAGGAACAGCTCTGGTTCCAGCATGTTTTGTTACGTCATGCCCTGCATGTAGCGCGTTAGTTTCAAATTTTAATGTACTCATGTCTATATTTGTTTATGATTAATTATTTCCAAAAAAAAACCTCCCAATTTCTCGGGAGGCTATGCTAAATTTATATTTAAGTTTAAGCAATAGTGTACCCGCAGATCATACCCTGTTTCTTGTTACACATTATCACTTTATCTGCTTTCATTTTTTTATAAAAAAATTTTCGAATCAAATTTACGTAAGTAATTTTTTAAATTCCAAATTTTTTAAAATAAATTAACACTTTTGAATCAAGCTTTTTTTCTTTAAAAAAATTAGCTGAGATTAATTTACATTTCAAAAATGGTTTCATACCTTTGCACCTCAAAATACAAGAGGAAAAATTTGAACTGATTGCAACCTCTTCATAATGAAACGAATTCATTGTGAGTGCTGAAAAATTTTCAGTAGAAAAAAATGCTAAAGCAGAAACTCTCCTTTAGTCCTTTTTGCAATTATTTTTTTCCTCGCTTAATATTTAAAAATTATATATTATGGCCTATTTATTTACGTCAGAATCTGTGAGCGAAGGACATCCAGACAAAATTGCGGATCAAATTTCAGACGCATTAATTGATAATTTTCTAGCTTTTGATGCGGATTCAAAAGTAGCTTGTGAGACCTTAGTAACTACTGGTCAGGTTATTTTAGCTGGAGAAGTAAAATCGAATACTTATTTAGATGTTCAACAAATTGCTCGTGATGTAATCAAAAAAATTGGATACACTAAAAGTGAATACATGTTTGAAGCAAATTCTTGTGGAATTCTTTCAGCCATTCACGAACAATCAGCAGATATTAATCAAGGAGTTGACAGAAAAAATCCGGAAGAACAAGGTGCTGGTGATCAAGGAATGATGTTTGGTTATGCAACTAACGAAACCGAAAACTACATGCCTTTAGCTCTTGATTTGTCTCACAAACTTTTAAAAGAATTAGCGGCATTAAGACGTGAAAATAATGAAATTACTTATTTACGACCAGATGCAAAATCTCAGGTGACTTTAGAATACAGTGATGACAACACACCTATACGTATTGACGCCATTGTAATTTCTACACAACATGATGATTTTGAAGAAGAAGCAGTAATGCTTGCAAAAATCAAAAAAGACATTATCGAAATTTTGATTCCAAGAATCATTGCTAAGAATCCAACTCACGCCCATTTATTCAACAATAAAATTAACTACCATATTAACCCAACAGGGAAATTTGTAATCGGTGGACCTCACGGTGATACTGGACTTACTGGTAGAAAAATTATTGTAGATACTTACGGTGGAAAAGGAGCTCACGGTGGTGGTGCATTTTCTGGAAAAGACCCAAGCAAAGTAGATAGAAGTGCTGCTTATGCCACACGTCATATTGCTAAAAACCTAGTTGCTGCTGGTGTAGCAGACGAGATTTTAGTTCAAGTTTCTTATGCTATTGGTGTTGCTCAACCAATGGGTATTTTTATTGATACTTACGGAACTTCAAAAGTGAATTTAACCAATGGAGAAATCGCTAAGAAAGTAGAGGCTATTTTTGATATGCGTCCGTATTTCATCGAACAACGTTTAAAATTAAGAAATCCTATTTACAGCGAAACAGCGGCTTACGGACACATGGGACGTACTCCTGAAGTGGTTACAAAAACTTTTTCGGCTCCAGGAGGTGAAGAAAAAACAGTAACGGTTGAATTGTTTACTTGGGAAAAATTAGATTATGTTGACCAAATCAAAACAGCATTCGGATTATAACATCAATTATTACCATTATAGTAAAGGCTGTCTTTTAGACAGCCTTTTTTTTGTAGGATTATTTTTTGTTACTTAGTAAAAAAAACACCTTATGGCTTCATTTCCTTCTTTTCAAAAAATAATCCAAGAAACACAGCGTACCTTTTTACGATTTCCACTCGAAATCCTTATTACCATTACAGGTACCATTTGCGCAATTTATGTTACTAATGAAACCAATCGAGATACAGAAGAGTTGTTTACGAAAATCATTATGGGATGCTCGTTGTGCCTTGTATTGTTCTTATCAATTACTTTGTATTCTTTAAATGATAAAAAAAATTCTTATATCCGATTTATCAGTAGTTTCATTTCAGGTGCTTTAATTTTTGTGTTTATATTTCAATTCTCCGAGCGTATCAAGGAGTTTGAAACCTATCAATTTCTATCACTTAATTTAGCATTACATTTACTGGTATCTTTTGCAGCATTTATTAATAAAAAATATGACGAAGGCACTTTTTGGGAATTTAACAAGCAACTTTTCCTTAGAATCTTAACTTCAACTTTGTACAGCATTGTTATCTATGCTGGACTTTCATTTGCTTTATTAGCCACTCATCATTTATTTAATGTCGATTATTACAATGAAATTTACCTTGATTTATTTTTCGTGATTTTTGGAATTTTCAATACCGTGTTTTTCCTTTCCGGCATTCCTGAAACAAACAATATCAATGTACCATTACACTTAAACTACCCGATTGCTTTAAAAAAATTCACTCAGTTTGTACTTATCCCTTTAATAAGTATCTATTTCTTGATTTTATTATCCTATGAAATAAAAATTATTGCACTATTCTCTTTACCTGTAGGATGGGTTTCTAATTTGATTTTAGTTTTTGCCATTTTTGGAATTCTTTCTTTATTATTAATTCACCCTATTGCAAATGACAAAGGGAATGTATGGATGCGTACCTTTCATAAATGGTTTTATTATTTATTAGTTCCTTTGATCGGACTTTTATTTTGGGCCATTTTATACAGAATTAATCTTTATGGATTTACACATGAACGTTATTATGTATTAGTATTATCGATCTGGCTGACTATTTTAACGGTGTATTTTATTTTCAAAAAAGAACCTCAAATAAAATTCATACCTATTAGTATGTGCCTGATTGCTATGTTGACCATTTTAGGTCCGCAAAGTGCCGATTCAGTTTCAAAAAGAAGCCAGTTAAATCGTTTTCAGGATTATATTACGAGACAAAAATCTACTTTAACTATTGAAGAAGAAAAAGACTTAAGCAGCATCGTAAGCTTTATTAACAAAAATTATGGTATCAAAGAATTAATTCCTTTCTCTAATAAATTAGCGTTATTAACTAAAAAAGACAAAGTTCCAGGCGATTCTCAAATCATGGAAGCCCTGGGCTATTCTTATCGCGGGAGATACTACAATGAAAATGATAAAAAAGAGAATTTTTATTATAGTCATTACAATCCTGACAGAATGAATATTGAAAAAATTCAGGGATATGATTTAGCTTTCGAAATTAGCGATAACAATAATTCAAACTGCGAAAATTGTTTAGACGTAAACGGAAAAAAATATTCAATCAACTACAGTAAAAAGGATTACGGGATTGAATTAAAAATCAATAATGATACCATACCACTTCAAATAAACAATTTTATTCTACAAAACAAAGCATTGCTTAATGATAATCATAAAAAACTCACTCAAACAGTTACCACAAAAAACTATGAGATTCAATTGAATTATCAATCACTAGACGGAGAAAACAAAGACGATAAAATAATTCTAAACTGGTTCTCTATAAATGTTTTATTAAAAATGAAGTAAAAAAAGATGAAGTTACATCCCGAAAACAGTGGAATTTTCAATAAAAATCTGTTTTTCAATCAGAATAATTTAGTTTAAAAAAAAGAGTGCCAAAGTTGAAAATTTACCTATTTTTACAACTCAAGAAGTATTTAAAATTAAAATCGTAACACCGTAATGCACATAGCAGTAGCAGGAAATATAGGATCAGGAAAAACCACATTAACGGCTTTGCTATCCAAACACTTTAAATGGGAACCGCATTATGAAGATGTAGTAGACAACCCTTATTTAGATGATTTTTACCATCAAATGGAACGTTGGTCTTTCAACCTTCAAATCTATTTCCTGAACAGTCGTTTTCGTCAAGTGATTCAAATTCGCGAAAGCGGAAAAAAAGTAATTCAGGACCGCACCATTTATGAAGATGCTTATATCTTTGCGCCCAATCTTTACGCCATGGGATTAATGACGAACCGTGATTTTCAGAATTATTCAAGTCTTTTTGAGTTGATGGAGTCTACGGTTAAAGCGCCTGATTTGTTAATTTATTTAAGAAGTTCCATTCCAAATTTAGTGGGACAAATCCACAAACGAGGACGCGAATATGAAAACTCTATTTCTATTGATTATCTGAGCCGTCTGAACGAACGCTACGAAGCCTGGATCCACACATACAACAAAGGAAAATTATTAATTATAGATGTCGATAAAATTAATTTTGTTGACAATCCCGAAGATTTAGGAAATATTATTGAACGAATTAATGCCGAATTAAACGGATTATTTTAAAAAAGAAGCCGCTTCAAAAATTTGAAGCGGCTTCTTGCATAATTTACTATTTTTAAATAGTATACTACAACTCACTATACCATTTGGTAATTTCGTCTTTAGTCTTACCTATTTTTTGTTGAATTTTTCCGAACATTTCGTCCTCTTTTCCTTCTTCATACAACAAATCATCATCTGTAAGATCAGCATACTTTTGTTTTAATTTTCCTTTAATTTCGTTCCAATTCCCTTTGATTTCAGTACTATTCATAATTTCTAAAATTTAAATTAATATTTATTTTTGATCAATATATTGACGCAACATCCACGATTTTTCTTCATGCTTTTGTAGTAGCCCTGTTAAAAAATCAGCAGTACCATAATCGTCAGTTTCTTCAACTTCCTTGATAAAATCTCTCAGTTGTTTTAAAACGGCTTCATGATCTGACAAAAGCTCTTTAAGCATTTCTTTTTGATCTACAGCTTTGGGATTTTCCTTAAGAATAGAATGATCGATAAACTCTTGCATTGTACCAATGGCTTTTCCGCCAAGTTTACTAATACGTTCGGCTACTTCATCTATCTCTTGCTCCAATGCTGTGTATTGAGCTTCAAACAATTTGTGCAACTCCATAAAACTATTTCCTGAAACATTCCAGTGAAATTTTCTTGTTTTTGTATAAAGCAACATTTCATTTGCTAATACCGTTGTTAAACAATTAATACTAGACTCCAGCTCTTTTTTTGTGATTCCAATTTTTGGTTCCATAATAGTATGCTTTTTGTTATTTATATTTGTTCTTTACAAAGATATCATACAAACAAAGCTATCATCTTACACAGTTTTTTAAGATTGTTATAGAATTCCAATTTATCGTGTTTTTTTACGCTTTTTAGAACATCAATTTTTATAGTCACAAAAAAATGCCTCGCAATTGCGAGGCATTTTTACTTATTACATTTTAAAATATTACTTCAAAGCATCAATTTTTGCCTGAACTTCTTCAACTGTTCCTTCAAAACTTTGAACATCAACTTTTCCATTTGATGTAGTGGTAATAGTAGCTTTTACTTTTCCATTAACATTTATTTTCTCAATAGTAACTTCTTTAGAAATAGCATCAATAGTTGTTAAACCAGTATGTGCATGATGCTCGCAGTTTTTATTCGTACAGCCTTTGGCTATACATTCCTCCTCTGACATAGAAGTACAAGTTCCCATTGTTGTACAACATGTAGCCGTTGTGGCAATAGTATGACTTCCATTACCTAAAATTGGAGCAATAACTAAACCTATCAAGCAAGTCAGCTTAATCAAAATATTCATTGAAGGTCCAGAAGTATCTTTAAAAGGATCACCTACCGTATCCCCAGTAACTGCTGCTTTGTGTGCATCCGAACCTTTGTAAGTCATCTCTCCATTAATTAAAACTCCAGCTTCAAAAGATTTCTTAGCATTATCCCATGCACCTCCGGCATTGTTTTGGAAAACAGCCCACAGCACTCCCGAAACCGTAACTCCAGCCATATAACCGCCAAGCATTTCAGCAATTAACTGATTGTTATCTCCGTAAACTAATTTTCCTAAAAGCACAATCGCAATTGGAAAACCAATAGTCAAAATCCCAGGTAACATCATTTCGCGTAAAGCGGCTTTTGTCGAAATCTCTACACATTTGCCATATTCTGGTTTTCCAGTTCCTTCCATAATTCCCGGAATTTCCTTGAATTGACGACGCACTTCATAGACCATATCCATCGCAGCCTTTCCAACAGAATTCATAGCTAAAGCCGAAAAAACGACAGGAATCATTCCGCCCACAAACAACATTGCCAATACAGGAGCTTTAAAAATATTAATTCCATCAATTCCAGTAAAAGTTACATAAGCAGCAAATAAAGCTAATGAAGTCAATGCCGCTGAAGCTATTGCAAATCCTTTTCCAGTTGCAGCGGTAGTATTTCCAACAGAATCTAGAATATCAGTTCTTGTACGTACTTCTTTTGGTAATTCGCTCATTTCAGCAATTCCACCTGCGTTATCTGATATTGGTCCAAAAGCATCAATAGCTAATTGCATTGCTGTTGTTGCCATCATTGCCGAAGCCGCTAAAGCCACTCCGTAAAAACCAGCCAAAGCATAAGAAGACCAAATTGCTGCTGCAAATAATAAAACAGTTGGAAAAGTAGAAATCATTCCAGTTGCTAAACCTGCAATAACGTTAGTTCCCGCTCCTGTTGCCGATTTTTGTACAATAGCCAACACTGGTTTTGTACCAAGTCCTGTATAATATTCAGTTACTGAAGAAATAGCACCACCCACAATCAAACCTATAATGGTAGCATAAAAAACTCTCATAGAAGAAATATTTTGTATCCCTTCTTCAAAAAACTCCATTTTCATCATTTCTGGCAACATATATTGCACTAAAAAGTAACAACTTACGGCCGTTAAAATAATAGAAACCCAATTTCCTTTGTTTAATGCTTTTTGTACTTGAGCTTCTTTGGCATTATCATCCGAAATTTTTACCAACATGGTTCCAATAATAGAAAATAAAATTCCGAAACCAGCAATTGCCATTGGTAATAAAATAGGTCCAATTCCTCCAAAAGCATCCTGAATGTTTCCGCCCATATCTTTTATTACATAATTCCCCAAAACCATGGCCGCCAAAACCGTTGCTACGTAAGAGCCAAATAAATCGGCACCCATACCAGCAACATCACCCACATTATCCCCAACATTATCAGCAATAGTAGCTGGATTACGTGGATCATCTTCGGGAATGCCTGCTTCAACTTTACCCACTAAATCAGCACCTACATCGGCAGCTTTAGTATAAATTCCGCCACCAACACGAGCAAACAAAGCGATAGACTCTGCTCCTAAAGAAAATCCTGCAAGTGTTTCCAGCACAACTGTCATTCCTTCAGTATCTGTCCAAACGCCTCCCATAAAAACCTGAAAAAAGAAAATAAAAAACCCTGTCAAACCTAGTACAGCTAATCCTGCAACTCCTAACCCCATGACTGTTCCTCCTCCAAAAGAAACCTTAAGTGCCTGAGGCAAACTAGTCCGAGCCGCCTGTGTGGTCCTCACATTGGTTTTAGTGGCAATTCTCATCCCCATGTTTCCAGCTAAAGCCGAAAAGAAAGCGCCAAAAATAAATGCAATTACTATTAATAAATGTGTTTTAACTCCTGGCAAAAAAGTAATTCCCGCCAGTACAATGCTTGCTAAAATTACAAAGATGGTTAACAATCGGTATTCCGCCTTGAGAAAAGCAAGTGCTCCCTCATAAATGTGTTCGGATATGGTTGCCATCTTACCATCTCCAGCATCTTGTTTTAGAACCCAGGTTCTTTTAATTGACATAAACAGCAGTCCAATAATTGCCATAACTATTGGCAAATAAATCATAAATTCGTTCATAAATTCATTTGGTTAAGGTTAATAATCAACAGTATACAAACGAATTTAAACAAAAAAGCAATACTCTTAACGGAGTATTGCTTTTTTTATAAAATTTATAGATTAAAATTATTTAATACTAAATAATCCTTCTGCTTTATTTTCAATTGCATTGAAACGATCTGTACATTCTTTAATGATAGCTCTAGCTTCATCTAAATCACCCCATCCTTCAACATCTACTTTTTTGTTTTCAAGATCTTTATAAACCTGGAAGAAATGCTCAATTTCTTTTAGTAAGTGGGGATTAATGTCTGATAAATCATTTAATGAATTCCAGATTGGGTCAGAAACGGGTACACAAATAATTTTTTCATCTGGTCCTTTATCATCTGCCATGTGGAAAACTCCAATAGGTTTTACCTCTATAACACATCCAGGAAAAGTTGGCTCATTAATTAATACCAATACATCTAATGGATCTCCGTCTAAAGCTAATGTTTCTGGAATAAAACCGTAATCAGCTGGATACATCATTGAAGAGAATAACATTCTATCAAAACGCATTCTTTTAATTTCGAAATCGTACTCATACTTATTTCTACTTCCTCTTGGAATTTCGATAAGAACATCGAAAGTGTTTATTTTGTCTGCAGTCATTTTTATTTTTTTATCTTAAATTCAATTTTTCGATTACAAAAGTAATTCAAAAAGCTGTTTCTTACAAGAATTATCTACCCTAAAACGAAAGCTTTAGAAATAAAACCCAAAGGATCCTTTTACTGAAAAACGTTGCGTGTCTGGAGTGTTTAAATAATTCCCTCTCCACGTAAGATCAATACGGAAGACTTTGAAAATATTCCCTATTCCAGCACTGTATTCCCAGTAGGCATTTTCTGGAGCGGCATAAACAAGTCCAGAAGCATTTATTGCTCTATTAGTATCAGATATTGTTCCGTAAACTCCTCTTGCACCGATAACTTCTCTCCAGTTTAATTTTCTCATGAAAGGAATTCTTGAAAAAATACGCCCTCCAAAATTGTGTTCCCACTGCAACGTAGCGTATTGATCACTTACAAATTCGTAAAAATTCAAATTATTAAAAGTATTTTCAATCGAGAAATACGATTGATTTCCTGGAATTACACTCAACAAACCTAATGGCACTGTTCCAAAAGTTTTCCCTACTTCCATAATTACATTGGATCTTCCTAAAGGACCAATGATGATAGGTTGCTTGTAATACAATTGGATTTTTTCATATTTAAAATCACTATCTAATAAACCTTTAAAGCCATGACTGAAATTCACGTAAAAACGACTAAAAGGACTATCTACAATATCTCGTTCAACTCCATAACCAATAGTTTTTCTTTTGGGCGAAAACTCTACCTGAAAATTAACTTCTGATTGCTTTACCTCGCTGTTTGTAGTTGTTTGTGTTCTATCAGTGTAATAATCCAAACTAAAGGTGTTGGATGCCGACTCTAATGTTCGATAGGAAAATCCGGTTTGAAAAGTCAAGTTTTTAACGGGTTCAATTTCGACAGCTACATTTGTTAAATTTATATTGGTAAGTTTACCGTTATTTCCCGTAGAAAACAATGCCGAGGATGCAAAACTTCTACCCAAAACGTCATTTGTAGTAGTCAAACTGGCACCAATTTGCTCTACATCTCTTCTATTTCCTCCTGAAATGATCAATCGATTTTTCTTATCAACCATCCATTTTCCAGAAATACCGTATTTGAATTTGTTGTCATCAAATCCATAAGCAGTATATCCCTGTAAACGCCAAGCATCATTTGGTCCAAAATAGGTTCTTCCTCCCGCTCGCAGTCTTATACCTTCTACCTCATTATAACCTAGTGTCGAAAAGATAGGGCCAAAATCGATATGTCCAAACTGAATATAGCCACTTCCTAAAATGGAGACTAAATTATACAATTGCTTGAATTTCTTAACCGATTGCAAAGTATCTAGCATTTTATAAACCCCTTTTTCGTCTTTGTTTAAATTTTCGAAACGATTATCATCCCAGTAGCTGTCTGATTTATTGTAAACTTCATTATCAATATAATTCACTTCTTCTTTGTAAAAAGAAACAGGTTTTTCTATATTAAATTGATGGTTTTGATACAAAGTGGTTCGTTTTCCATAAACACCTTTAGATTCTTCTTTCTTATTCAATGCAAAATCCGACATCATGTGATCTCGAGTCAGTAAAAAAACGGAGTCATTTTGCACTTCAAATTCTTGTTCGATGTAAATATCTTTTACCCAGTTAATATTAGCACTTTTAGTTACTGCCATATTAATTTTCTTGATAGCAAAAGTGGTATCGTTCACCCAAAAGTCTCCTTTAAAAGTCAATTCATTTTTACGTCTTGGATAAAATAAAATATTGTAACACCATTTATTGTCAATATAAGCACTGTCTTTCAACACATAATTATAAACATCAATTCCTGTTTTTGACAATGGACTAGTAAAACTTTTGTCAAAAAAAGTTAAGTGATTGTTGTAAATATCATAATCCGAATACAAATCTTTTACAAAAGATAAAATTTGCTGATTATCACTAAATCCCGAATTTTTATTGGCTTTTAATTTTTCTTTTACTTTTTTTAATTTATTGTTTCCATAAACATCCATTAAAGATTCATTAATAAAAATAGGCAAGTAGGTTTTTCCAGTAACTCTCGATGTATCCACATGATTGAAAACAAATTCCATTCCTTTAAAAATCTTACTTTTCATAAAAGCACTATCAATAGTATTCATATCGAATTCTACTTTTTCGTACTTTTCCATTTGGTATTGGTCAAACTGATACAATCCGTTTTTTCGTTTTCTTTCCCAAATTTTTCTCAAAATATCCAATGCAGGATTGTTCTTTTTAGATGTTTTTCCAGCGTATATAACAACCTCCTTAAGCTCTTCAACATCATTTAGCTGCACTCTAAAATTATAATTAACGGCTTTATCTAACGTAATTTCTCTATCTGAAAAACCTATAGAAGTAACAATTAAAGTATTCAAAGTAGTAGTAGATTCGATATAAAAACGCCCATCTTCATTAGACATAACACCTAAATTCGAACCTTTTAAAACAATATTTGCAAAAGGAACTGGCTGATTTGATTTGTCTACCACTATACCACTCACTTTAGTTTGAGCAAAAAGTGTTGAAAAAAAAGACAATATAAAAAACAGAACTAAAAACGAGTACTTCTTATTCATATAGGGGAGATTATTAAAAAAAAAGCTTCATCAAACTAACGTAAGATGAAGCCTTAATAGTATTTACTAATGTATTATTTATACATTACTTTCTTTACCGCTTTAACAACATCAGCTGCGTTTGGTAACCAGTCTTTCAACAATACTGGAGAATACGGTGCGGGTGCATCAGCAGTTGTAATTCTTTGAATTGGTGCATCAAGATAATCAAATGCTTGTTCTTGAACAATATAAGTAATTTCAGAAGAAATACTTGCAAACGGCCAAGCTTCTTCAAGAATTACTAAACGGTTTGTTTTTTTAACTGATCTTAATATAGCTTCGTTATCCATTGGACGAACTGTTCTCAAATCGATCACTTCACAAGAAATTCCTTCTTTAGCTAATTCATCTGCAGCAATAAAAGCTTCTTTGATAATTTTTCCAAAAGAAACAATAGTTACATCAGTTCCTTCTCTTTTAACATCAGCAACTCCTATTGGGATAGTGTATTCACCTTCTGGAACTTCTCCTTTGTCACCATACATTTGCTCTGATTCCATAAAAATCACAGGATCATTATCACGGATAGCTGATTTTAAAAGTCCTTTTGCATCATAAGGAGTTGAGGGAACAATAACTTTTAATCCTGGAGTGTTAGCAAACCAGTTTTCTAAAGCCTGAGAGTGAGTTGCTCCTAATTGACCTGCAGAAGCAGTTGGTCCACGAAAAACGATAGGCACATTAAATTGTCCTCCTGTCATTTGACGCATTTTAGCAGCGTTATTTATAATTTGATCAATACCAACTAAACAGAAGTTGAAAGTCATATATTCTACAATAGGACGACATCCGTTCATTGCTGAACCTACTGCAATTCCTGTAAAACCAAGCTCAGCAATTGGAGTATCAATTACTCTTTTTTCGCCAAATTCAGCAAGCATTCCTTTTGAAGCTTTGTATGCTCCGTTGTATTCTGCAACTTCTTCGCCCATTAAATATATGGATTCATCGTGACGCATTTCTTCGCTCATCGCTTCGCAAATGGCCTCTCTAAATTGTATTGTTCTCATATTTATATTGTATGTTGAATTTTCTGAAGAGCAAAAATAAATATTTTAAACCATTTATAGCACAATTTAGCTTAAATAATCCGTTCTAAATTCTAACATCTTATTATAGGTATGTGAATATCTCACATTTATTCTGTTATTTTACAGGAATCAAACAAATAAAAACAATATGGCGGTAATGGTAAGTAGTTTTTGATACCAAATTATTCGAAATATTGTTCTAATTTTGTAATTCAATCTACGAAATTTATAAAATATCCAAACATGAAAATACTAGTTTGCATCAGTCATGTTCCTGATACTACCTCAAAAATCAACTTTACTAACGGCGATACCGAATTTGACACGAACGGCGTTCAATATGTAATCAATCCTAATGATGAATTTGGATTAACTCGTGCCATTTGGTTTCAAGAACAACAAGGAGCTACGGTAACTGTAGTAAACGTAGGCGGTCCAGAAACAGAACCTACATTAAGAAAAGCATTAGCCATAGGTGCTAATGATGCAATTCGTATCAACGCCACTCCTACTGACGGATTTTTTGTTGCCAAACAACTAGCTGAAGTTATAAAAGCAGGCGCTTACGATTTAGTAATTGCTGGAAAAGAATCTTTAGATTATAATGGCGGAATGGTCCCTGGAATGATTGCTGGTATTTTAGACTTTAATTTCCTAAATTCTTGCATCAACATCACCGTTGAAGGCACAAATGCAAAAGCAGTTCGCGAAATTGACGGTGGAAAAGAAAGCATTTCTACTTCATTACCATTAATTATTGGTGGTCAAAAAGGAATTGTTGAAGAAAAAGATTTGCGCATTCCTAACATGAGAGGAATTATGACTGCCAGAACAAAAGTACTGAATGTAGTTGAACCAATTGACGTTGCCATTAACACAAAAGCAGTGAAATTTGAAAAACCTGCTCCAAAATCAGCAGTAAAAATGATTGCTCCAGATAACTTAGACGAATTAATTAATTTGTTACATAACGAAGCAAAGGTTATCTAGTATTCAGTAATTAGTTTTTAGTATTCAGTTCAAAAAATCTGAAATCTAAAATCGTTAATCTAAAATCTAAAATCATCATGTCAATATTAATATACGCAGAATCAGCCGAAGGAAAGTTTAAAAAAGTAGCATTTGAAATCGCTTCTTATGCAAAAAAAGTAGCCGAATCTCTAGGAACTACTGTAACTGCCTTAACGGTGAATATCGAAAACGTTTCTGACTTATCTAAATACGGAGTCGATAAAGTATTAAAAGTAAACAACGATAAGTTAGCTGAATTTAATGCCAAAGCTTATGCTGATGTTATCAAACAAGCAGCTCAACAAGAAAGCACTAAATTAGTTATTCTATCTTCCAGCACAAACAGCATTTACCTTTCTTCGTTACTTGCAGTAGGCCTTGAAGCAGGTTTCGCATCAAACGTAGTAGGTTTACCCGTAAACACTACTCCTTTTCAAGTAAAAAGAAACGCTTTTTCTAGCAAAGCATTCAATATAACCGAAATCAATACTGAAGTAAAAGTTATTGGATTAGCTAAAAACTCTTATGGTATTTTCGAAAACGCATCAACTTTAACTGAAGAAGCTTTTAATCCAAGCATTGGAGAAAATGATTTTGGAATAAAAGTAGAATCCGTTGAAAAAGCATCAGGAAAAGTATCTATTGCCGATGCCGACATTGTAGTTTCTGGTGGACGCGGTTTAAAAGGCCCCGAAAACTGGAACTTAATAGAAGATTTAGCCGCTGTTTTAGGAGCCGCAACAGCTTGTTCTAAACCAGTTTCCGACTTAGGCTGGAGACCACACGCTGAACACGTAGGGCAAACTGGGAAACCCGTAGCAACCAATTTATACATTGCAGTTGGAATTTCTGGAGCCATTCAGCACATTGCCGGAATCAACGCTTCTAAAGTAAAAGTGGTTATCAATACAGATGCAGAAGCTCCTTTCTTTAAAGTAGCCGACTACGGAATTGTAGGCGATGCCTTTGAAGTTGTTCCAAAATTAATTGAAAAATTAAAAGAATACAAGTCGCAAAACGCATAATATAACGACTCATTAAAATAATTCTGTCCAATAAAATAAGATAATCGTATCTTTGCTTATTGGCAGATTTTTTAATTAATATTGCAACCTAAATTTATCCAAAAAGGATTCAGAATAAAAAACCTAGATTTTCATTTCAACAATTATGAGCTTAGTCAAATTATCCATAAAAGGAATTTCATACAGCCAAACACAAAATGGAGCCTATGCTTTGATTTTGAATGAAGTAGACGGCGAAAGAAAATTACCTATTGTAATAGGTGCTTTTGAAGCCCAATCTATTGCCATTGCCTTAGAAAAAGAAATAAAACCGCCGCGTCCTTTAACGCATGATTTATTTAAAAATTTTGCTGAACGCTTTGATATTGTTGTCAAGCAAGTCATCATCCATAAACTAGTTGATGGTGTATTTTACTCTAGTATCATTTGCGAGAGAGACAAAATTGAAGAAATAATAGATGCCAGAACTTCTGATGCAATTGCATTAGCACTGCGTTTTAGCGCTCCAATTTTTACTTATAAAAACATTCTGGATAAAGCGGGTATTTACCTAAAAACAAATCCTTCAGACAGCGATAAAGAAAACCAGCAAATGGATGATATTATTTCCAATCCTGAATCTTTTTCTGCAGAATCTGAAAACAATGATCGCGCTTATCTAAAATTCAGTCTTCAGGAATTAAATGATTTATTAATTCAGGCTGTGGAACAGGAAGACTATGAAAAAGCGGCAAACATAAGAGACGAAATTTCAAAAAGAGAATCATAAAAGCAATAAGTTGTAAGCTTTAAGCAATAAGCTTATAGCCTATAGCGTAAGACATAAAGCTCAAAGCAATGAAGCAATATCTAGATTTAGTAAAACACGTGATGGAAAACGGCTGTCAAAAAGGCGACCGGACTGGAACTGGAACTAAAAGTGTTTTTGGTTACCAAATGCGTTTTGATTTAAGTGAAGGCTTTCCAATGGTTACCACTAAAAAGCTACATCTTAAATCTATTATTTACGAATTGCTTTGGTTTCTAAAAGGAGAAACTAACATTAGCTATCTTAAAGAAAATGGAGTAAAAATTTGGGATGCCTGGGCAGATAAAAATGGCGATTTAGGCCCCGTTTATGGGCACCAATGGCGCAACTGGAATAGTGAAGAAATCGACCAGATCTCTGATTTGATTCAAGAATTAAAAACAAATCCTAATAGCCGAAGAATGCTCGTTTCGGCATGGAATCCTTCGGTTTTACCAGACACAAAAAAATCATTTGAAGAAAACGTAGCTAATAACAAAGCGGCATTACCTCCATGTCATGCTTTTTTTCAGTTTTATGTTGCTGAAGGAAAATTGTCTTGTCAACTTTATCAAAGAAGTGCCGACATCTTTTTAGGTGTTCCTTTTAACATTGCTTCTTATGCACTTCTAACTATGATGATTGCTCAGGTATGCAACTTAGAAGCAGGAGACTTCATCCACACTTTTGGTGATGCACACATTTACAATAATCATTTTGAACAGCTTGAATTGCAATTATCACGTGAACCAAGACCATTACCAAAAATGATTTTAAATCCAGATATAAAAAACATCTTTGATTTTGATTACAGCGATTTCAATTTGGCAGGATACGAACCTCACGAGACCATAAAAGGAAACGTAGCTGTTTAAAACTAAAAAAAAAAGCGTTTTAGATTAAACCTCTAAAACGCTATTTTCTGTTCCTGCAAATTCATTCCATTTATAAGCATCTGCTTCACTTTCATTGATATATTCTCCATCAACTAAGTATTTGAATTCGTAAGCTGCATCTTTAGTTAAATCAAAAACACCTTTAAAAGTACCGTTTTTCAACTTACTTAAAGCACCTTCTTCTGGATTCCAATTATTAAAATCACCAACAACCGCAACCTGAGCCGCTTCTTTAGCTTCTATAGAAAATGTAACTTTACAAACTGGCTTTGACTTTATAAATTGTTTTTTAATCGACATAAGTGTTTCATTTTTAGAATTATGAGGCAAAGTAAATCAATTTAATTGAAGTTTAAATACCCTTAAGTGAGTTTTAGGATTATGCTTAATAAAATGTTAAAAACCAAGCAAATCGTCAAATATAAAAGGATTATATTTTTAAAAAACAAAAAAGCCAAAGGCAAAATTCTAAAAATTCGCTTGTACTAATAAACATTTCCAAATTAAATTTTATCTTTATAAACAAAAAACGAACCTATGAAAACCGAACAACATGAATTATACGAATATGCCCGAAAACGTATAAAACAAAAAAGAATAGTTTATTTTCATTTTGTTTTATTGTTTTTAGTGGCTTTATTTCTATTTGTTTCTACTAAAGTTTTTAACTTTAACCAAGATGCAAATTGGCATATTTGGTTAATTACTGTTTGGTTATTTGTATTTATTTTACATTTTATTAAAGTGTTCATCACCGATCGTTTCATGAATAAAAACTGGGAAAGAGAACAAATTGACCGATTAGTTGCTCTACAAGAAAAAAAAATAACAGAATTAAGCAATCAAATAAACGAAGAACCTCCTACTAAATAAGTACTAATGATTACAATGATTGCGGCAGCTGCCGAAAACAGGGCACTTGGAAAAGACAACCAATTAGTTTGGCATTTACCTAATGATTTTAAAAGATTTAAAAACCTAACTACAGCGCACCACATCATAATGGGAAGAAAAACCTTTGAAAGCTTCCCAAAACCCCTACCCAATCGCACACATATTATTATTACACGACAAGCTGATTATCAAGCGGAAGGTTGCATAATAGTTGATAGTATTGAAAAAGCAATTGAAAAATGTCCTAAAGGAGAAGAAGCTTTTATCATTGGCGGAGGCGAAATTTATCAATTAGCTCTACCCTTTTCAGATAAAATAGAACTCACCGTAGTTCATCATTCTTTTGAAGCAGATGCTTTTTTTCCGGAAATAAAATTAGACGATTGGGAACTAGTAAATAGTGATTTTCAAACTAAGGATGAAAAACACCTGTACGATTATAGTTTTGAAACTTATATTAGAAAACAAAAAACACCTCAACAATAGAGGTGTTTTTTTTAAACTTAAATTACAATAATCATTAGAAAAAATGTTCTAGTCTTGAAAAATAATTTGACTTAACAATACTAAATTTACAAACAGTAAACACATTCCTGAAACGAAAATGATACAGTTTGCGATTTTTTGAGAAAACATCTCAAAAAAACCTTTAATACCAAATACCACGAAGGTACTAAAGGCAAAGAAAATTAAAATTTCCAAAAACAAATTTAATCCTAAGAACGTATTTTGCGTTTCCATTAAAGTACAACTTCTAATTAAAGTAGCACCGTCAAAATAAATTACAAGAACAGATGATAGCGTTAACGCAAAAAACAACCATTTGAGTTGAACCACTAATTCTTTATTAATCATTGCGAAAAAAATTTAATACGTAAATTTCGGGATTCTAATTGCACCACACAATACCCACTTTTAGTGATATTTCAAAAAAAATAAAAAAAACAGTAAACATATTTATCGATGAATTGAAAGTCAATTTAAATACCAACTTAAAGGGCATTGTAGTATATTTGTCAAAATTTAAAAAATGGCAAAAAACATCACCCCATATAAAAACTCCGATTTAGGCAAAAAAGAACAAGTAGCAAAAATGTTTGATACTATTTCGGGGAATTACGACAATTTAAATCGTGTTATTTCTTTTGGAATAGATGTAAAGTGGAGAAAAAAAGTCTTGAAAATTGTTGACAATAGCAATCCCGAAACGATACTAGACATTGCTACAGGAACTGGTGATTTAGCCATTTTAATGGCAAAAACAAAAGCTAAAAAAATAACGGGTTTAGACATCTCGGCAGGAATGCTAGAGGTAGGTGTAAAAAAAATTGCTGATAAAAAATTATCTAACACTATCGAAATGATTTTAGGCGATTCGGAAAACATTCCTTTTGCTGAAAATTATTTTGATGCTATAACCGTAGCTTTTGGTGTTCGGAATTTTGAAAATTTAGAAAAAGGCTTAAGCGAAATATTACGTGTATTAAAACCTAATGGCACTTTTGTAATTTTAGAAACTTCGGTTCCTGAAAAAACACCTTTCAAACAAGGTTACAACTTTTATAGTAAAAATATACTTCCTATCATTGGAAAGTTATTCTCAAAAGACAATGTTGCTTATGGTTATTTATCAGAATCTGCTGCTGCATTTCCTTACGGTGAAGCGCTAAACAATATTTTGAGGAAAATTGGGTTTATAGATGTAAAAGCAATGCCACAAACTTTTGGCGTGGCCACTATATATGTAGCATCTAAAAAATAAATTAAGTTTCCTTTTAAAATGAAAAAAACATTTGTCTTTATCTTACTCTTACTTTTTTTTAAAGGGCATTCGCAGTCAAAAGGCATGTTTAGTAAAGACCCAATTATCAATTTAGAAAACTTCCAAAAACAAAGATTGCATTTTGGATATTTCTTAGGTTTTAACTCTTTTGATTTTAAAATTGATTATAAAACTGTAAGTCCAGACATACAGGTAGAAAAAACAACAGGTTTTAATGTAGGAGTTGTTGCTGATTTAAAATTACAAGAATATGTCAATCTCCGTTTAGAACCTGGTTTATATCAATCTAAAAGAACACTACATTATCCTGACTTAATTCGAGAAGTAGATGCTATCAGAGATGTAAACAGCACCTATATCCATTTTCCATTACTATTAAAATTTTCATCATTACGCACTGGAAACATTCGCCCTTATCTTGTGGGAGGTTTATCTACAACATTAAATTTATCTTCAAATGCAAAATCAATTGATGATAACGTGCAACAAAGATTCAGAGTAAAATCATGGACTTCCAATTATGAAGTGGGTTTTGGAATCGATTTTTTCTCCGAATATTTTATATTTTCTCCTTCTATTCGAGGCTGTTTTGGCATTAATGACGAACTTATTAGAGACAACGACCCTAATAGTCCTTGGACAAGTAATATAGAATCTCTTAAAAACAGAGCGATTCTAATTAACTTTACGTTTCATTAAATCAGGCTAAATTTCGTTTAAATTCGCTCAAAATAATTCCTGTTGCAGTAGCCACATTTAAACTTTCTGCTTGTTGCAAATCGCCAAAACGAGGAATTGAAAGTCGGTTTTGAATGATTTCTTCAATTCCTTCCGAAATACCATTAGCTTCGTTTCCCATAATAATAATTGCTTCTTGCGGCAAAGTCTTTTTATAAATATTATCGCCATCCATAAAAGTTCCAAAAACAGCTAAATTAGTTTGAGAAATATATTCGATCAAATCAACATAACTAACATTCACTCTGGTAATAGAACCCATGGTTGCCTGAACTACTTTTGGATTATAAATATCAACTGTTTCTTTAGAACAAATTACTTGTTTGATGCCAAACCAATCACACAATCTCAAAATGGTTCCTATATTCCCTGGATCTCTAACATCATCAAGTGCTATGATTAATCCTGACTCTAGAATTGGTTTCTCCTCGGGGATTTTAAAAACGGCCAAACAACTATTTGGAGTTGTTAACGCGCTAATTTTTTTTAAATCATTCTCATGAATTAATGATTTTTTACTTTCTAAAACAGCTTCAAAATCATACTGTGTAGTGTACAAATGTTCTAATTCAAAATTAGACCGTAAAAGCTCCTGAATTACTTTTACACCTTCAGCAAAAAATAATTGATTAATTATTCTATACTTTTTTTGCTGTAAACTAGTTATAAGTTTTATTTGGTTTCTACTAACCATAAAAATATGTACTTTTGAATTAAATTATTTTAAACCTCTTGAAAAAAATTTCAACAAAAATATCACTATTTATTCTAATAGGAATAATTATATCTGCCTGTAACGCCGAAAAAAGAGTTCCAGAAGGAAAACAGCTCCTTGTGAAGAATCAAATTTTAGTAAATGGTAAAAAAATCAATGACGAAGACATCCATAATCAATTGTACCAAAAACCAAATAGTACCTTATTAGGCTATCGTTTGCGTTTAAATTTATATAATCTAGCCAATTTAAATCCAGATTCCACTTATCAAGCAAAGTTTACTAATAATCCAGGAAAATACGAACGCAAAGCAAAATGGTTGTCGGCAAAACAAGTCGATCGATTGGGAAAATCTTTTTTATACAATGGAATTCATGAGTTTTTAAAGAAAACAGGAGAACCACCTATAATTATTGACTCATCACGAACTCAAAAATCACTTTCGAGGCTTAGATATTATTATTTTAACAATGGTTATTTTGATGTTAAAGTTAATTCAGAACAAGATACCCTAAGTCTAAAAAGAGGAAGTGTTAAATACGAAATCACAACTAACGAAGCCTATGTTTTAGATTCTATAAGAACAAACATTAGCTCTCCTGAATTAGATTCTTTGTATACAATTACAAAAGAAAACACCTTAATTGAGTCAGGAAAACAATACAAAACTCTTGATTTTTCAGACGAAAAAAACCGCCTTACTACTTATTTTAGAAATCACGGTGCTTATTATTTTCAGCCTACTTCAATTGTTTTTGACATTGACACAATTGGTAAAAAAAACAAAGCTAATGTAAACATAAACATTAGCGATTACAGCTACCAAGATAATGATTCTACAAAAACAGAAGATTTTAAATTATACAAAATTAGCAGCGTAAACATCTACACTGATTATTTGCCCAATACAAGCAAACAGAATATTACAGACAGCATTTCTTATCAAAATTTCAACTTGTACAGTCGTGAAAAATTAAAGTACAAACCGCATGCGATAACAGATGCCATTTTTATTACTAAAGGAAGTGAATTTGCCGATTACAAAACGGTATTGACGTCCAGATACTTAACCAATCTTAAAATATTTAATCCGCCAAGTATTCAATATGAAGTAGATAAAAAAGATACTCTTCGTAATTCGCTTATTGCAAAAATTTATTTGACACCAAGAAAAAAATATAGTTTTCAAGCTTCATTTGACCTTACGCACTCTAATATTCAGGATATTGGAATTTCGTTTAGTCCATCGGTAAGCATTAGAAATATTTTTAATGGAGCCGAAACATTAGAAATCTCTACCAGAGCAAATATTGGCTCTTCCCGAGACTTAGCGAATCCTAACAACCAATTTTTCAATGTATCTGAATACGGTGTTGACCTAAAACTGAATTTCCCTAGAATTTTCATGCCTTTTTCTACTGAAAAAATCATCCCAAAAAGTATGATTCCGTCAACTTTAATTGGAGTGGGTTATGCTACGCAAAAGAACATTGGATTAGACAAAGAAAATTTCACAGGAACATTTACATACAATTGGAATCCTAAAAGATTCAACACCGCACGTTTTGACCTTTTTAATATTCAATTTGTACGCAACTTAAATGCTCAAAATTACTTTAATGTTTACGGCTCCTCTTACAATGCGTTAAACGAAATTGCAAAAACATATCCAGCAAACACAGAATATTTTGAAGATGGTAATTTAAAAATTGAATCAGGAACAACAGATTTTACCAGAGATGTTCTGGAAGGAAACCAAAATTTCACACCATCTGACAACGATTTAAGAGAAGTAAGAAGTATTGAGGAAAGAAGAGTCCGATTAACTGAAAACGATTTTATTTTAGCTACAAATTTTTCATTTACTAAAACAACCAAAACGGATTTAGCTGATAATAATTTTTATCTATTTAAAACAAAAATAGAATCGGCAGGTTCTTTATTATCTTTAATCGGAAACGCTACAAGCTTAAAGAAAAATCAAAATGGAAATCGCGAATTATTTAATTTAGAATATTCGGAATACATCAAAACCGAATTTGATTTTATTAAACATTGGGATTTAAGCCATGAAAAAGTTCTAGCAATTCGCACTTTTTTTGGCATTGCGATTCCTTTTGGGAATTCTAATTACATTCCGTTTTCAAGAAGTTATTTTTCAGGAGGTTCTAATGATAACCGTTCCTGGCAACCTTATAGTCTTGGACCGGGACGTAGTGGCGCTACAAATGATTTTAATGAAGCCAATATGAAAATTGCTGTAAGTGCCGAATTTAGATTTAAAATTTTAGGCGATTTAAAAGGAGCTATATTTGCTGATGCTGGAAATATTTGGAACGTTTTTGACAATGTAATCGACGAAAAATCAACTTTTAACAATTTATCAAGCTTAGAAGATACCGCTTTAGGTTCAGGATTTGGTCTTAGATACGATTTAAACTTCTTTGTTGTCCGTTTTGATTTTGGTTTCAAAACCTATAATCCTGCTGATGAATCGGGTAAAAAATGGATGCGAGATTATAACTTTGCAAACACTGTTTTAAATTTTGGTATAAATTATCCGTTCTAATCCTAATTAATTCTTATTTTTGCCAACTTAAACTAGAAACAAAAACCTAACACTAAAAACAAAAAACAAGATGGGACACAACATAAAAGCAGGTGTAGCAACAGGAGACCAAGTACAAGAAATCTTTAACTATGCAAAAGAAAAAGGCTTTGCACTTCCTGCTGTAAACGTTACTGGATCAAATACTATAAATGGAGTTCTTGAAACAGCTGCAAAATTAAATGCACCAGTTATTATTCAATTCTCAAATGGTGGAGCTCAATTTAATGCAGGAAAAGGACTTTCTAATGCAGGAGAAAAAGCAGCTATCGCTGGTGCAATTGCAGGAGCAAAAAGCATTCACGCTTTAGCAGAAGCTTACGGAGCAACTGTAATTTTGCATACTGATCACTGTGCTAAAAAATTATTACCTTGGATTGACGGTTTATTAGACGCTTCAGAAGAACATTTTGCAGCTACTGGAAAATCTTTATTCAGTTCTCACATGATTGATTTATCTGAGGAGCCAATTGAAGAAAACATCGAAATTTGCAAAACGTACCTAGAAAGAATGAGCAAAATTGGGATGACATTAGAAATTGAACTTGGAATTACAGGTGGAGAAGAAGATGGTGTTGACAACTCTGATGTGGATAGTTCAAAATTATACACTCAACCAGAAGAAGTAGCTTATGCTTACGAAGAACTTTCTAAAGTAAGTCCAAAATTCACTATTGCTGCTGCTTTTGGAAACGTTCACGGGGTGTACAAGCCAGGAAACGTAAAATTAACTCCAAAAATCTTGAAAAACTCTCAGGATTTCGTTCAACAAAAATTCAACACAGGACACAATCCAGTTGATTTTGTATTCCACGGTGGATCAGGTTCTACTCTAGAAGAAATTAGAGAAGGAATTAGCTACGGAGTTATCAAAATGAACATTGATACTGATTTACAATTTGCTTTCACTGAAGGAATTCGTGATTTCATGGTAGACAACATCGATTATTTGAAAACTCAAATTGGTAATCCAACTGGTGCTGATGCTCCAAACAAAAAATATTACGATCCAAGAAAATGGTTACGTGAAGGAGAAGTTACTTTCAACACAAGACTGGAACAAGCATTTGCTGACTTGAACAACGTAAATACTCTATAAAAGTATACAGTATTTAGATTTTAGTGTTCAGTTGCCAAAACTGAACACTAAAATCTAAATAAAAAAAAACTGAATACTGAAATTTGATTACTGAACACTGAATACTAGAACAAATGGCTTGGTTTAAAAGACAAGAAAAAGGAATCACAACTCCTACCGAACAGAAAATGGATGTTCCAAAAGGACTTTGGTACAAATCTCCTACTGGAAAAATTATTGATGCCGATGAACTAGAACGCAACCTATTTGTAAGCCCTGAAGATGGTTTCCATGTAAGAATAGGTAGTGCTACTTATTTTGAGATCTTATTTGATGACAATAAATTTACCGAATTAGATCCTAACATTACTTCAAAAGACCCATTGAACTTTGTAGATACAAAGAAATATGCCGATCGTTTGAAAGACGTTATGGAGAAAACCAAACTGAAAGACGCTGTGCGTACTGGAGTTGGAAAATCTAAAGGTAAAGACGTAGTAATCTGTTGTATGGATTTTGCATTCATTGGAGGTTCTATGGGAGCTGTTGTAGGCGAAAAAATTGCCAGAGGAATTGATCATGCTATCAAAAACCGATTGCCTTTTGTAATGATTTCTAAATCAGGAGGAGCTAGAATGATGGAAGCCGCTTATTCTTTAATGCAATTAGCTAAAACATCAGTAAAATTAGCCCAACTTTCTGAAGCGAAATTACCTTATATTTCTTTGTGTACGGATCCAACAACCGGAGGAACAACTGCTTCTTACGCTATGTTAGGAGACATCAACATTGCTGAACCTGGTGCCTTAATTGGATTTGCAGGACCTCGTGTTGTAAAAGACACAACTGGTAAAGATTTACCTGAAGGTTTTCAAACAGCTGAGTTTCTTTTAGAGCACGGTTTCTTAGACTTTATAACCGCCAGAAAAGAATTAAAAGACAAGATTAACTTGTATATTGATTTGATTCAGAATAACGAAATTAGATAATTTTCGAATTCATTATAAATACAGAATCCCATTCCGATATGTTTTTTATCGGAATGGGATTTTTTTATATCTTTATTTCAAATCTTCCATTATGAAAAGAATAGTTTTAGGCTTTATGATTTGTCTCTTTTTCGGGAATTGTAGCAAAAAGAGAGAAATCAAAGAAGAAAACCTTCCTTACATAATTTCTAAAAATTATAATAAAAAAATCATTCGAGGCAACGTTACTGTTCCACCTCCTCCACCAACCCCAGGCTGGTTAATTTATGGCACAAACACATTTATTATAAATTCTGACTCAACATTATATTATTTCCAAAACAGTAAAACAGGTTACATATGTGGTACCAGATCTGAATTTGACACGATACCACATTTTATAAATTTACAACCAAAAGATATAATCGAAATTCCAGTAAATTCAATTACTGATTTTATAAAACTAAACTATAAAGATGATTTTCGTAATATCACTTTTATAGCTTCAAAATCTGACACACTAAAATCTAAAATTTATTTTGATTTAAAAAAAGCATTAGATTTATCACTTTCTGACAGAGACTTTTACCAAATTAGAAGAACAACACAAGAAGAAGATACTGTGCTCATATACAAGAAAAGTAATAAATATTATAATTCAGACGATATTAGATGGGATAAAACAAGAATCAAATTTCCCGAACTCATCAAATTTGTAAAAAGAAAAGAATAAAACTTAAAGCAATACATCTCGTTCCTACGGAACTCTTGAATTCATCTTTTCAATTTCAACGGAATAAATTCCGTTGCTACAAAACATTTCATTCCTACGGAATTTGATACTGAGATTCCTCCTTCGTCGAAAAAACAAGTTTGCGGAAAAATATGCAATCTAGATTCTCAATTCTGGAATCTAAAATCTAAAAATCACATTCCCGTTCTAATAGCTTCCACAGGATCTAATTTAGAAGCTGAAATGGCAGGTAAAATACCCGAAATCAATCCTATTATTCCAGCTAATCCAGTTCCTAAAAGAACATTATCCAAACCTAGGACAAATTCAAAATCTAAGGCTTTGGTTAAACCAACAGCAATTCCCCAAACCAATAACAAACCTATTAGTCCACCAATAACTGATAAAATAATGGCTTCAAACAAAAACTGAAACAAGATAAATCTATTTTTAGCTCCTAATGATTTTTGAATTCCAATTAAATGCGTTCGTTCTTTTACCGAAACAAACATAATATTTGCAATTCCGAAACCACCCACCAAAAGAGAAAAACCACTAATCACCCAGCCTCCTAACTTCATACTTCCAATAATTCCGTCAATCAAATCAGTAAATCCAGAAAATACATTAATAAAAAAATTGTCAATTTCTCCCGCTTTAATTCCGCGATAGGTTCGTAATTTTTGCGAAATCTCTGCTTTATAGGCTTCCATATCCACGCCTTCTACCGGTTTAAAAACAATGACATTAGTTAACGAAGTATTATTATCTCCAAATTTTTGTCGAATAAAATTAACTGGAATGTAAACAGAAGAGTCGTTACTATCTCCAAAAAGGCTTGCCCCTTTTTTAGTCAGAACGCCTATTACGCTAAAACGCTGCCCATACAATCTTACATCTTTCCCTACAGGATCAGCAGTATCAAATAAAGAAGTCGCAATCTCGTTTCCAATTACAATAACTTTAGCTCCCGAATTAGCTTCCGATTCATTATAAAATCGGCCATTTTCAAAATCCAGCGCTTCAATCTCAGAAAACTCCGCCGAAACAGGAACAATATTCACATCACTCACCACCTTGGAATCGTATTTTACAGTCTCTGATTTCGTGAAAATTTGATAGCCTAATTGAGCTGTATTGTTCATGGTTCCTTTCAAATAAACATATTCGTCGTATTTAACATTAGGAAACTGTTCTCTTTTCCATTTTGGAATATCCGAGGGACCAAAAGAAAATTTCATCAAATAAATGGTGTTTTTATCTAAGCCACTCAAATCATTAGTGATTTTTCTGTCTAATGAATCCACTGCTGCCAATACAGCAATGATGGAAAAGATTCCAATTGTTACACCAAGCAGAGAAAGCAAGGTCCTTAATTTATTATTTCGTAATGCATTGATGGCAAAAGCAAAACTTTCTTTCAATAATCGAAGATATAACAACATAAAAACTGTTTTTAATAAGGTAAAATTCTACAAATATTATTCAAAATCCTAATATAAAACCCTTTTAACAAAATAAAATTCAGCTATTTTATTCAGATATTAAAAAAGTTAATTAATTCTAAATTATCTCATTTCTAGATAGCTAATTTTCACATTAAAAAACTATTTTTGCATTTTATAATTAAAACTATACATGAGCACATCTAAAACAATTCAATCTGCATTAATTTCGGTTTTTTCGAAAGAAGGTCTTGAGCCTATTGTTAAATTCTTACACAGTCAAAATGTTACGCTTTATTCTACTGGAGGGACAGAAGATTTTATAAAAAATTTAGGCATTCCTGTTGTTGCTGTTGAAGACATTACTGCTTTTCCTGAAATTTTAGGTGGACGTGTAAAAACACTACATCCAAAAATCTTTGGAGGAATTTTGAACCGTCAAGACCATGAAAGTGATGTGCAACAAATGAAGGAATTCGACATCCCTCAGATTGACTTGGTCATTGTAGATTTATATCCATTTGAAAAAACAGTAGCTTCTGGAGCTAGCGAACAAGATATTATTGAGAAAATTGACATTGGTGGAATTTCATTGATACGTGCCGCTGCTAAAAACTTCAAAGACACTGTTATTGTTCCATCGATGAACGAGTACAGCTTGTTCTTAGATATGATTACAAAACAAAACGGAGCGACCACTCTTGAAGACAGAAAATTATTAGCTACAAAAGCATTCCACGTTTCTTCTCATTACGACGGAGCTATTTTTGGTTATTTTAATACTGACGAAACGATCTTCAAAACAAGTATTGCTGATGGTCAAATATTGCGTTACGGAGAAAACCCACACCAAAAAGGATTTTTCTTTGGAGATTTTGACGCCATGTTCAAAAAATTACACGGAAAAGAATTATCATACAACAATTTATTAGATGTTGATGCTGCAGTGAATTTGATTAACGAATTCAAAACTGACGGACCAACATTTGCGATATTAAAACACAACAACGCTTGTGGATTAGCTTCTAGAAAAACAATTAGCGAAGCTTACTTAGCAGCATTGGCTTGCGATCCAACATCAGCTTTTGGAGGCGTATTAATTTCGAATACTAAAATTGATGTAGCTACAGCAACAGAAATCAACAAATTATTCTGCGAAGTAGTCATTGCTCCAGAATATGATGCCGAAGCTGCCACTATTTTACAAGAAAAAAAGAACAGAATTATTTTAGTTCAAAATAATGTTGAATTACCGCAAAAACAAGTTCGTACATGTCTAAACGGATTGTTAATTCAAGAAAGAAACAACATTACAGACAATAAAAAAGATTTGACTACCGTTACAACTACAAGTCCAACAGAACAAGAAATTGAAGATTTAATTTTTGCTTCTAAAATTTGTAAAAACACTAAATCAAACACGATTGTTTTTGCTAAAAACGGAACTTTGATTTCATCTGGAACAGGTCAGACATCAAGAGTAGATGCATTACAACAAGCTGTTGAAAAAGCAAAACACTTTGGATTTGATTTAACCGGTGCATCTATGGCCAGCGACGCTTTTTTCCCTTTCCCTGACTGTGTGGCTCTTGCAAAAGAAGCTGGAATTACAGCAGTAATTCAACCAGGAGGATCGATTAAAGATCAATTAAGCATTGACTACTGTAACGAAAATAATTTGGCAATGGTATTTACAGGAACACGTCATTTTAAACATTAATTTGACTAACTTTGTACGCTTCTAATTTTTAACTTTTAAACCCCTGAAAATCGTATGGGATTTTTTGATTTCATGACCGAGGATATCGCGATAGACCTTGGTACCGCTAATACACTAATCATACATAATGATAAAGTTGTCATTGACAGCCCTTCAATAGTTGCCAGAAACCGCATAACAGGAAAAATTATCGCTGTAGGTAAAGAAGCCAATTTAATGCAAGGTAAAACGCATGAAAACATTAAAACCATAAGACCTTTAAAGGACGGTGTAATTGCCGATTTTGATGCATCAGAACAAATGATAAAAATGTTTATCAATAGTATTCCTGCATTAAAAAAGAGAATGTTTACTCCTGCTTTACGAATGGTGGTTTGTATACCTTCAGGAATTACAGAAGTGGAGATGAGAGCCGTAAAAGAATCTTGTGAACGAGTAAATGGAAAAGAAGTATACCTGATTCATGAGCCAATGGCAGCTGCAATCGGTATTGGAATAGACATCATGCAACCAAAAGGAAACATGATTGTTGATATCGGAGGTGGTACAACTGAAATCGCTGTAATTGCATTAGGTGGAATTGTATGTGATAAATCAGTAAAAATTGCCGGTGACGTTTTCACAAATGACATTGTATATTATATGCGTACACAACACAACTTATTTGTTGGAGAAAGTACTGCTGAGAAAATAAAAATCCAAATTGGTGCTGCCATTGAAGATTTAGAAACTCCTCCAGAAGACATGTCCGTTCAAGGTAGAGATTTGTTAACGGGAAAACCAAAACAAGTAGATGTTTCTTATAGAGAAATCGCCAAAGCTTTAGACAAATCGATCCAGAGAATTGAAGATGCCGTAATGGAAACGTTATCTCAAACACCTCCGGAATTAGCCGCGGATATCTACAACACAGGAATCTACCTTGCAGGTGGAGGATCTATGCTTAGAGGATTAGACAAACGTATTTCTCAAAAAACAGATTTACCTGTTTATATTGCAGAAGATCCGTTAAGAGCTGTAGTTAGAGGAACTGGAATGGCGCTGAAAAACATTGGAAAATTTAAGAGCATCTTAATAAAATAAACTGTTTTCTGGAAAATGTATTGATAGCTTAAATTATAAATACATTAGCATATCCTGAAATTAATAATCAAATAAGAGAATGCAGCAAATATTTAACTTTATATTCAAAAACAGTAATCGATTACTGTTTTTGCTGTTATTATGCGTTTCGCTTTTGCTTACGATACAGTCTCATTCTTACCATAAAAGTAGAGTTATCAGTTCGGCTAATTTTCTAACTGGCGGTGTTTATGAAAAAATAAACCACGTAACCGAATATTTGAATCTTAAAACTGAAAACGATGCCTTGGCACTTGAAAATGCCAGACTTAAAAGCATCATTTTCAACACAAAGGACACTACAACTATAAAGAAACCAGAAAACATAAAAGGTGTAGCTCCTGATGAAATAATAGTTTCTAAAGTCATTCATAATTCTTATAATACTCACGAAAACTTCTTAACGTTGAATTCAGGATCAAATGATGGAGTCAAAACTGATATGGGGGTCATTAACAGTTTAGGAATTGTGGGGATTATAGACCGAACTTCTCCTAATTATTCCACGGTAGTTAGCATCTTAAACACTAAATCGCAAATTAATGCCAAAATAAAAAAATCCAATCATTTTGGTTCATTATCATGGAATGGAAAAAGTACTGGGTTTGTTCAATTAATTGATGTTCCTCGATTAGCCTCTGTTAGAAAAGGAGATACAATAGTTACAGGTGGACAATCCGTTATTTTTCCGGAAAATATTAATATTGGTACCATTTACAATATTTATATTGACACTCAAACTAATTATTATACATTAAACATTAAATTATTTAATGACATGACTAATTTAGGTCATGTTTACATCATTAAAAGCAAGGACAGAGAGGAAGTTAATAATCTAGAAAAAGGGAACAAAAAAAATGAATAGCACTTTGTTAGTCAATATTTTAAGGTTTATTTTATTATTAGCCCTTCAGATTGTCATATTTAATAACATGACTTTTTTAGGCTTTATACTGCCATTGCCTTACATCCTTTTTATTATTTTATATCCTGTAAATTCTAATAAATCTGCTTTGTTATTAAGTAGTTTTTTACTTGGATTAACAATGGATTTTTTCTCAAATTCTGGCGGTATACATGCTACTGCCTGTTTAATCCTAGCGTATTACAGACCCTATCTTTTTAAGTTTGCATTTGGCGTCAGTTATGAATACCAAACCATTAAATTGAACGAAGCGCTGACTCCTGAACGATTTTCATTTATCCTTCTTGCCGTGATAATTCATCATTTTACACTATTTATATTAGAAGCTTTTCAAGTTAGCTTTATATTAGATATTTTAATTAGAACCTTATTAAGTACCGTATTCACAATCATTAGTTGTATTATAATAATATACCTTATTAAGCCAAACAAACGATGAGAAAACTTCTGCTGCCATCTATTATTATCATTGCAGCAATCTTGCTACTGATTCGGATTTTTTATTTGCAAGTCATCAATGATACTTTCAAATTAAAATCAGAAAACAATGCTATTAAGATACAATACGAATATCCTGAAAGAGGTTATATTTTTGACAGAAACGGCAAGCTGCTAGTTGCCAATCAGGCTTCTTACGATATCATGGTAATTCCAAGGGAAATAAAAAACTTAGATACCTTAGAATTTTGCAGATTATTAGATGTTACCAAAGAAGATTTTTTAGAAAAAATAGCCAAGGCTAAAATTTATAGCCCGCGCCTACCTTCTGTTTTTTTACCACAATTAAACAAAAGTGAATTTGCTGCTTTTCAGGAAAAAATCAGAAAATTTGAAGGCTTCTATTTTCAAAAACGTTCACTTCGTGATTACGAAGTAGATTTTGGCGCCAATATATTTGGTTTTATCACCCAAGTAAACGAAAGAATAATTGAAAAACAACCCTATTATAAAAGTGGCGATTTAATAGGAAAACAAGGTGTTGAAGAATATTACGAAGAAATTTTACGCGGAGTAAAAGGGGTGAAGTATTTTCAAAAAGACAAGTACAATCGACTGATAGGCTCTTATAAAGAGGGGAAATACGATACTATTGCCGTACAAGGAGAAGATATCAATTTAACCATTGATGCAGAAATTCAACGTTATGGCGAACAATTGATGATTAATAAAAGAGGCGGAATTGTTGCAATCGAACCTAAAACAGGAGAAATTCTTGCTTTAGTAACTGCTCCCTCTTATGATCCCGGAATTTTAGTAGGAAGACAACGTTCTAAAAATTATACTCTTTTGTACTATGATTCTATTGCAAAACCTTTATACGACCGAGGTTTATTAGCCGAATATCCTCCGGGTTCTCCTTTTAAAATACTCACAGGATTAGCAGCATTGCAAGAAGGCGTTATTGATCAACATACTACCGTATTCTGTCGCCATGGTTTTAGTTATGCCAGAGGACGATTCATGGGCTGTCACTGTCAGGGTGGTGCATTACAATTGCATCGTGGAATTTACCAATCTTGTAACTCCTATTTTGCTACGGCATATATGAAAACCATCAATAAATACACTAAGCCTTCTCATGCAATAGATGTTTGGAGTAAACATATTAAAAGTTTTGGTTTAGGACAATTTATGGGTTATGATTTACCTACTGGACGAAGAGGAAACGTGCCAGATTCTAAAACCTACAAACGCATTTATCCTAACGGTGGCTGGAGAAGCACAACCATTGTTTCAAATTCTATTGGACAAGGTGAAGTTTTAATGACACCCATTCAGTTAGCAAATATGATGGCCGCAGTAGCTAACGAAGGACATTTTTACACCCCACATATTATTAAAAAAATTAAAGGAGGTAGTATAGACACAAAATTTAAAGTAAAACATGAAACAACCATAAGCAAAGAGTTTTATAAACCCATAATTCAAGGACTTTTTGATGTTTACAACTTGGGGACTGCCAGAGCGTTAAGAGTAGATGGAATTGACATTTGTGGAAAAACTGGGACCGCTGAGAATTTTACAAAAATTAATGGTAAAAGAGTTAAACTAGAAGACCACTCGATATTTGTTGCTTTTGCACCAAAAGACAATCCTAAAATTGCTATTGCAGTATTAGTAGAAAACGGTGGTTATGGAGCAGCAATAGCAGGCCCAATTGCTAGTTTGATGATCGAAAAATATTTGAGAAGAAAAATTACACGAACAGATTTAGAAAAAAGAATTCTTGAAAAAAGCTTAAACGACCGATATGCAAAACTCGGTGGAATGAAAGAAGCTAATGCAATTGAAAGTACTCCTAAAGACACGATACGCAAATACAACGAGGCTAAAACAAATTCGGTAATAGATACCACAAAAAAAACTAATTAGAGATTCTTTTACGAATGAAAAATCAAAGTGTAAAGAAAAATATTGACTGGATATGTATTATCATATATAGCCTTTTAGTGATAATGGGATGGTTAAACATTTATTCCTCATCATTGGCTTCTATGGAAGAGACATCAAATAAACAATTGATGTTTATCATTCTAACTATCCCTCTAATTTTTATTTTACTCTTTGTTGATGGAAAACTATATGAAAAATACGCTAGCGTAATCTATATCATAGGTCTAATCTCATTAGCTGGTTTATTTGTATTAGGAAAAACAATTAAAGGACAAGCCAATTGGTATTCTTTTGGATCTTTCGGTATTCAACCCTCTGAGTTTGTTAAATCAGCCACCGCTTTAGCATTGGCTAAATATTTAAGTGATACCCAAATCAATTTAAAAGATACTAATAGACAATTACAAGTACTTAGCATTTTAGGACTTCCTATTTTACTGATTGTTTTTCATGACCCGGGAAGTGCTTTAATCTACTGCTTTCTTATAATCGTTTTGTATCGAGAAGGATTACCCGCATGGTACATTTGGACAGGATTTATAGCCATTTTATTGTTTGTATTGACACTGGTTTTAGAGCCACAATATGTTATTTTACTTTCTTTATTAGCTATAATTATTGTTTATTTCAAATCCCGTTTAGCCGATAGAAACATTGTAGCAAGCAGTATAATATTAGTTTTAATATCAGGCTTTGTGTTATCTGTAGATTATGTTTTTGACAATGTATTCAAACAACACCACAGAGACCGTTTTAATATACTATTAGGTAAGACAGTGGATTTGAAGGGAATTGGCTATAATACCAATCAATCTGAAATTGCCATTGGTTCCGGTGGATTATTCGGAAAAGGTTTTCTCGAAGGCACACAAACCAAAGGCGGTTTTGTTCCTGAGCAACATACCGATTACATTTTTACCACTGTAGGCGAAGAATGGGGATTTGTGGGTTCATTAGTAGTTGTAGCATTATTTGTAACCTTATTACTAAGAATTGTTTACTTAGCAGAAAGACAAAAAACCAAATTTAGTAGAGTGTATGGGTATTGTACCGCATCCATATTATTCATCCATTTCTTTGTAAATATTGCCATGGTTATTGGGGTTTTCCCAACTATTGGAGTACCACTACCTTTCTTCTCGTATGGAGGTTCTGGTCTATGGGGATTTACCATTTTGCTTTTTATATTCCTTAAAATGGATGCCAATAAAGTAAATGAATGGTAATCTTGTTGATTTTATAAAGATTATTTCGAAAGCCAAGAACTAATATCTACACTTTTTTCCAAACTATTCTCAATGCTGTTTTCTAATTTTGGAAAAAAATCAATTCCCGTAATTGATTCTATTTTATCTACCGAAACTACATAATCAAAAATGGGTTTACTGCTTTTTTCATTTGGAACTAAAAAAGCAATCATTTTATAATTCCCTTTGGAATGACTCAATGCAATTTTATAAAAATATTTTGGCACAATAACCTTTTCTGTCCCAATAGCTTTTAAATTCCCTTTTAAAACACCACCTGTAACCACAATTAACCCATCATTTTTAACTGCCCAAAAACGAATCTTTTGTTCCAATCGATTCCAGATACCACTATTAAACTCATGGTTTTGCGGACTTATGTTCGAAGTAAAAAAAGTATCGTTGTACGCATTGATATCAAATTCCATATCGGCAGCTGGACACAAATGCCCTTTATCATATCCTGACTTTTTATAATTTTTCCAATGAGCCGATTGCGTTGTTACTTTAGGATCCTCAATAAAATACGGCCGTTTAAAGTTACTATTTTTTACATAATTTTTCTTTAATTCATAAGCTACCCATTCTGCTTGTTCTGCTTTTTCATTATAAGACAAAGTATAATAATTGTGTTTTACAATTTGTGAAGTAGTCGAAGTAGGCAAATAAAAATTCAAATCTCGATTCGATTGAGTTGTTGTTGTGGAATTTAATTCATTTGAATTTACTTTCTCTACTAATGGCACATCAAATTGATTATAAGCCAAAAAAGAAAAACCAACAACTATAATCCCAAAAAGAAACTTAAAATTCATATTATCTGTTTTAAACAAAAACGCTCTGAAAATTAGTTTAATTTTCAGAGCGGATTCTTTATTAATTTTTTTATTAATTTGTTTTAGCTAACTTTTCCTTTTTAGATTTATTAACTGTAACGGTTGTCTTTTTTAAATTTACTTTAGTTTGTAAATCATCCAAAACATTCAATGCTTCTTCAACATAAATGTCTTTGGCTAAACTTTCGTGCCAACGATCGCGTTTTTCTTTCAAAATATTATCTTTACTCATTTGCTCTATTTCATAAGGCAGTGAAGTAAATTTTAAATCGTTTTTATAATCAAAAATAGGTTTGAATTTCTTAGCTTTTTCTTCAATCGCATTTTGCGCTTTTCTGAATTTATCAATATTTAAGCTATATTCATTTTCTTCGCTTCTGGTATCAATCCATTTTGCATTTTCCTCAATCAATTTAAATTGTGGATTGTTTGCAATACGTTCTTTACTATGCAAAACTGCTTTACCAAAATTAGCATTATTGTCCCAAACGGTATAATCAGCTGGATCAATCTTGTCCCAAGGCATTGCATTTTCTACATCGCGTTCGCCCATTTTTAAGTAAGCATAACGGTCTGGCATCACCACATCACTTCTCACTCCTTCTAATTGTGTAGAACCACCATTAATTCTATAAAATTTCTGAGTAGTTGTTTTAAGCGCACCTAAGTCCCCTACCTCATTACTGCGTACAAACTGATTCAAATCGATTACATTTTGAACCGTTCCCTTACCATAGGTTTGTTTACTACCAATGATAACACCACGTTTGTAATCTTGAATAGCTGCCGCCAAAATCTCTGAAGCCGAAGCCGAAAAACTGTTAACCATAATTACTAACGGCCCGTCCCACTCTATTTTCTTATCTCGGTCATACAACACTTCTTTCTTTCTGCCTGCTGATTTAATTTGGACAATGGGTCCTTGTTCAATAAACAATCCTGCAATATCTACAACCGTAGACAAAGATCCACCACCATCATCACGAACATCTAAAACAATACCGTCAACCTGAGCCTCCTTTAATCGAGCTACTTCATGAGCAATGTCTTTACCGGCATCTCTTCCATCTTTATTTTCGAAATTGATATAGAATTTAGGCAAATATATTACTCCGTATTTCAATCCGTTTTTATTAACGATACTTGATTTAGCATAGGTTTCTTCAATTTCAACAATATCTCTAATGATTGAAATTACTTTAATGGTTCCGTCTACTTTTTTGATAGTTAAGCGTACTTCGGTGCCTTTTTTTCCTTTAATTTTCTTGACTACATCATCCAGACGCATTCCTACTACATCTACTGGCTGACCGTCTCCTTGAGCCACTTTCATTACAATATCTCCAGCTTCCAGCTGTTTTCCTCTCCAGGCTGGTCCACCAGAAATTAATTCTGAAATCTCGGTGTAATCATTTTTCTTTTGTAAACGAGCGCCAATTCCTTCTAATGTCCCACTGATGCTAACATCAAAACGTTCTTTTTCTTCTGGTGCAAAATAATTAGTATGCGGATCAAAACGAGCAGTAATAGAATTGATATAAACCGAAAACCAGTCGTTACGATCTAAATCTTTCATAAAACCAAAATACTCATCCAAAGATTTTGAGGTACTCTCACGAGTTTCTTTTTCTAATTCTTCAAAAGATTTAGGCTTACTGTCCTCTGCCGAAACTTCTTTTTTAGGTTTTTCAGCTCCGGAATGATCATCAGGATTCTCTAAAGGATTAGAAATCAAATCAGCTTCATCAGTAGAAGGTTTTCCTTTGTTTTCTTGCATTTTCAAACGATCCGTTAAAGAAGAAAGAGTAGTCAATTTTAATTGTTTTCTCCATCTTTCTTTTAATTCTGCATCCGTTTTAGAATAAGGTGATTTCTCATAATCTGTATTAAAACTTTCGTCAACAGTATAATCAAAAGGAGTTTTTAAAATTTCTTTGTAAAAAGCCTGACTTTCCTTCATTCTTGTCATCAAACGATCGTAAGTTAAGGTAAAGAATGTCAAATCTTTATTTCTCAATTCATCATCTAATTCTAATTCGTACTTTGAAAATTCATCAATATCCGATTGTAAAAAAAATCGCTTAGACGGATCTAGTGCCTGAATGTAATCCTTATAAACTCCTTTAGAAAAAGCATCATCAATAGTTGCTGGTTCATAATGTCCTTTTTCAATAACAAAAGTCAATAATTCTAAAAGTAATTTATCTTTATCAGGATCAGCTTCAGAGGCCGATTTTATTTTAAAAGCAAACAATGTCACCGACAAAACAGCAACCGCAATAAGTAATTTATAATTTCTCCTCATAAGACTAATAATAGTATTCATCCAAATTTTTAAACTAAGTTAAGTGAAAAACCAAACCAACAATAATAAGGTCTCCATAATTTTTTGTTAAAGATATAAAATTGTTTTTTTCTTAATACCAATAATTAAACAACAAAATAAAATTGTTTACTTTGTTCCAAATATTGCACTTATCGATGCTTTAGATATTCAAAAAATCCTTTTTCGACCCATGAAAAAAACGAAACCCTTAATTTTAATTACAAATGACGACGGTGTTACAGCTCCTGGAATCAAAGCTTTAATTGAAGTAATATCCCAAATTGGAGAAGTCGTAGTTGTTGCTCCAGACAAACCACAAAGCGGAATGGGACACGCTATTACTACTAATGAAACTTTATATTTGAATAAAATTTCATTAGAAAATGATCCTATTACCATTTATAGCTGTTCAGGAACACCCGCTGATTGTGTTAAAATTGCCGTTAACGAAGTATTAAAAAGAAAACCCGATTTGTGTGTTTCTGGTGTTAATCACGGTTCTAATTCTTCAATCAACGTTATTTATTCAGGAACGATGAGTGCTGCTATTGAAGCTGGAATTGAAGGAATTCCTGCTATAGGTTTTTCACTTTTAGACTTTGAATGGAATGCCAATTTTGAAGAAATCAAACCTTTCATAAAAAAAATAACTTTAGAAGCATTAGAAAACAAACTACCTAAAGATGTTGTTTTGAATGTAAATTTCCCTAAATTAAAACAAGAAGAAATCAAAGGAATTAAAATTTGCCGTCAGGCAAAAGCATTCTGGCAAGAAAAATTCCATAAAAGAAAAACGCCTCAAGGACGCGATTATTACTGGTTATCTGGCGAATTTATAAATCAGGATCAAGGCGAAGATACTGACGAATGGGCTTTGAATCACGGCTACATTTCTATAGTTCCGGTTCAATTTGATTTGACTGCCTATCATGCCACCCAACAACTTAATTCCTGGAATTGGAACGAATAATTGCATTTAAAAATTAGCTTTATTTGATTCCTGATGATGGAATGGTTAATTTTGGTTTGATTTTAAATTAAGCAGCATACAATGAAATACTACATTATAGCCGGAGAGGCATCAGGTGACTTACATGGTTCTAATTTAATGAAATCACTTTTGGAACAAGATTCCAATGCTGAAATCCGTTTTTGGGGTGGCGATTTAATGCAGGCTGTTGGTGGGAATTTGGTCAAACATTACCGCGAATTAGCTTTTATGGGATTTGTAGAGGTGCTGTTTAACTTAAAAACCATTTTAAACAATATTAAAATTTGCAAAGAAGATATTAGCCAATTCCAACCTGATGTGATCATTTTTATCGATTATCCAGGTTTTAACATGCGCATTGCCAAGTGGGCTAAAGAAATTGGAATCAAAACCCATTATTACATTTCGCCACAAATTTGGGCTTGGAAAGAAAACAGAATAAACGCGATTAAAAGAGATGTAGACAAAATGTATGTGATTTTGCCTTTCGAAAAAAACTTCTACGAAGACAAACATCATTATCCAGTGGAATTTGTGGGACATCCGCTTATTGATGCGATTCAGAATCAAAAACCAATTGAAGCAGCTACTTTTAGAGCCGAAAATAATTTAAACGAAAAACCGATTATTGCGTTACTTCCGGGAAGTAGAAAACAAGAAATTACCAAAATGCTTTCGGTAATGCTTAGCGTAGTGGATGATTTTCCAGATTACCAATTTGTAATTGCGGGCGCTCCAAGTCAGGAGTTTTCTTTTTACGAAAATTTTATAACCAAAAAGAATATCAAATTTATTTCTAACAAAACTTATGATTTGTTAAAAATCGCTCATGCTGCCTTAGTTACTTCGGGAACAGCCACCTTAGAAACGGCACTTTTTAAAGTTCCAGAAGTAGTTTGCTACAAAGGAAGTTGGATTTCGTACCAAATTGCAAAATGCATCATTACCCTGAAATACATTTCATTAGTCAATTTAATTATGGATGAAGAAGTGGTAACCGAATTAATTCAGGAAGATTGCAATACTAAAAATATAAAAAAGGAGTTAAATAAAATACTAGATCCTGAATACCGAAAAAACCTTTTGGTTCAATACAATACTTTAGAACAAAAGTTAGGCGGAACAGGTGCTAGCGAAAAAACAGCTCAATTAATTATTGCCGATTTGAATGCGTAGAATAAGTCTTTTAAAACCGTTATTTTTCCTAATTCTAATTGCCATTATTTTTACTTCTTGTAAATCTACAGCGGTTGCCACCAGCAAATCAGACAAAAAGAACAACAATAATCTTGTTGAAAAAATAATCCATTCGGCATCCGAAAATCTTGGTGCACCATACAAATTTGCTGGAACTACCAAATCCGGTTTTGATTGTTCGGGATTGGTTTTTTCGACTTTTAAACAATATGACATCGTCCTCCCTAGAAGTTCTGCTGATCAAGCTAAAGTAGGGATTGAATTAGGGAAAAACATTTCGAAAGCGCAAAGAGGAGACCTAATCTTTTTTAAAACCAATAATCGCAATAAGATTAACCACGTTGGAATTGTTACCAAAGCTAAAAACGACGAAATTGAATTTATTCATTCCTCTACTTCTAAAGGGGTAATCATTTCTTCTACCAAAGAATCCTACTACGGAAAGACTTTTACACAAATCAACAGAATTTTGCCTTAAAAAAATAAAATATTATCGAAAATTCGTACTTTAGAATCATGAAAGTACTGCAATTTCCTTTGGCAAGAATCACAATTGGTTTCCTATTTGGGATTCTAACCGCTTTCTATTTTCATCCGAATCCAAATCTAGTATTTGGGCTTCTCTTTGTTTTATTAACATTACTAATTCTTTTGTTTTTTGGAACAAAAAAAACGAAGAACACTCCATTTTATTTTGGAATACTTACCTATTCCATTTCTTTTTTAATTGGAATCAGTAGTTTAATTGTCCAAACTAATTCCTTAGAAAAAAGCAACTACAGTAATGACAATAGTGTTTTTGAAAAAGAAATTTCGATTACATTAATCATTCGGGAAAAATTAAAAAACACCAGCTACAATAAGCGCTACATTGCTCTAGTCCAGACCATAAATCAAAAAAACTACAGCGGACGAATTTTACTCAACATTCCTAAAAAAAGTATCACTACTCCAATTGAAGTGGGAACAATTTTACGAATTCGAGGTTCTTTGATTAAAAACAAGAAGCCAGACAATCCAAACCAATTTGATTATGGCAACTATCTCAAGCAAAAACAAATTTATGCTCAATTGTATGCTAATTCGGGAAGTATAGAACGAAGTCTTGAACCTTATAAAGACATTTGGTATTACAGTGCTAAAATTAGCTCAAGAATTACCCATAATTTAGAAAAATCAGCTTTTAACAAAACAGCTTTAGCCGTTGCAACCGCTTTAATTTTAGGTCAACGACAAGACATTGCTCCTGAAATAGTACAAGATTATCAATACGCTGGAGCCGTACACATTTTGTCCGTTTCAGGTTTGCATGTGGGATTTATTTTCCTGTTCTTAAATTTTATTTTAAAACCCATTTCAAATACTAGAAAAGGCGCTTTTATAAAATTAAGCATCATACTCATAAGCTTATTTCTATTTGCTTTAATCGCTGGATTGTCACCTTCTATTGTTCGTTCAGTTACCATGTTTTCTTTTGTTACAATTGGATATTATCTCCGAAGAAACGTTAATATTTACCACACTTTACTAGTATCCATGTTATTAATATTGCTTTTTCAAGCATATTTTTTATTTGATGTTGGTTTCCAATTGAGTTATCTTGCTGTATTTTTTATTGTATGGTTTCAACCTGTTTTAGCTACCCTTTGGAAACCAAAAAACAAAATACTAAAATACAGTTGGGACATCCTCACAGTTTCATTTGCAGCACAAATAGGCACTTTGCCATTAAGTTTGTATTATTTTCATCAATTTCCGGGATTGTTTTTCATTACTAATTTGGCGGTAATTCCGCTGGTTAGCATCATTATGTTTATCGGAATTGTAGTTATGGGATTTGCTGCTTTTGGATTCACAGCACTTTGGTTAAACAAACCTTTAGAATGGAGCATTATTTTACTCAACAAAATCATCAATACGATTGCTTCTTTTGAACAATTCATTATCAAAGACATTCCGTTCAATTTTAGCTTACTGACATCTAGTTATATTTTAATTATTGCACTAATTGTTTGGTTTAAAAAACCTTATTTCAGTAGGCTTTTAATTGTTATGATTTCAATAATTACATTCCAATTAGCATTGGTAATAACCCATTGGCAAACTCAAAATCAAGAAGAATGGATTGTTTTTAATGTAAAAAGAAACACATTGATTGTACAGCGCAAGGGAGATGAAGTTTCTCTATATTCGAATGATAGTGTGGTTAGAAAAAGTAAAATATTAAACTCTTATTTACTTGAAAATTTTAGCCAAATCAAAAATCAAAAAACATTACGGCACACAGCCTATTTTAAAGGAAATAAAATCCTTATTTTGGACAGTCTAGGTATTTTTCCAAAAAACATAAAACCAGATATTGTACTACTCACTCAATCGCCTAGAATAAATATAGACCGAATGCTATTGGACTTAAAACCAAAAATAGTAATTGCGGATGGATCCAATTACAAGTACATTTTAAAACAATGGGAAATGAGTTGTAAAAAACAAAAAATCCCTTTTCACGCTACTGCCGAGAAGGGATTCTATAAATTAAACTAAATCTTATTTTTGCTCTAAAATTCCATTAGCCACTTCTAACCAAGCTACTGAACCACCTGGAACATATCCTGTTTTTCCAAGTCCTTGAAAATTAACTTTTCCATCTTTAGTAGCTGCTGTAGCAAACCAAACTGTTGGGTATCCTGGAACTTGAAACGCTTGTTCCAATCCTTTATTTTGCATTCTCAATTCGTCTGATTGTGGAACGCTTCTAGGGAAATCTAACTCGACTAATATCACTTTTTCATTTGCCCATTTTGTAAATTCTGGTGTAAAAAAGACTTCTTTTTGCAAACGAATACACCATCCACACCAGTCACTTCCTGTAAAAAAAAGCATCAAAGGCTTATTCTCTTTAGTTCCAATTGCCATAGCTTCCTTAACATCCGTATGCCATTTTAATTCTTCTTTTTGAGCCTGAGCAGAAACAATACCGATACAGAAAACAGCAATTAAATATATTTTTTTCATTTTATTTTTTTTTCACGAATAAGCACAAATATAATACCTAAATTTTATTTTACCCCGTGCATTAACTTTTTCATAAGAGGGTTTAAAATAATAACTATTATACCAGCAGCAGCAGGAACAACAGTAAAAATTAAAAAGAAAGTCGATAACGAATATGTATTGGTAATATTTTCTATTTGACCTCCAAGAACAGCCGCTAATTTACTACCAATTGCAATGGCCAAATACCACATTCCAAACATGAAAGCAATCATTCGCGCTGGAACTAATTTAGACACATAAGAAAGTCCTACAGGTGACAAAAATAATTCGCCAAGTGTATGGAACAAATAAGCTAAAACTAACCAAACCATAGAAACTTTAAAACCCTCAGTTATTCCGTAAGAACCATAAGCCAATAAACCAAAACCAATAGCCATGATGATTAATCCTAAACCATATTTGGCTGCAGCAGGCGGATTGAATCTACTATCCCAAATTTTTGAAACGCTGGATGCTAAAGCAATAATAAAAAAGGAATTTAAAATGGAGAACCAACTTGGATCTATTTCTGAAGCTTTTTTACTAAATTCATTGTTTAACATCCATATCGAAATTCCCCAAACCATTAAAAAAGTAATTGCTAGTACAATATTAGATACGGTTATTTTTTTCCAGGTTTGTTTAGCCAATAAAAACAAAACCCATGAAATGATAATTAAAGGAACTACAGTCAATAAAGTATTAATAGTATTAAAAATTGTCAAAGAAGTTCCTTCTAAACTTCTGTCCACATTGTCTCTAGCAAAAAGAATTAACGAAGAAGCTCCTTGTTCAAAAGACATCCAGAAGAAAATAGTGAAAAATGCAAAAACAATCACCGCAATCATTCGATCTCTCACTACAGTAGTATAACGCAACAATCGGGAAATAACCAAATATAAGAACAGCACTAATCCAAGTAAGATCATAAAAATAGAACCGTCCAGTCCATTCACTTTAAAATCAAACAAATTGATGCCACCAATTTTAGAAAGTGGATCATTAAAAGCGTACAATAAACCTATTGTAGTTGAAATTACTATTAAAGCATAATCTATAGTTGTAAAAGGATTCGGTTTGTCTTCAGGATCATTTGAAAGTCTTGATTTTGCAATAGCAGCCTCTCTTTTTTCTTTTGAAGGAGCGTCCCCAACGTCACCAAACAAAGGTTTTGCCATCCAAAATTGTAAAGTTCCTAACAACATAAAAACACCTGCTAAACCAAATCCCCAACGCCAACCTAAATTAGAAGCCAAGTATCCGCAAAGCATCATTCCAAAAAAAGCACCTGCATTTACACCCATATAAAAAATTGTATAAGCACTATCTTTTTTCTCTGGAAAACCTTTATACATTTCGGATAATATTGAAGTCATATTGGGTTTAAAAAAACCAGTTCCAATTACTAATAATCCCAAACCTAAATACAACATAAAAGGAGTATCCAAAAACATAGCAACATGCCCAAGTGTCATGATAATCGAGCCCACAACTACCGCCCAACTGTATCCTATGTACCTATCGGCTATAATTCCTCCAAATATGGGAGTGATATACAATAACATGGCATAAGTTCCATATAAAGCTCCTGCATTTTCTGCATTCCAACCCCAACCTGGATTTCCACCTGAAATAGAAGCGGTCAAGAATAAAATCAACAAAACTCTCATTCCGTAAAATGAGAATCGCTCCCACATTTCAGTAAAAAAAAGCACAAACAATCCTGCTGGATGCCCTAAAACAGGACTTTTAAAAAAATTATCTTGAGTATCTCGAATCATAAATGGAGTATTAATTATTGGTAAGTTTCTGTTTTGTTGGCGGAAATTAAAAAATCCATTCCAAATATAGTTCTAAAATCTAACTTCTTATTTTGAATTATAGATTTTCCTGTATAAAATTAGTCATCTTATTGAAAAGTTGAATTCGGGTCATTCCGCCATAAATTCCATGGTTGCAATCTGGATAAATTTGGGAATCAAATTGTTTATTGGCTTTAATCAACGCATTCATCATTTCCATCGAATTTTGAACATGTACATTATCATCGGCAGTACCATGAATCAAAAGGTATTTCCCTTTTAATTTACTGGCAAAATTAATTGGGGAATTGTCATCATAACCGCTTGGATTTTCCTGCGGTGTTTGCATGTATCTTTCCGTATAAACCGAATCATAATAACGCCAATTAATAACTGGAGCTACTGCAATAGCTATTTTAAAAATGTCATTTCCTTTCAAAATACAATTCGAAGCCATAAATCCACCATAAGACCAACCAAAAATTCCTATTCTGGTTTTATCCACAAAAGGATAATTCCCGATAACTTTTGCGGCATCAATTTGATCTTCTACTTCATATTTTCCTAGTTGCAATTGTGTTACTTTTTTAAATTCGGCACCTTTAAAACCCGTTCCTCTACCATCCGCGCAAACCACAATATAACCTTGTTGAGAAAGCATCATATACCAATAATCATCAACAGAATTCCATTGATTAGCTACTTGTTGTGAACCTGGTCCAGAATATTGCGTCATAAAAACAGGATATTTGTTAGCTGAATCAAAATCTTTTGGTTTGATAATCCAAGCATTCAATTCGTTTCCTTTCTCTGTTTTTAAAACAAAAAATTCTTTTGTTGGCAAATTAAATTCTTTTAATCGGTTTGCCAAAGCAGCATTATTTTCAATAACTTTCAATTCCTTAGCTGATTTTACTTCATTCAAAGTATAAGTAGTAGGCTGATTCACGCTGGAAAAAGCACGAATATAGTAATCGAAATTTGGACTAAAAGTGGCTTCATTAGTTCCTAATTCATTAGACAAAGCCACTTTATTTTTTCCATTCAATCCTGTTTTATAAACACCTCTGTTAATCGAACCGTTTTCGGTGGACTGATAAAACACCGTATTGGTTTTTTCGTCGAATCCATAAAACTTTGTGATTTCCCAATTTCCTTTGGTTACTTGATTCTTTAGCTTTCCCGTTTTATCATAATAGTAAATATGATTAAACCCATCTTTTTCGCTAGTCCAGATAAAACTATTGTCTTTTAGAAAAGTGAGATTATCGGTAACATCAATGTAAGCTTTGTCTTTTTCGTTCAAAACTACTTTTTTAGCTGCTGAACTTCCATCAATAAAAAGCAAGTCTAAATTATTTTGATGGCGATTTAAAACCTGAGCCGATAACACATTGGCATCATTGGTCCATTTCATTCTAGCAATATAAAAATCAGAATAGTTACTCAAATCCACCATTTTTGAATCTTTCGACACCAAATCAAAAATATGTAATGAAACCTGCGAATTTTTCTCGCCTGCTTTTGGGTATTTAAAAGTTTCTACTTCAGGATACAATTGCTGATTGAAAACCGTCATTGAAAATTCAGGTACTTCCGACTCATCAAATCGGATAAAAGCTATTTTTTTACTATCACTTGACCAATCAAAAGCGCGGACAAAAGCAAATTCTTCTTCATAAACCCAGTCGCAAATTCCGTTGATAATTGCATTTTTCTTTCCATCAGCAGTAATCTGCGTGGTCGTTTTTGATGCTATATCATAAACATATAAATTATTTTCTTTAGCAAAAGCAATCTTACTTCCATCAGGAGAAAAAGTTGGTTCCTGAATTTGGAGATCAAACAACTTCGTTAATTCCTTTTTCGAAATATCATACAAATAATAATCAGCGGTAAAAGAATGGCGGTAAATAGGGCTGGAATTACACGCCAACAAAAGCTTTTTTTCATCCGAATCAAAAGTGTAACCATCAATCGCTGGCATGTCTTTATGATTATTAGAATCAATAATGGTGGCTATTTTTTGCAAACTAGCAAAATCATACAAATCAATCTGCGTGGACTGTGCTGCCTGATTGAAATTCAAAACCGTGTATTGATTGGATTTTTTTAACGAATGCAATTCGTCCATATCCTGAGTGCGAAAAGCCCCTCGATAAATAGACTCAACGGTTATTTTTTGTTGTGCAAAAACAACCATACTCAACAAAAACAAAACGAAGGAAAGCAGCTTATGATTCATAATCTATGGGTTCAAATAAAATAATTTCAATTTTAATAAAAAAAAGGCAATTATCTCCCATTAAATTCATTTTTATTCAACAAATAAATAACATTAATCTTATTTATTGACTACAAATTAATTAAAAATAAAACTCCTAAAACGTATCTTTGTACCTCATTACCTTATAATCAATTGAAAATGAATAAAGCCATAGCAGGATTCTCAAAACTATCAAAAGAAGAAAAAATAAACTGGATAGCAACAACTTATTTTTCAAATCCTACAAATGCAATCCAATTATTAAAAAAATACTGGAATAGTGACGAAAAACTTCAAAAACTACACGACGAATTTATAGAAAATACCATTAGTAATTTCTACATTCCGCTGGGTGTTGCTCCTAATTTTTTAATTAATGATACGTATCACACCATCCCGATGGCGATTGAAGAAAGTTCGGTAGTTGCTGCAGCTTCTAAATCGGCTAAATTTTGGGCAACTAGAGGCGGTTTTAAAACTACAATTATCAATACTGAAAAAATTGGTCAGGTTCATTTTTTATTCAAAGGCGATGTTTCTAAACTGGAATTATTCTTTGTTCAAACCAAAACTAAATTTTTCTCAGAAACCGAAAATATTACTAAAAACATGCAACAACGCGGTGGCGGAATTCTGGATATTACACTAGAAAACAAAACCCAATTATTGCCCAATTATTTTCAGCTTCATGCTACTTTTGAAACCAAAGACAGCATGGGCGCTAATTTTATCAATTCTTGCTTAGAGCAGTTTGCCAATATCTTAAAAACGGAAGCTCAGGCTTACGAATTTTTTACAGAAGAAGAAAAAAACATCGAAGTAATCATGAGCATTCTTTCGAACTATGTTCCAAATTGTATCGTGAGAGCCGAAGTTTCCTGTCCGATAGAAGATTTGGCAGAAAAACACATTCCGAATCCTCAGGTTTTTGCAGAGCGTTTTGTTCAGGCGGTACAAATTGCCGAAGTAGAGCCTTTTCGGGCTGTAACTCACAACAAAGGAATCATGAACGGCATTGACGCAGTAATATTAGCAACCGGTAATGATTTTAGAGCTGTAGAAGCGGGAATCCATGCTTATGCGGCTAAAAATGGACAATACAGCAGTTTGTCTCATGCCAAAATAGAAAACGGAATTTTTAATTTTTGGCTCGAAGTTCCTTTAGCTTTAGGAACTGTAGGCGGGTTAACGAGTTTGCATCCTTTGGTCAAACTTTCGTTAGAAATGCTCGAAAATCCATCCGCTAGCCAATTGATGGAAATTGTTGCCGTTGCAGGATTAGCACAAAATTTTGCTGCTTTGCGTTCGTTAACCACAACAGGAATTCAGGACGGACACATGAAAATGCACTTGAATAATATTTTAAACCAATTTGAAGCTACAAACGAAGAACGTGATGCTATACAAAAACATTTTAAAAATAACATAGTATCGCACAGTGGAGTAGTCAACTTTATTGAAAGTCTAAGGAAATAATCATACTAGAACGAATTCTAATTCAATTTGGAGATGAACACAAAACAAACATTTTACAGCAACGGAAAATTATTAATCACTGCTGAATATCTTGTATTAGACGGTGCTAAGGCTTTCGCATTGCCAACAAAATTTGGTCAAAATTTAATTGTTGAAGAAACGAAAAATCCAGGAATCATCTGGAAAAGTTATGATGCTGATGGAAGTATTTGGTTTGAAGATACGCTCACTTTTTCAGAAATTAAAAACCCAATCGAAACAGAGGAAGAATCTACTAAGAAAACCTTATTAAAGATTCTGCATGAAGCCTATCTTTTAAATCCTGATTTCATTGAACAGACAAAAGGCTATCAAATCACTACCGAATTGACTTTTCCAAAAAAATGGGGATTGGGCACTTCTTCTTCACTTATCAATAATATTGCACAATGGTTAGAAATCGATGCTTATATATTATTGAATAACAGTTTTGGCGGTAGCGGTTATGACATTGCTTGTGCACAAAATAACACACCTATCACCTACCAATTGAAACAAGGAAAACCAAAAGTAGATGCTGTACTCTTTACTCCTAATTTTACCGATACCATTTACTTTGTGTATTTGAATAAAAAACAAAGCAGTAAAACAGCCATAGCCAATTACCAAAAAAACAAAATAGCAGATACCGAAAAAAACATTGTGAAAATAGACAAATTAACTCTGGAAATCATTCATGCAAAAAACAGCAATGCAATGGCTGTTGCAATAGCAAAACATGAAGCGATTATGAGTACTATTTTAGAAACTGCTACCGTAAAAGAGGATTTATTTTCTGATTTTATTGGTGAAATAAAAAGTCTAGGTGCATGGGGGGGCGATTTTATTATGGTTGTTTCCGAAATAAACCCTGTTACTTATTTTTCTTCCAAAGGTTTTAAAACTATCATTCCTTATAAGGATATGATATTGGAGTAATACCAATAATTTTTAAAATAGTTCATCAATAAATAAAAATTTATGTTTGTCAGTTCGAGTTTTTCATTAAAAAACGCGACAGCTTTTTTTAATGAAAAGTATCGAGAACTTTTTGCATAAAAAAAATACTTCTCGATACAATTTTGAATACTAATGCTGTCGCATTATTATCCAAAACCACTCGAAGTGGCGGCTGGCTAAAAAGCATAAAAAAACGTCCCGAATTTTCATTCGGGACGTTTTTTTATGAAATTAAAATTAATCTTACACTATAAAACTAGTAATTGAATTGTTTTCTATTGTCTTTAATATCAGCAATATCTTTAAGAGCCGGTAACACTCTGTTTACATCTCCTGCTGATTGTGCTTTTAATTTAGCGATATATGGACTTACATCTTTTACTGCTGGAGCTTTAACAACACTTGTTGTTTTAACTACGTAAACTCCTGTATTTCCTTCAATAGGAGCTGAAGTTTTATTAGCTGCTAAAGCAAATGCAGTTCCTACCACTCTTGGCTCTTGACCTACTCCACCGTTTAAAACTGGATTGTCTAAAGTAACATTAGCCGCTTGTTCTACTTTAGTTCTTGTAGCTTTAGCAATCGCTTCTAGAGAACCAGCTGTCATTTTAGCTTTAAGCATTTCTGCTTTTTTAGTCTTTTTCAATTTCGTTTCGATAAAAGGTCTTACTTGATCTAATGGAGCAAATCCAGAATCGTCAATATCTTTAACTTTTGCAATTACGTGACCTAAATTAGCTACTTCAAAACGTTTTACTGACCCTACTTTTGTATCGCCTTCAAATGCCCATCTTACAATAGCTCTTTGGTTTCCTAAAGGACCAAAATTCTCATCCATTGCTTTTACTGAAACTCCAGGAGTCACAGTCAATTTCATTTCTTTAGCTACTTTATTAAAATCACCTTCAGCCGCTTTCATTTCGAATTGAGTTGCCTGAGTAAAGATTTTATCAGAAGTCGCTTCAGATGCTTCTAATTTTTGAGCCACTGTAGCCAAACGAATTCCGTCTTGCTTATCTGTAACTTTTATAATGTGGAATCCAAAAGGCGTTTCTACTAAACCAATTTTTCCAATACCGTTGTTGAATACAAAATCATTGAAAGGCTTTACCATTTGGTTTGGACCAAAATAACCTAAATCACCACCTTGTTGAGAAGATGAATCATCAGAATATTGGAAAGCCAACATCATAAATCCATCAGGATTAGCATTAACTTGGGCTAAAATCTCTTCCGCTTTAATCTTAGCTTCTTCTTTTGTTCTTTTCTCTTTTTGATTTGGAACTTGAGCTCCTTCATAACTAATTAAGATATGACTTGCTTTAGCATTCACTCCTAACTTCTTACCTAACGATTTTGAAATACAGTAGTAATCTCCAAAAACATAAGGACCATACACTGCACCTGGAGCCAAATTAAATAATTGATCTGCATCTATAGCAGGTAAATCTTTCTTAGCCACATAAGTAGAATCATAAGGGATATCTGAATTTGAATTTACAAATTCAATCACATTACTAGTAGTTCTAAAACCTGCTACAGTATCATTTTTACCAGTCCCTTGGTTGTATACCACACTTCCAGATAACAATGAATTGATTCTTGTTTTAACCTCAGCTACATCAGCTGCTGAAGCTTTATCTTCAATTAAAACATATTCAACAGCACGAGATTCTTCTGCTTTGAACGTTTTTTCATCTTTCTTCATGTAATCTAAAATCTCAGCATCAGTCACTTTTACATCACTGTCTTTAATCGAAGAATATAATGCTCCTACGTATGAAAAATTAGCTTTATTAGCTTCCATTTCATACTTTAATTTACCTTCAGCTTGAGTAGTATAAGATGCTGATTTTATTAGAGTACTGTAAATTTGGTATTTTGCATTTAATTCTGCATCTTTTTCTCTTTGTTTCAAAAACTCAGCTTGTGCTGGATTTGTTTTAAAGTATTCTTTAAATTTAGCCAAATCAAACATTCCAGCAGCATTCAAAAACATTGGGTTTTGACCGATATTTTGATCTGCTTTTAAGATTTCTATAATGTGTTTTTCGCCAACTCTTAATCCTAATTTATCAAATTCATCAGATAATAAAGCTACTGAAACTTCTTGTTCCCAAACTCTGTTAGCCGCTGCTGTGGAAGTGATTCCTTGTCCACTTTTTTCAACATCACTTACTTTAAGTCTAAAACTCTCAAATGAAATATCTTTTCCATTGATGCTTCCTACATCTTGTGAGGCACTACTAAAGCCACCACTTTTAAATAAATCACCAATGATAAATGCAAATAAAGCTAATGCTATAACTGCAATCATTAAAGCGGAACGCTGTCTAATTTTTGATAAAACTGCCATTTTTATTGTTGTTTATTTTATATTCAGTTTGCGAAAATACAATTATCTAGTTAATAATAATACAAGTAACGTTTTATTTTAAAAGATTTTTTGTTTTTCTAAAAAAATCACTCTTTTACGGTCATTTTCACTAATTCAATTTTTTTATTTGTTGCCTCTTCAATTACAAAATGATAGTTTCCAATAGCAATTACATCGCCTTTTAGGGGAATCTCTTTTGTAAAATCAACAATAAAACCGCCCAATGTTCCATAAGAATCGCTCTCAGGAATTTGTAACTTATACGTTTGATTTAAATATTCTACATCAAAACGCGCCGAAAAAAGATAAACATCTTCTTCCAATTCTTTTTCGATTAATTCTTCATCTAAATCGTGCTCGTCTTCAATTTCTCCAAAAAGTTCCTCCACAATATCTTCTATTGTAATCATCCCCGAAGTTCCTCCATATTCGTCTAATACTACAGCCACACTTTTTCGCTTTTTAATCAGCAAATCCAGCACTTCTTTAATATAAATGGTTTCTGGTACAAATTCAACAGGAATAACTACCGATTTGATGTTTTTTGGCTTTTTGAACAAATCAAAAGAATGTACATAACCGATAATTTCGTCCAATGAATTCTCGTAAACCACAATTTTAGAATAACCCGTAGCCACAAATAATTCTTTAAGCTCTGTAACGGAATCATACAAATCGACCGCTACAATTTCAGTACGAGGACTCATAATATCCCGGGCTTTTACTCCCGAAAACTCCAGTGCGTTTTGGAAAATTTGAATTTCCGAATCTACTTCTTCACTATCTTCCACGGTACTCATTTGCTCAGTGATGTAATTCCCTAGCTCTATTTTAGAAAAATACAATTGAATTTGGTCTCCCTCGGTTCTAAAAAATTTCTTCAAAATAAAATCGGAAACCCAAATAATAAAAGTGGAAATAAAATAAAAAAGCAGGTAAAACCCATAAGCTGGAACGGCAAAAAACTTGATTAAAACATTGGAATAAATCTGAAAAAATACTTTTGGAAAAAACTCTGCTGTTATTAAAACAATCAAAGTGGAAAGAACGGTTTGGATAAACAAATTCAAAAAATCAGAAAAAGAATAACCCAATGATTGTATCCAATCCATTAAAAGGTCGCCCATAAAAAAACCATAAATAACCAAGGTTATATTGTTACCAATAAGCATGGCTGCAATAAACTTGGACGGTTTTTCGGTAAGTTTTGTTAGAATTTCAGAAATAAAACTATCTTGTTTCTTTTCGATTTCAAGATAAATTTTATTTGAAGAAACGAATGCTATTTCCATTCCTGAAAAAAAAGCAGATAGTATTAGACATAGTATGATAATACTAATTTCCATAAATTAGGATTTATGGTTGCTACGGTCTTGCATTTTTTTTGCAAATCTTTTTCTAAAGAAAAACATAAAAATTCCCAAGCCTGCCATTAAAAGGCTCAAAATAGGAGTTGCTCCTTCAACATTCCATTTTTCTACAGCATCGTAAATGAAAAATGCTGCTAAAATAAGATAAACGTAGGGTGTGTATTTTAATAAAGTCATACTATAAAAAATTGATAATTATTCAGCTGTTAGTACTTCGCCGGTTATTCTTTGGGAGTTAATCACTTTAAAGTCTTTACTAAAATCGATTCCCTGACCGTTCGAGACTCCTTTTAGATCCGTAAATTTAAACTTTTTCTCGGTAAAAAACCATTCATTTTTCTGGTCGTAATACAATTGCTCGGTTTCTAACATTTGTCCATCTTGCGAAACAATTTTTACCTTTCCTTGTAAATCGATAATATTTGTTTGTTTATAAGAAATGGCATAATTTGAAGTTACATGAGTTTCCTTTGCGTTCTTGTCATATATGGTAACATCAATCCCTTTTGGGAATTCAGTAAACGGAAAATCTACCGCTGCATAATCCAGCATCTTAGAACTTACCAAAACGATTTTTATAAACCCTGAATCGGTATATTTTAAATTTACTTTATCCGCATCTCCTGTAGGAGTAAATTCAGTAAAATTATTCTGTTGGACTTTTTTAAAATTACTTTCGCACCCAAAAAACAGAGTCACAGCACAGGCCATGACTACTGGAAAAAATTTATCTTTTTTTAATAAAAACATAGACAAAATGGTACTATATAGAAATTATTACTCGTGAGCAATTATTAATCAAATTTTCTCTTAACAAACCATCTGTCGTTAAACGAAAGACCTACGCTAAATTTAGCATAATTTTCTTCTATTAAACCCGCAGAAGTAGTACCTCGTTTTCCAAATTCGAAACCCAAATTAATATTAGAAAAACTTCCTGTAACTGGCAATCCCAATCCAAAACTCACTCCTTTATCTTTAATCGATTCGGAATCGATTACTAATCCAGTTTGTTCGTATTTTAGACCTGCTCTGTACACAATTCTTTTAGCATAACTGGTAAACGAATTGTAATTAGGTATAAAATAACCTCCAATGCTGTATTTCGTCGCTTTTTCATAAGAAGCTCTAGATGATGTATTATAAGTATTTGCTAAATCACCTTGGCTAGCCGAAATAAATTGTGTTCCTACTAACCATTTTTTAGATTCCCCTACTCCAAATCCAATTTTTAATTCACTAGGTAAGGTCAAGGTTTTCTCAAATACTTCTTCATCTGCACTTTGTACTGAAGCAAATTCAAAATTTGAATTAAAACTTACTACTGCAATATTTCTAGTATTATTTGAAGCTAATTTACTCTCTAATTTGTAACTCAAACTACTAAATAAACTTAATTTTTTATTCAATTTAGCCTGATACATGGCACCAAAATTAAAGTTCACACCAGACAAATCAGCTCTATTTAACTCACGACTTCCCGTAGCAACTCCATTTACAAATTGTGTATTAGTAGTTTCAATTCGACCAAAATTATAATCTACATTAGCACCCACACTGAAATTTGGAACTATCTTATAAGAAGCGCCTAAAAAAGCTTTATTCATGCCTCCTGTACCATTATCACGACTACCTGGGTCGCCTATCGCGGTTGGAATAACTTCTATTTTGTAACCCACAGAAGAATAAGGTATCAAACCAAAGCCAACACCTAATTTACCCATAGGCAATCCTACAGCCAAATAATCAAATGTTGTTCTTGTAGCTTTTTCTGAACTAGAATCATTTTTTAAAGTGGTTGAATTATACGTTCCTCCAACAGTAAAAGTGGTTAATTTTAGATGAGAATAACTAGCTGGATTATCTAAGTTGAGATGAATACTATCTTGTTCCACCTGAACTCCACCCATAGAACGGCTCTCTACAGTACCTTTAAACCTTACATCTCCAATTCCGTAAAAAGAATAAGGTGACGAAGTCCCTTCTTGGGCAAAAGACGCTAGAGACAAAAGTAAGCAAAGGCTTGATATAATTTTTCTAATCATTTTTGATTTTATATTGAAATGTTTGGTTCAAACTTTCCAATAGGAAATTTGAATTGGCAAATATGGTATTTTTTAATCGTTTAGCCAAAAAAACTGCATCACCACCCGTTAAAATTATGATAATATTTTTACAAGCTGCCTTATATTCATCTATAAAACCGTCAATCTCATAGACCAATCCGTTTACCACACCTGAATGTATGGATTCTGAAGTTGATTTTCCTATGTAAGTTTCCGGACTTTGCAAAGTCAACAACGGCAATTTTGCTGTAAACTGATGCAAAGATTCATAACGTAATCGGAAACCTGGCGCAATGGCACCACCCTGATACACATTTTTTTCATCAATAAAATCATAAGTAATACAAGTTCCTGCATCAATTACCAATCGGTTTTGATTGGGATACAATAAAGTAGCTCCCGCGGCCAGCACCATGCGATCGATTCCTAAAGTTTTTGGAGTTCCATAATTATTGATAAATGGAAAAGTATCTTGATGAGAAACAAAATGAACTTTAACCTGATTTTCGAATGCTACAAAAGATTGTTTTTCGACATCTCCTACCAATGAAACAACCAAATAATCTATTGTTTCAAATTTTTCTAAAATTTTTTTAATCTTTTTTTCAAGCTCGATTTTATCAAAAACAAAACTTTCCAAATGGGTATCTCCCTCAAAAACAGCGGCTTTAATTCGGGTATTCCCCACATCAACAGTTAATATCATATTTTGACTTTTGGTTTGGCGAAGGTACGAATAGATTTTTTCATAAAAATGTTTTGGATATATTAAAAATGGTTCTATATTTGCACCCGCAACAAGCACGGTACCTTAGCTCAGATGGTAGAGCAATGGACTGAAAATCCATGTGTCCCTGGTTCGATCCCTG